>CAMYWN010000009.1 GCA_947302765.1 uncultured Candidatus Saccharibacteria bacterium
TTATCGTCTTCCCGTCAACCTTTGCGGAGTGTGGAGGTAAATTAGAGGTAGATAACGTAGTACGAGTAAAGGGAAAAGTGAATGCTACGGACAAGGACGGAAATATTACCTCTGACGTAAAACTGCTGGCTGAGGCCGTCGAACTGGTTTCGGATAACACTTTGGAGACTTACAAGCCCACTGGTACCAAACTCGCTGCACCGGTAGCAGCACCAAGCACCGGAAGAGGACGACGCGGTCGCACTTCGGCTGAAAGGGTCTACACTGGCGCCAAAAAAGCGCCTAGCGAAGCTCCGACCATCGACGATACACCGCGTGTATTAAGAGAACCGCCGAAAGATCCCAGAAAAGAACGCCTGTATATCCTGATTGAGGATTCCTCAGACACGGAAACTCTATCCGCTATCCGTCGCTTAGCCGACCTCAATCTAGGATTCCAAGACGTTGTACTAGTAATTAAAGACGGCGAGACCAAGCGCCCCCTCAAGATGCCGTTTAAAGTGGATATTTCTACCGAGCTACTCAGCAAACTGCGAGAGCTAGTAGGGAATGATAGAGTAAAAGTGTGCTGATATCATTGAATACTGTGTTATAATCTAAGCAGAAACATTATTAACAAGGAGATATAATATGAACCCTAATTTTGGTCCTAAGAACCAAACCGATGATTATAACGGATACGTCCCCCACGGGAAAGATCCTTCTGATTATACCGAAAGCGACCCGTTGAAAGGGATTACCATAGACGATCTTAACTCCTCTTACTATGAGGGGTCAACAGGACAGTTGCCTAACCTAGATACATATTCTAATAGTAACGATGAGAGCGCCCCTGGAACACACGCCGAGGAAATTGCCAGAGTTTTAGCCCGGGGAAAAACAGCTGTTCCGGAAAAGCCTCACGACACTGCCGCGATAGATGTTACACAGTTGACTCGTGATGAGCTTGCTAGAAGTATAGGAGACTCTCGCGAGATTGCATACAACAATGCTAAAGAAGAGCTTGAGGCCTTAAAAAAGGATAATGAGCTATTGCTAAAGGATCTAGAGGGGACCAAAGCAGAGTTGAGCACAGCAATGGATAAAGTTGCTAAAAACTTAGAGCGAATCAACTGGTTAGAGAGCTACTTGAAAAAATTATCTAAAGAACAGGATGAGATGAGCCCCACATTCGGTTTGAAGCGCCCAGGCACAACCACGAGCGTGGCTGAAACACTAAAGAACAATAGTCAGAAAGGCTTCGGTAATTTGGGATTAAAATATTACACAGACAGCGAGGGGAACTATACTAATCCAGGAAGGGAGAAAAGAAGCAGGGAGGAAGGGGGTCTACCCGATGAATACAGTAGTTTTAGCGGCTCGGAAAGAGAGAGTAACAATACATCACCAGAAGACTACTCGGAGGATATTGCATAAATAATTGCTAGGGAAATTAACAAAGGAGCCTCAATCGGCTCCTTTTCTTTCTAAGTATAATTCTCGGCCGTTCCGCACCCATTCTATTGTCTCGCCAAAAGTTGGCTTCCAACAATTCTTAAAATCGACAATTCTCGCAATAGAAAAACAATCCGTCCCGGACCAATGGTACAGTAGAAATGTCTCGTCGTCGTTATTTGTAAAGATAAAGTACTCAGCATTACTAGGCTCTTTACGCTGCTCCTCAATTAGTTTCTTGAGACTGATATTTACAATGTCACTTTTAAATTCGGGCTTAACAAAGTGCATAAACCAATCAAATGCTCTCCTGTTTATGCCATTTTTTAAAAAATCAAGAACCATCGCTCACCCCCTTTCATAAAAAATAAGCCATCTTTATTATTATACTACTTCTCCAAATTTTTGTCAAGTTTGGTTACCCAAGCTGTGCTATAATGGATTTATGAAAAAGGAAAGAACTCCGAGTACTGTCACCGTCAACCGCCGCGCGCGGTTTGATTATGAGCTCGGCGATGAGCTGAGTGTGGGTATGGTTCTGACTGGCCCTGAAGTACGAGCAATTCGCGACCATCACGTACAGATGAAGGGGTCTTTTGTGACAATTCGCGCCGACGAGCTCTGGCTTAATAATCTCACTCTTGGGGCTGAAACCGCTAGAAACATTAAACTACTTGCTACTAAGAGACAAATTAAAGCCCTGCAGCGCGAGAAGGTCGCTGGCTCTACTATCGTACCGGTTCGACTACTAGGCGGCGGACGCCATATAAAGCTGATTATCGCTGTGGGTAAAGGTAAGAAGAAATACGACAAGCGCGAAACTATCAAGAAGCGCGACATTGAGAGGGGCAGGTATGCCTAACCCATCAACGCACCAATCAACGGATCCTTCAGCGAGCCAATCAACGAACCAGTCAACGGACCCCTCGGCGACGTCACCTACTAAACACTTTAGTATCTTCTCTTGGAATGTAAACGGACTACGCGCAGTTCTACGTAAGGGTGCCTTTCAGAAGTTTATTACTGATTACCAGCCAGATATCCTATGCTTACAAGAAACTAAGGCCAAGCAGGGTCAGGCGGAGATAGATTTGCCAGAGTATGAGGAAATCTGGAATTCCGCTGAGCGGCCCGGCTACGCCGGAACAGCGATTTTTACCAAGGTTAAACCTCTTTCGATTAATAGTGGACTGCCTACGGACAAACCCCTAGCTGACCAATTTGGCGACCCCGCTCAGGAAGGCCGGGTACTCACAGTAGAATTTGAGCATTTTTACCTAGTAAATGTCTACACGCCGAACTCTAAGAACGGGCTAGAGCGACTGAGGCTACGCGAAAAGCTCTGGGACCCAGAATTCTTGAATTATCTAAAAACTCTTGAAAAATCCAAGCCGGTCGTAGTGTGTGGCGATTTTAATGCGGCCCATCAAGAGATAGACCTGGCTAGGCCAAAGACGAATCATCATTCGGCTGGGTTTACAGATGAAGAGCGTCAAGGAGTCACTAACATAATTAATGCTGGGATAATTGACACTTTTCGCACCTTGCACCCAGACGAAGTACGTTATACCTGGTGGTCGCATTGGGGAAATGCCCGAGCCGACAATGTAGGGTGGAGGATAGATTATTTCTTCATTTCAGAGGGCTTACAAAACAACCTCAAGGCCGCCGAGATACACGAAGACATCACTGGTTCCGACCATTGTCCTGTTTCAATAGAGCTGGAGTTTTAACGCATGGACTATTTTGCGAGAGTCGAGAAGGGAAACTATGAGGATTTGACTTGGAACATCCCCGAACAAACACAAGGTATAGTCAGTATTATTGGCGGCAACTCTCAGAACTTTCGTACCGAAGTGAGAACTGCCGAGTTTATAACGGCAAACTATCCCATCAAAGAGGTGCGTCTGGTTTTGCCGAATACCCTAAAGAACAATCTGCCCGATTTACCGAATCTAGTTTTCTTGCCATCTACGGATTCTGGCTCTTTTAACGAAAGTCAGGAACTGAACGATATCTTTAATGGTGCCGATTTTAACCTATTACTAGGTGATTTATCCAAAAATAGCGTGACGGGAACGGCTGTAGCAGGCGCGTGTCGCCGTTCCGAAAAAATGACTCTTTTGACCCGAGACACGGTTGATGTCATTACGAATAATAACCCCGAAAGATTACTGATGAATGAAAACCTAATTTTCTTTGCATCAATGACACAGCTACAAAAATTACTGCGCGCCGTGTACTACCCGAAGATGCTTCTACTTACGCAGTCGCTCGTTCAAGTTTCGGAGGTACTGCATAAGTTTACTCTGAGTTACCCGGTTAAACTGGTTACGCTCCATGATGGGCAGATTCTCTTAGCGGAGAATGGCATAATTAAGGTTGCATCAATCGAAGAGTCTGGCTATTCGCCCATGATGATCTGGAGTGGAGAATTGGCCGCTAAGATAACAGTACTGAACCTGTTTAATCCTAATAATTATTTGCCGGCAAGTATATCAGCAATTTTTCAATAAAGTCTAACTTAAACATTATTGCGAGCTTTAAGGTGGCCCACCATAATTAATACAGAACCGTGATACAATAAATGTATGAAAATCCGATACTTGTTATGCATTATCTGCGTGACTCTCACCCTTGCGCCCGCCACTAGCGCTTTTGCTAGTACAGAAGATTTCTATATCTCTGATTTTACGGCGGACTATTATTTAACTAAGCAGGAGGATGGGACAAGCAAACTGCATGTCAAGGAAGTGCTGACCGCTGTATTCCCAGAAACAGACCAAAACCACGGCATTACGCGGGATATACCTTACACGAATCAAAACGGCAAGAATAGAACCATCGACAGCAAGGCAGCCCTTAACTTTACGGTACTGAGGAACGGAAAACCTGAAACGGTTAACAAGATCTCGGATTCGGACGGATTCTTTAGGATATACATTGGAGATGCGAGCGAATACGTACATGGTGAACAAGTATACACCATGGAGTACGACTATACTGACGTAATTACCGAATTCGCGGAGAATGGCGAAAATGTCTCCGGAAGGGAAGGTGTCAAGAAAATCTACCAAGAACTATATTGGGACACAAACGGGACTGGGTGGAAGCAGAGATTTGATCATATTACAGCAAGATTACACTTACCGCAAGACATTTACGATAAAACCGATCGCCAAGCCTGGTGCTACGTCGGGAGATACGGTAGTAGCGGCCAAGACAGATGCACTATAGAACAAATTCAGGACGGGTTTAGTTTTTCGGCGGACACTTTGAATGCCTATGAGAATCTAACTTTTGTAACAAAATTTCTGCCAGAGACTTTCGGGGTGGTTCTAGAAAAAAACTATATTCTGATAATTGTCTTGGTGCTAGAGGCGCTCTTTATCGCTATTTTGTTGGGGCGAGCATACTATAAATGGCGGACTCTAGCTAAACCGCAGTACGATTTATATAAATCCTTATTCGTGGCGCCACAATATCAACCGCCGGCCGATAGTAGCGTGAATGCCGCGGAAGCGGAGCAGGTTTATATGAAGAATGTTAAATCCTCATATGTTGCCACCCTACTAGAGCTTGCAGTGAGCAAGAAAATCACGCTGAAACGCCTAGACGAGAAAAAGAAGCCCAATTGGGCAGTAATCATGAATGTTGAGTTTGCTGATCTAACAGTACCCCAACAGAATATGATTAATATCCTCCATGGCAAAGACGGGGCATCGCGAGGCACCGAGATCCCCATCAAGAAGCACATTGCCACACGGTACTTAGCGCTCTGCGATAGTTCATATCGGGCCGCTGCTAGAGGTAATATGGAATCGCGTGGGTATTTGCAGCGCATACTTCAAATCAACGACAAACCCAAGCGTATGAGTTTTGCTACGTTCGCAGCATTGATGTATGTAGTATTTCCTATCGTACTAATCGTGTTCGCTACTCTATCGTCCGATTCGATAGAATCTTTCGGCTATAATAGAATAATCGTAGGCGGAAGCAGCTTGTTTGTTGGAGAGATAATTGTCCTAGTGGTGACACTAATAATTAATTACAGAGTTCGCAAAAAGACCAATCAATTCCAAAAATACACTGAGGACGGAATCAGCTTAGCAAACTATCTGGATGGACTAGAGTTATATATCAAAATGGCAGAGGCAGATAGACTAAAATTCTTACAATCGGTTGAAGGAGTGGACGTTTCAAATGAAGGGATTGTCAAAATCTACGAACGGTTGTTGCCCTGGGCTAGTCTATTTGGTGTAGAGGAGAGTTGGGTGAATGAATTATCTAAGTACTACAAAATTGAGGCGGTAGAGGAAGCTTTAAGTACAGATGTAATAAACGGCTTAATCTCTTCTAGTATTACTCATGATCTTACCCGGGCAATAGCATCCTCCACACACTACGTAGAACCGAGTAGTAGTGGTGGTGGTAGCGATAGTAGCTATGGCGGCTCTTGGTCGTCTGATAGTAGCGGAAGTAGTGGGGGTGGATTCTCCGGCGGGGGCGGCGGAGGCGGAGGCGGTGGGGGCTGGTAGCTGTCTACTATCATTATGCGTAACGGGATTAGGCCATATTCTACTTGTTAGGGCCGTTTAGTCGGCTAGCGGTAGATGTAGCGAGATTAGACCACGTCTTTACTCGTCAGGACCGTTTAGTTGACTACTAGTATATTCATAGCAAAGTTAGACTACATTTTGCCGATTGCGGCCATCTAGCTAGCTAATGACGAGTTTTAGCTTTCTTAGTAAGTTCTTTTTCGATTTCAACTGCATCGCGTGAGACGTTTTTGCGACGTTGGCGCAAGAAAAACCAAACAAAGACAAATATTGAACACCCAAACACGAATAATCCATATTTTACTGGGTCGGGCCAGCTGGTTGCAAATAACAAAAAGGCGTTAACTACTCCGAGGCAAATCGTATAGAGGTACCGGCGCGTTAAAACAATCTTTTTAGCGAGTGGGAAATTACGCTTTGTAAGCGAGTTATTGGTACAGTTATCGGGGTGCCCAAATAGCTTACCATAGAGGATTAGTTCTAACGCTCCACAGATTAGCGTATAATAGATGATTACTACCAAGCCGACAACCCAATTAACCTGCAGGGCACAGAACAGAACTTGACCAGCCGCCAACAGCACGTCCGAGACGATATCGAACTGGGCGGCATACTTGCGGTATTTTGGCGTCTTATCTTTAGGAAAAGGCCATTTTCGAGCACAGGTACCATCGAAGGTGTCAGTAAATTCCGCAACTAAGAAAATAATAAATGCATTCTCAACTGGGCAACCGATAAAAGAGAGCGCAATCAGAATAACGCTCAAGATGAATCTCGATAATGTTAAAATATCCGCTAAATACCTCATATAGTGATTATAGCACACGTCTAGCGCTTATTGTCTCCACGTCTATCACTTGTCCGGACCGGCGGAGTTTTATTTTTTGCGCGGGCTAATATTTCGAACATCTTCGCCAGCGTCTTAATTCGCTTAGACATTAAAGTATTTTCGCGATACTTCAACATAATAGCGCTCATTTCCTGAATCATTTCTGGACGATTAAATAGTTCATTAATTGCACTCGCGATTCCTTCGGCGCTCTCGTCGGGACTCTGAATGAAACTCCCCCGCGGAATAACTTCCACCATATCCGGATCACAAAAAAGGACCGGCACTCCATGTGCTTCCGCTTCGATAAGAATCATTCCGAAAGTGTCAAAATTATACGACACCAATACATCTAAGTGCGACTTAGGAATAGCTGACTGCACTTTGCTAAAAGCCGTGTTGCCATGAAAAACTACATTTAGATGATGTCTTTTTGCATAACGTTTGGCTTTTTTTGAGTCAGGGCCAGCACCATAAACGTCTAGCTGGTATCGACCAGTTACCTTAGCTAATGCTTGCAAAAAAACCATAATGCGCTTTTCTCCAGAAAGTCTCGAGTGCCAAATTATCCGTAAGGTCTGGCCTTTTTGGAATGATTTTACGTGCGCCTTAGCAGGAAAGTTTTGATCTGGGAACCCGTTGGGGAAGACCCTAATTGGCCTATTTACGCCATAGTATGAGAGTCCATTTCGAAAATGAGCCGATGGAGTTAAAACTAGATCCGCAAAATTAGCGTGGTTAACCATAAGTTCCCACATTTTTGTAGCTGCGACAGTATTTTTTAAGCGTTTATCCGGGACAAGTTTTGTCTTATGTGGTAAGTACCACGAGTGGATTTTGTTTAGCATAAAAGCAACTATAGTGCGGAAACCAAATGGTATGATATTCGCCTCCCCTGCATCTTCGCGCCCATGCATAACCTGTACTGTAGGAATCTTCCATTTTTTGCCTAACCGAAGTCCCGCGATTGAGCAGCCAGACTCGTAATGAACATAAAAAATATCGAAAGATTGAATTTCTGGATGGTTTTTTAATAACCATCTTTCGATAACCTTAGGACGACGCGAAACCGGTGTCAGGCCGCGAAGAATGAAGCGGCACGATGGGACAGGGAAAATATTACGCTTAGCTAAGTCATCTTTTTCCTGATGCGATTTTGGATAACTCGTACTAAATATGTATACGGTGTGACCTAGATTTTCTAGAGCGGCCTTTTGGGCATTAATGGAGCTCACGATACCCCCAGTCAAATCCAAGTAGCAATCTGAAAATATTGCAATCTTCATATGCTATAATTGTAGCATACAATATCAAGAAGGAGAGAGGGAGCGGCCCTACGACCTCCTGCCAACCTAGCGAAGCCAAGGTGGTAAATCCGACCAAGAAAGGAAAGATATGTTCTACAGAACTGCGGAGAGCGTTTCTCCAAAACACCCAGACAAACTTTGTGACCAAATCTCAGATGCGATTTTGGACGCATACCTTAAAGAGGACCCTAATGCTAGAGTCGCAGCAGAGGCCTGTGGCGGACACGGTGTAGTATTCGTGACTGGCGAGATTACATCTACAGCCGAGAATGTCAATATCCCGGCAATCGTGAAAAGAATCGCCGGTGATAATATTGAAGTACACACTAAAATCGTCAAGCAATCCCCAGAGATCGCAGCTGGCGTAGACACTGGTGGCGCGGGTGACCAGGGAATTATGATCGGGTACGCCTGCGACGAAACGCCAGAAATGCTACCCCGTGAGGTGGTATTGTCTAGAAGGCTAAATCAATTCATTTACGAAAAACATCCGTATGACGGTAAGACTCAGATTACGATAGCACCGGATGACTCTATCGACTCTATTGTTGCGAGTTTTCAAAATGTACCGAAGGATGAATTGGAAAAACTAGTACGCGACTTTATTGCCGCGAATGAGCTAAATGGTAAATTAGAACTACATATCAACCCGGCAGGCGACTGGAACCAGGGCGGATTTGACGCCGATACTGGGCTCACTGGCCGCAAGTTAATTGTAGATAACTATGGACCGCGCGTAGCTATTGGTGGTGGTTGTTATTCCGGCAAGGACCCATCAAAGGTAGATCGCTCGGCAGCTTATATGGCCAGACGTATTGCGGTAGACTATCTCAGAAAACGGCATGCGCACGAAGTATTAGTGCGCCTCGCCTACGCGATCGGCTATGCAGAACCACTAGAAAAGACTGTGGTCATTGACGGTGTCGCTGAGGAGATTGAAGGCTATGATTTGACGCCCAATGGTATTATTGAATACCTAAATTTAAAGCGCCCAATTTACGAAGTTACGGCAAGATATGGACACTACGGCGAAGGGTTTGACTGGGACAAATAATTAACCATAATTTCATTCAATCTGCGTGATATAATCATAAGTAATTTAATCGAGGAGACACATGGAGACAACCACAATATTTATATCCCTAGCTATTATACTATTGTTGTTTATAATAATTCCCGGCATAAGAATAATCAATCAATATGAGAGGGGAATAGTATTAAGGCTTGGTAAATATCGGCGCACTTTGGGGCCAGGACTACGTTTGATTTTTCCATATATCGATAAAATGGCCAAGGTAGACGTACGTACGACGCCGATGGATATTCCGAAGCAAGAGGTTATTACGCGAGACAACGTAACCGTGAATGTGGATGCCGTAGTATATTTCAAGGTCCTAAATGCCGAAAAGGCAGTACTTGAGACCACAAATTACACATACGCCACAAGTACCTTCGCACAAACTGCGTTAAGGGATGTCACCGGTAATTTCGACCTAGACGAGATACTAAGTAAACGCGATGAGATTTCAGAGAAAATTCGCGAAATCGTCGACGTTCAAACCGATAAGTGGGGAATTGATATTGAGAATGTAAAGCTACAAAATATCGAGCTTCCCGCCGACATGAAACGTGCTATGGCAAAACAAGCCGAAGCCGAGCGCGAGCGCCGTGCTGCCATTATTTCGGCAGAAGGCGAGAAGTCCGCAGCCGCCGCCGTCGCCGAGGCAGCTAATTTGCTAGCTAGAACTCCTGGCGGCATCAATATACGTACTCTGCAGACCCTAGAAAAGATTTCCTCTGATCCGTCACAGAAAACTGTAATTATGATTCCGAGTGACATCCTTGGGAAATTAAGATCTTAGCACAACCGCCGCACGACAAAGTTGATGTTGGCGCCCTTGGAGTCCTAAAGCAATTACTGCTCAATGGGACGAGTGTTGGCACGAATAGATTCAAACTGTTTTTTGGGCACTAGCTGCCATGCCGCCAATATTTCGTCGATCCTATATAAGACGTCCTCTGGTGCGTTGTTACCATTCACTTCGTAAGTTCTAATGCCGTGTTGGTTTAAGGTCTTAATCATGCCGGTAATATTGCAGTCATAAGTATCTTGTCTTCGTTCGATGGCAGCTCGCGTGTCGTCAACGCGTTTTCGCTCGACTAACCTACGCCATAATTCACCACGCGGGACGCGTAGAATAAGCGCGCCATTTAAGTGTTTAATCTCCTTCGTGTCAACCATCCATTTGAGCTGGCGATAATCGGCAGGGAAGCCATCAAGAATAATCTGTTTGGCTTGGTAGGGCTCAGTAGTCTCCGGGAATGTATCGTGGAGCTGCCGAAAAACAGTCGCCATGAGCTTGGTGGCTTTATCGTCGTCGATAAAGAGTCCGTGGTCAAGCGCATAACTAATATCTTTGTCATGGAGACTAAGCAGTAAATCGCGGTAGGAAACCCATTCCCAGCCATATTTTCTAGCCATAAGCTGCCCTTGCAAGGTCTTGCCCGCTCCCGGTGCACCGAATAATGTAATCATGTCGTTTTGGCCTCCTGTTTATACTGTTATTTCTTCTGGTCTAATAATATAATTATAACAAAGACAACGGACTTGCGGCTACTCTTTAATTCTTTATTATGGTGCGAACTAAACGAGTGTTGACATTGTACAGAGGAGATGTTTAGGTGGGTTTAGAACTATTGCTTGGCATAGAAAGAGGAATGCCAATAAGATTTTTTACAGCTGGCGATAAAATCGACGCAATTAAGCCTGTCGATAATCTAGATGATTTGGTTTTCGAGCAAGAGCTATCTAACGAAATAGATATCGAAAAGTTTAGGCAAAAACTAAAAGGATACCAATCATTAAAAATGATAAATAACATCGGTTAGACTACGAAACTATTGAGAAAATTACGAACCGTTTGGTGGGGCAAAATTAACCAGGTATTAACAGCATACAAGGATAACATACAGAAGAAACTGCAGAACTACGAGTATGATGATTGAATAATATGAGAATAGCCTATCCTGCGCCTGTCTAGCCGACCAAGCAGCCTTTCAACTAAAACTGTTGTCACTATCAATAAACTAGAAAAAAAGATGTCATAAGTATTGACATTTTAAATAAAACGTGCTATAATCTAGTTGATGCCTATCCCCATGCAGGCGTTGTATTATTTTACATTCAGGAGGTCTGAAGAATGAAAAGGAATTTTTTTGGTGTTTTGGCGATTTTGATGATCTTTGTGCTGGCCTTGTCTGCCTGCTCAGGAGCTTCTACCGAAAATACGGTCATCGCTAAGTCGGCAGCGGAAGAACCTACCCATCAGAGTGTCAGCGAAAAACTCGTTGATGAAGGTAGAACGCTTAATACTTGCTTGACTATGCAGGATTGGGACTACGTGGTTTATGGTCAGCTTCATAGTATTCATACCTTAGTTGGCAATTCTAATATTGCCGTCTGTGCTTTTGAACCCATTATGTATGGCGGTGAGTATTATGAATCTTATGGCTGGTGCACGGCGTTCGTTAATGTTGAAACGTTGAAAGATGTTGGCAGGGAGAGCTATGTCGACGAAGATGGTATAGTACGTTGGCATGACGACCTTACTGCCCCCTATTACTATCAGTTAACAATGAAGAACTGTGAAGATGGTGGTGGTTTTATAGACTTACCTGAGTTTATAACCGATATCGAGAGAGTCAGCGTAGATGATATTCCCGTATGGGGCGGGGCATAATCTTACTGATGAAGCCCGACCAAATGGTCGGGCTCTTTTTGTGCTATTAAGACTTTGCTTGTCGTACAGTAAAAGCCTTAATAGTCAATAGTGATAAAATTTGCTGAGAATCTTGCGAGTTTAAAAATTAAGAAAAAACGAATCTCGAGAAGGGATTTAACAGAAAAATTATAGGGGTAATTTACGAATTTTTGTGCGTTTTTTGTCGCAAAAATAGCAAAAAAATAGCCCTCTATTTTTCCGAGGGATTTAACAGAATCGCAAAGAGTAGGAATAGATTGCGAATTATTTTATAAAACGTTTGGTGGGCGAGGAGGGACGTCGTTTTTCGCTTCGCGAAAAACTCCCGCGGGGCGTCGCCTCAAAAAGCCCAAAACGAGTTTTAGACTTTTGCTCGGCTCCTACCGCGTTTGAACCCTACGGGTCCAAGTCTTCTCTTACTCTAGCACAGAAAACACCAGAGCTGCAGCTCTGGTGTTTTCTGTGGTGGGCGAGGAGGGACTTGAACCCTCACTGTATTGCTACAACCAGATTTTGAGTCTAGCGCGTCTACCAGTTCCGCCACTCGCCCAAATTAATTAAAATGTTAGCTATATCATTGTTTAGCTAGTACGATTATACCATAAATTGCAGGAATATGCTATAATATCAATATGAACTCAGAGCATGGTGGGCAATCTTCGAGCGACCTGCAAAGGCGAACGGCTTCAGCGCTAGCTAGAAAAAAAGTTCTAGCGGCTTACGCTAACATGGCTGCAAAATCCGAGCTGAACGCTAGGAACAATGCTCATCTTAAATCAAAGCCCATCGATCAAAAGATTACATCCGAATCTTGGCGCAAATACCATTCAGCTTGGCAAGATTATTACCAAAAATATTACAGCGACTATTATTCAAAAGCAGCGCAAAACTACATCGCAAAAGAGCGCGAAAAAGACGCTAAAAAATCAGAGAAAGAAGATACCATTATCAAATCATTGGTTTCTGCCGGGAAGGATAGCAATTCGCCTACTGGCCTTAGTCTAAAGAATGACGGATACAGTGCCGGTTCCGAAACCGCAGATGCCACCGAAAAGAAATTAAGACAGAGGATCCGTGAAAAGGCTTTAAGAAAAACCTCCAAATCCCGGCGTTTTCATAAATTTACTCCTGTTCTCGCCGGCTTAAGTGTTGTACTGATCGTTCTTTTTCTACAGTATAATCGCCTAATATTTGCACCGATCATGGCTTACGTATCGCCGGGAGAAACGCCAACTACTAGTATCGAGGCAATTGATCCTACTATTACACAGACCGTCTCCTCGGAGCCGAGGCTTTTAATACCAAAACTGAACATCGACGTACCGATTCGCTTTAATGTTCCACTAGACGGTGTGATGTCTGCAATGAATAACGGCGTAGCCCACTACCGCATTGCCGGCGCTAGCGCTTATCCTGGTGAGGTTGGTAATTTTGTTATTACAGGCCACTCTGCCGGCGATGTCTATAGCTCTAATCCTTACAAATACATCTTTTCCGGCCTAGAGCGTCTCGATAGTGGCGATCTAATTTACGTCAACTACAATTCCACAAGATATACTTATCGTGTTACTAAAAAAGAAGTAATTGAGCCGACTAATGTTGCGGCGCTAGTTACGGAGACCGATAGGCCTATTCTGACACTGGTCACATGTACGCCACTGGGAACTTCAAGATATCGCTTACTGGTAACCGCCGAGCAGATATTGCCAAGTAGTGAAAACGCGAATTCAGCCGAACAATTTACGCCGACTGAGGAAACCGTGAGCCTACCAGCCAACGAACCGTCATTTTTTGAAGGGGTTTGGGGATTCCTGACTGGGCAATAAAGAGAATAACTTCCTGCTAGCCAGAAGCACCTACTACTCACGGACCTAGAAACTCACGGACCTAGAAACTCACGGACCTAGAAAAAACTAACGCTCGATAAGCCACTCTCTAATAAGATTACCGTCGCTGACGTAGTATAACCACTTGTCATCCGTAATTGCAACAGGGAAATGCGAAGATACATTGTTTGATACCAATTCACGACGATTCAATCCATCATAATCGTAAACTATCAAACAAGATTCGTGAACACTATACAGCATATCGTTGTCTAACCAGCCAAAATGATTACCCTCGACTTCCCACTCCCGCACCACACTCGACTCCATATCCAACGTGGCTAGATGGTTTTCGTTCGACAGTAGAATAAACTCACCCTGATGGCCAGTCTCCATCTTAGCGGGCGAGAAGCTCAAGTCCTCATGCAGGCATTGACCGTACCCTTTCTGGTTGGCTCGATAGACCACGAGTTGATTGTCTTGCAAAGTCGCGACATAGGTATCGTCATAGAATTTGCTCACCGCAACCCGCGTTGGGGTTTGCGAGCGTGATATTTCTTTTATTTCAGTGTCACCGATAGAGAGTTCGCCGACATAGTATTCGCTGTCGGCTGTCGACTCTTGCTCGGCCAGCGCCGAAAAGACGACTGTATTATTGTAATAATCAAAATCAAAAACGTTCTGCACTAAGACCGAAGAAACCGATTTACTAATCAAGTCCACGCGGTGTAGATTATGGTTTCGAGTCACCAAAAGCGTATTCGCTGAACGATCCATTATTTTAACATCATCAAAATCCGCGGCAAATTCCTTGGTTAGGTTGAGACTCCTTTCTGGGTGACGAGTATCAATAATAACCCACGACGTAGCGTTAGCTGTGTTTATTTTAAGCAATAAATGTTCGCTATCGTTGCTCCAATCAGTACCGACGATTTCTCCTTCAAATAGACCAACCTCAGAGCCTTCTTCTAAATGAATTTCCGAAAACAACCCTGAGATGTTTATTTCAGACTGCTGTAACACCTCTGAATCGAGTTCTAAGAGGGTCCACTTGGACGTGTTGTTCGTTAGAACTGCCCAGTTGTGATCAGGAGATGTTAGCATTTTACTAGTAGCACTGACATCCAAGATCGGCTCAGACGTTCTATTGACCAAAAACAATCTAGGGTAATGCAATCGATACAATAATCCGTCAGATATATCAATTGTCTTTGACCAACTATCGTAGCCTTCCTTTGATAGTTCCACTGTATGTTCACCACTACTTAGTATCTTGGAAGTATTAGTTACAGATAACCATGAGGCATCTTCACCATCTATCTGGACAAATGCACCGGTAGGAATAGATGAAACCTGAAGCAACCCCTGCCGTTCTACCTCGAACTTAGAATTAACCCAGTAACCAGAAACTATAAAGGCCAAAATTACCACGGTAACAACAACCACCAGGACCATAATAATCTCCGAGATAATAATCTTGAGACTTTGAAATTGTTGTGATTTTGTTGATTTCATTTTTCGTATCTGTAATAAATGATAGATATATTATAACACATATATAGTTAAAGGCGAAAGCATATTGAAAGATGGTTGTTCTCATAACTAAGAATAATCAAAAAATAGCCCTTGTGTTTTTTAGAAACAAATAGTATGATTAATATAAGAATAAGCGAGGTATATGATGCAAGAATCTGATAATACTAATACGGCCATGAACGCACACCGCAAGGTTCGTCGTTCGACGACCTTAAATCGTCGATACGTGAAGAAGCCGCGACTTTCCGGCGATGTAACGATCGCCGTAAAACGTAGTCCTAGAGTAAAACATTTTGCACCCGTATCAGTTTCCGAAGATCCAGTAGTCGAAGAAGCTATTGCCCCCGCTAAGCGCCATCAATTACAGGAAGTCGCAAATCAGAGAGTACGCGCTAGAAGAGCGGTTGCGGAGGTGGCGCAAGCACCTATTCAGCCGACTATAACCGCGAAGGAGATAAAAGAACGTGAGATCAAAAAGGCGATAGCGGTCGCTAATGATATGAGTTCAAAGAAACAAAAGGAGATTAAAGCGACTGGTCCACATTTTGGTTTTGGCCGTATACTACTAGCATTATCTTGCGCGAGTCTTGTCGCATTCGCTATTGTGTATTTCGTTAATCTCAACATGCCAGATTTGTCTCTTAAGGTTGCCGCAATGCAGACAGGGATAAGTGCATCTTATCCGGGCTATGTGCCTAGAGGTTATACTGCGTCGAGTATTTCTTCGGAAGACAAAAAAGTAACTATGGACTTTCACAATAATAGCGACGACGGCAGCTTTACAATCATCGAGGAAGTCTCGTCTTGGGATTCTAGCGCTTTACTCGCAAACTATGTCAAAGAGGCGTTTGGCGACAACTACACTACTATTCGAGAGCAGGGTTTGACTATATATGTTAGTGGTAGTAATGCCACTTGGGTAAATGGAGGGATTTTATACAAGATTGATACCAAAAAGGGTGCCTTGTCTAGCAAACAAATCCGCTCTATCGCAGTTTCGTTATAGCTATAGCCATGGTTCAACCATCGCATATTATCTTCATAAAGTAGCGCTGGAGTGGGAGCATTACTGTGAGTTGTGCTTAATAAGATATTATATGGCCCTCGCCACCGCATTAAGGCGGGCCAGGGTCCTATCTCGACCAAGTACTGCAAGAGTAAGATTCAGCGCCGGACTAAACGGCGCAAAACTTACAGCAAGCCGGATAAGACTAAATAATTCCGCTGGTTTCTTCTGAGTGAAATCCAGTAATTGATTAAGTATTTGCTGCAAAGTTTCGGCGTCCCAGGAAGGCGCCTGACTAAGTTCCGAAACCGCAGTTTTTAGGATCCCTTCAATTTCTGACTCGGAAAGCTTCCGGATAAATTTGTTATTGATTAGCATATCAACATCAATCTTTGGCTCAGTAAAGAAATAGCCTGTCATTTGCCGTAGATCCGAAAGGGTCTTAAGTCGGTCATAGATAATTGAAAGAACCTGAAGCCTATAGTCCTCGTTAAATTCTTTGGCGGACTCTGGCCAAAACTCTTGAACGCGCGGCGCTAAAGCCGCCACGCCTTGCTCATCAACGATTTTGCGGATCCATTGACCATTAAGCCATACAAGCTTGGTCTCGTCGTATCTAGCTCCAGAGGTCTGAATGCGGGCAAGAGAAAACTTCTTAATTAATTCCTCTTTAGAGTAAATTTCTTGTTCCGAGCCGTCATTCCAGCCGAGACAGGCAAGATAATTCAACATAGCCTCGGGCAATATACCATCATCGCGGTACTCCGTAACAGACTTCGCACCATCACGCTTGCCTAACTTCTTGTTGCCGGTAGGAGCAAGAATATGCGGAAGGGAAACGAGTTTAGGCGCTTTCAACCCGAGAGCTTCGTATAGGGCTAGGTAATTTGGCGTACTGGAGAGATATTCGACCCCACGCATGATATGCGTAACGCCCATCGTGGCATCGTCAACAATGTGGGCAAAATTATAGGTAGGATAGCCGTCTTTCTTGATAAGTATTATGTCGTCAAGCACTTCTGGACCAGAATGCATGTCCCCCATAACTTCATCGTGCCAATCGTAACTCTTTGGGATAGTTTTGAACCGTAATGGCACACCTGGACTCCATTCAGGCGAACTCTCAGGCCGATAATTACGATAAAGAAATGGTTGCTTCTTAATGTTGCATTCCTCACGATATTCGTTTAACTTTTCTGGTGAGGTTGGATCTGCGTAAGCCCGCCCTGCCTTAATTAACTTTTTTGCCCATTCATGATAAATCTCCATTCTTTCGCTCTGGAAATATGGGGCATTCGGACCACCAACAATAGGACCCTCATCCCAATCAAGTCCCAACCATTTCAAAGTATCCTCAATTAATTCCGTCGCACCATCAACATAGCGTCCACGATCAGTGTCCTCTATTCTAAGAATCATTTTACCTGCATTCTGCTTAGCTAAAAGGTATGGATAGATAGCAGATCGTACGTTACCAATATGTATATACCCTGTTGGGCTTGGGGCAAATCTCGTAACAACATTCATGTGTCGATTATATCACATCTGACGGAGTTTGGTTTGCTACTTACGCTTCTTCGTTATCTTCGTCATCTTCGTCATCTTCGCGGCGTTTAGCTACGATGAAGAAGAACATACCCGTAGAAGTCGCAACGATAGCCGTAGTTGCTAAACCGGCAGCCATAGAAGATTCGGTACTAATAGAAGAGGTAGTGTTTTCTTTCGCGCCCTGCGGAGGTGTGTAGCTACTATATGCGTCGCGGTTATCTCCGTCACTAACTTGCGTTGTGACAGTACTGGTGCCGGCGACAGAATTCGTGCGCCTATAGGTATAGGTCGTAGTTCCGTTACTTGAACCACCAGTCGGAGCGGGAGTATACTGCGCAACCTCATCTTCAGCATTTGAGCCAGCTGGGTTGGTTGGCGTAATTGGATTATCCGTATTATCCACCACACCGCTTACTACGCTAATCACGACAATGCCGGAGTAAGTACCGGCAGCCTTACCAATACCAGCTTTTGCGCCAAAATAAATATCTTGACTACCGGAACCACTACCGTTACTAGTTAAAACGGTAATTGGCGTAGCACTTGTACTTACCAGTGGATAATACGTACTATTAGCGTTTCCGATTTCTGTCTCGTTGTAAGTATTATTATTTAACGAATCAGTTGTCCCCAGGGAATACCCCCAATAATTAGCGGGGAAGCTACTTCTAGTCGTACTATTCGAAAGAGTAGGGATAGATTGGTCATTAAAAGTAGTATTTGTCAGGTTAGTATTTCCCACTGAATACATAGAGGCTGTAAAACCATTAGTATTATTAGAGGATACGCTTAATGTATATTTGTTTCTCAGAAAAGTATCAATATTGCCATTAGCCGGAGCATTAGGTGAGGTAATTGAGACAGACATAGACTCCTTGACATTAACCTGAAAAGCGGAGTTTTCCGCATATACAGCACATTGTTGCGTAGAGACACAGGATGATGCGGCCACGATTAGAAACGACAGCATAATAAACTTTTTGCTATTCCTCATTTTACCTACGCTTGCGTTCTCATACTGCGCCTTGCTTTTTATTTTACTTTGGAAATATTTCATTTTTTAAATCTGACCTTTATGATTATAATACTATCATAGCATAATTATTATGTAAACCCTTATGTTAAAAAATTGTTGTTGTTACGTGATAATGTCGTAGTGGATTGTTACGAGAAAATGTCGCAATCGATCAATTAGGCATCCCTTTACAATTATTAAGAGAAAATGTTGTAATCGATCAATTAGGCATCCCTTTACAAATGCAGGTCGGTTTTGACCAAAGGTTAAATCTCGCTAAATCTCTTTGTTAAGAACTAAAAAGTTATGTTTATGCTATAATTGTGATAATGTTGGAAAATAAAATGAGTGACAACGCTAAATCTAGCATAACCAAGGAAAACAAACAAAAGAAGATTGATACTAAGCTGCTTACAATGCTTTTAGTGGGAATAGCTAGCGCGGCAGGTGGGTTGATATGTATAATTGTAGCCCTGTTACATTCATCCCCAGAATATGCACCAATAGAATATCCTACAATACCTAGTTACATGTCTGCTAATAGTAATTATAGTAGTTTGACTGGCGAGATTTTGCCAGAGAACGTAGAAAAAGACACCCCTGCTTTTTGTATCCAGACACCCAACGGCACCGACGGGGCAAGACCACAAGCGGGACTGACTGAGGCTGGCGTGATATTCGAAGCGATTGCCGAGGCCGGCATCACACGTTTCGCCGCGATTTATCAACAGCCTAGCTCGGCAGTAATTGGGCCAATCAGGTCGCTACGTCTATACTACCTAGACTGGGATACACCTTTCGATTGTACGATCGTCCATGCTGGCGGAGCAGACGACGCATTAAGGGCAGTTGCAAGTGGTGGTTACAAGGATTTATCTGAGGATTATAGCTACATGTATCGTGGCACTTATCAAAAGAGACTCTGGAACAATCTATTCACATCCTCATCGGCGCTACGCAGTTTTACTGATAGTCACGGTTATGATAGTTCCGACATTCATGGTTTCGCAAGAATGACACCAGAGGAGTCAAATAGAGACCGCGTAAATAGTTTAGCAAAGACTAGGCTAGACATCACAAGCCCAACTAGCGACAATACCTCAGAACTTAGCCCCGACGTTGTGAATATCAATTTGCGTTTTGGCGGAGTATCGACTTTTAACGTAAATTATACTTACAACTTAGAAAGCAATCGTTACCTTAGGAAGTACGAAAATGGCGTCCCACACGAGGTATATAAGTGTCCGGCTGAAAATCTAAGCGGTAAAAACCCCGAGGACATCTGTGAACTTACGCAGATGACTCCAAGCGTGGTGATTGCCATGGTAGTAAATGAACGAAGAGCAGCAGACAACTATCACGAAAATATTACGACAACCGGCTCTGGCAAGGCTTATATCTTCCAAAACGGCAAGGCGATCAGTGGGACCTGGAGTAAACCAACCAGAAATGACCAGATAGAGTTTTTAGACGAAGAAGGGAAACAGGTCAAGTTAGCGCCGGGCCAAACATTCATTTCGGCAATTCCGAGCTACGGAAGTATTGAATATTAAAAAAAGTGTGCTATAATGAAGTTACAAGTTACGGACCTAACCCCCCTTAGGTCCGTGCTTGTTATATGAGGTCTCGTCGTCTAGCGGTCCAGGACTCCTGGTTCTCATCCAGGCAATCGCGGGTTCGAATCCCGCCGAGATCACCAATGATATAAAAATATGCCCGAAGGGCTTATTTTTTATATCATTTCGTAATATCGAGGTGGGATGAGAGCCCGTAGGGTTCGCTCGTGGTAGGAGCCGAGTAAATATCCAAAGCTTGCTTTGGATATTTTGAGGCGACGCCCCACGAATTGATTTGTGCGCCAGCACAAATCAAAATCCCGCCGAGATCACCGGGGTACAAAAGGAAGCCACTCGTGGCTTGTTTTTTATCTTTAACAAAGACCCAGAATTAATGTCCCACTGAAATTCTTCCATTAAAAAGGGAGCGCTTCTGCGCTCCCTTTGGAGACCACCACCTTTCTTATCCCTGACGACGGAAATGTGTGCCAGCCTTTCTGATAGTTACTGGTTCGAAGCCGTAGCCGGAACTGCTCAGCTCGCTCAGAACACCTGTCGGGCAATTCACGAAATCCGCTTCGCCCTCCACGAGGTATCCGCCATCTTCTGCTTCTTCGATAGCTACCCAGGCGAGCTCCGAAGCGGGTTCGAAAAAGAGCAGAGCCTCTTCGTCCGAGTTTATTGTCGGACAATGTGATTCTCCCGCAATGTAGACTACATTGCGAAGATACATCACGAAGCCCTTGAGTTCATCGACTGTTTTGAATCTCCGAACTCTCTGATGAGCCCTCAAGAGGATTTCTCTGAACCTGTCAAGATCCTCCTCTTTAACGTCCACCTCATCCATGAAACTATTCATGAATGGTGCCAAGGCGTTGACTTCCCTCTGATTCAGGATGCCCCAAATCGCCCAGTAGACGTTCAGCAGGCGGTCCTTGTATTCCTTGACCTCTTCCTCTGTGAGATTAGCTGCTACGATTGCCCCCGGCCTTGAATCGACGATCTGGATTTTGTCAAAGAACTTGGGCTCTTTGCCGACCAGACTGTTTCTCAACCTGTCAACGGTCCCAACCGCCTTCAGGAAAGTGCTTGCTGCATCTTTGAAGGAAGATTCATTCTTCGAGAAATACAGCGTATAATTAGGATCTATAGCCATTTTATTCATCATGTTAATGGCCTCCTTTTTTTAAAATACTCCCAATACCACCCAAGCATTGAGGCTATTTAATTATAGCACAGAATACGATTTTTGTCAATCCACCCACCCCTAGCGTTCCTCTCTTCTAGTGGGTACCTAATCCGACCCCTGTTGTTTAATCTTATGGTTCGTGTCGAGTAGACGAGGAAACGAAAAAAGATGTTAACGAAATTAAGGAGATAAAACCGCAGCCGGTTGCCGTATTGACAATAAGCAACACCTTGCCCCTCAAGTCCTTTAACGAGAAATCCTTCCCATTGCGAGTTCTAACTTGACAATCATAGATTGTCATCTAATTCTTTTCTTTTATATTTTATTAATCACTAGTATCAATATCTAGAGTAATATCAAGAACATATTCTGGATAATTCTTTTGTATCTCATCATAAATAGCTTGGTAAATTTTGGCGCTATCGTCTGCAGTAAAATCGATAATGATGTCGAGACTGATGGCTTTTTCAGCCTCATCTACATGAAACCCATGCATTTCAAGAACTTCTGGATGCGAGAAAACAATGTCATGAACACGTTTTTGCATATTGGTAATATTCTTATCTTTAGTATTAACGGAATACACCCCGACTGTATGAAGAACAACTCCGTATTTTTCCATGACCCGCTTCGTGATTCTACGAGAAATTATATCCACTTCCGCCACGGATAAATCGTCAGCAACCTCGATATGTATTGAGCCTAAATATTTGTCTGGACCATAATCGTTTAATATCAAGTCAAAGGCACCTTTTACAGCCGGCTCCTTTAGGATTTCTTGCTTGATCTTCTTCGCAAGACTACTCTCTATTCTGGTTCCCAACATGTCATCGACGGATGCCCTAATAAGCTCGATCCCGGTTTTGATAATGTAAAGGGAAACTAGTACGCCGATATATGCTTCCAGATTAATCTGAAGGACCATATATAGAATAGTAGCTATAAGCACAGAAGTCGAAAGGATTGCGTCGTTTAGGGCGTCAAGACCACTAGCTACTAAAGAATCGGAATTAACAGCGCGACCTTTTCTTTTGACGTAAAAGCCTAGCGCAAGCTTAATAATAATACCGACTATTAGAATAATCAGGGTTAGTGGCTGATAGTTCGGGGTGTCTGACTGAATGATTTTTTTGGTAGACTCTACTAGAGCCGTAATACCGGCATAGAGCACTATACCGGAAACGATGAGTGCCGTAATGTATTCTATGCGACCGTGCCCATACGGATGGTTGCGGTCGGGGGCTTTATTGGCCAATTTCGTACCAATAATAGTAACGATACTAGACAAGGCATCACTAAGATTATTGACAGCATCAGAGATAATAGCGATCGAGTTTGAGAGCATCCCTATAGCTGCCTTGAGTCCGACTAATACAATATTGGCTGCAATTCCTATAATACTGGTTTGAATAACAATCTTTTCTCTCGTAGTTTTCATATGATTATAGTGCATATTATATCATGACCCTAGAATCATCATGACACCGAGTCAATAACATTACCTTTTTTATAACAGTTATGCTTAATTAAATAAAAAACGAAAACGCTTATGCTGTAGCTGGGGGTTGCAGAATAGGATACTGCGTGATTAAAATCCTTTAATCTAAACAGGAGAGCCCATATGGTATCAAAAATAAAAGGTAAAGAACGGCGACTCAACATAAGAAAAACATGTTATACGAAGTTACGGCTTACATTATCCGCATTAATACTATCCGTCAGTGTAATATCGATTTATAGTAGTCCACCCGATCAGCAAGCACAAGCCACCGGTTGCCCAGATTTAAAAATCCTTTTCGCGCGGGGCTCGGGTGGAGAAAGGTATACAAGTGGAGATTATTTGGCGTTTAAGGAAGCTATGGAAGAAAAACTAGTGACTACAGATTTGACTTATGAGTTCGATGATCTAGACTACCCAGCCATCAGTATCGACATAGGAGATGGACACTTGGGAACGTTATTAGGAGCCTATTTCGGCGGCGGTGAAGCATACGAGTTTGGCGATAGCGTACGTCAGGGCTCTAAACAGCTTCTAAAAGCCATTAATAGTGACGTCTGTAAGAGCACAAAGTATATCCTTGCAGGATATTCGCAGGGCGCAATAGTAATACTGGACGCTTTAGGCCGAATTGCTCCAGAAAAGATCGTTTATGCTGCAACTTTTGGCGACCCAAAGATCTACCTACCAGAAGGCATGGGGCCAGTTCCGCCGGCCTGCGGAGGCAAAAACTTGTCTGAATACCGCATCTATGTGCCAGATTGTCGCGCATCTAATGGTATCTTAGGGGCACGAAATCCCTACATCTTAAACGGTTATGCGGGAAAAATTGGAACTTGGTGCAACCGTTATGATATTTTATGCAGCTCATATTTAAGCGTCGATAGTCACACTAATTATGCGAGGGATGGACTATATGAGGATGCCTCAAGGTTTATTATGAGCAAAATTGGTGCGAGCTTCGGGATATCTAATCAATATACTTCACCACATGATACCGCGATACTAATCGATTCGACCGGCTCGATGAATGGCTTGATCAATAAATATAAGAGCGAGGCTATGCGATTAGCAGAGAGAACGCTCGAGAGCGGTGGACGTGTAGCGCTATATGATTATAGAGATCTGAAGGAAGGATATACCCCAGTAGAAAGGTGCAACTTCGAAACTTGTACTTTAGAATCATTTCGGGCTGGGCTAGACGAAATTAGACCATACGGCGGCGGAGATGCGCCGGAGTCGCTATTATCTGCTTCATTTCAAGTCATGAAGCAATTAGATTGGAGTTTTGGTTCAACTAAATCATTAGTAGTTTTAACAGACGACACCTATCACGAGCCAGATTTAGACGGAACGACATTCTATGACGTCCAGAAACTTAGTAAACAAATCGACCCGGTCAACTTCTATATCATTACACCCAAAGTCGAGGCCTACCAAGCTTTAGCGGAAGCGACAGGTGGCGCAGTAGCTTCATCGATGGATGATCTAGGCTTACTAACCGATTCGATCCTTGAACGCTTTGACAGCCTACCTCGAGTGGAGGAGGAGTTTGAAGACGAACATTATGAAAACGATATTCCAGTGGTTAATATCGATCATGTCGAGGAGATCTCGGATGAAAGTGTCAAAATCTCTTTTACGAATAGCGGAGAGGCGACGGTCGTAATTCTGAATGGCGGGATAATCGGAACGACTTACGAAAAAGAAGTCACAATAACTGGGCTAAAGGCGGAACTTGATAATCAGATTACACTGGTGCCACTATCAACAACAAGGAGAGGGGTTGGTGTAACTATAGAAAAACCCCACAGCAGAACATTGGATGAGTCAGAGCATGATAATAATATCGCTTCTATAGAAGGCACTGAGCCTAGTAGCGCGCGTGAAGAAATAGTGATTCCTAAAGCTCCAAATACAGGCAAAAAGTAGGCCGCTAGGCGGGACAGTTACCAAGCGAGGTGGTTACTAGACGGGACAGTTACTGGGTGGGACGGTTACAAGGCGGGACAGTCACTGGGTGGGATGGTTACTAGGCAGGGCGGTCACTGGGTGGGATGGTTACTAGGCAGGGCAGTCCTTTACAGTAATTCTATTTATGTTATAATAATGGCATGAAAAGACTCCCGATCGTAGCACTAATTGGCCAGACAAATGCTGGGAAATCGAGCATTTTGAACCGCATGGCCCATAAGAATATTGCCATCGTGGCACGCGAAGAAGGCACGACGCGTGACAACGTTGTGGCGACGATTGATGGCAGTTTTATTTTGATTGATACAGCTGGGTTAAAAGATCCTTCTGATGATTTTGAGGCTTCTATTCAAGACCAAATTACGGATGCGATTGATTCTGCGGATGTGATATTGGTAACACTGGACTCTTCTAAGTATTTTGATTATCGCGATGCAAAGATCGCTAAGGATGCGCTGCGTTCTGGTAAGCCTACGATTCTTGTTCTTAATAAATGCGATTTAGCCGAGTCGCTTCCAATTGAAGAATTTCGCGCACTAGGGATTGCGCCAGAGCAGACTTACTATGTTTCAGCTACGACTGGTCAGGGTGTCGCTAAGCTCAAGGAGAGCCTGGAATCAAATCTTTCGGCTACCGGCGTTGCTTCAGTTCGTCGTTCCGAGCGGGGCGCGCCTTCATCCTTGACTACAACTTCTGGACATCCATCCAAGAATACCCCCCACACCCCTCTCAAACTAGCATTGATTGGTCGGCCAAACGTAGGAAAGTCTTCATTATTTAATGCGCTAGGAAAAAAGCAGCAGGCAATCGTAAGCTCCAGACAAGGAACCACGCGTGACGTAAACCGGGTTTTGGTGAAATATAAGGGGCGCGAGATTGAGATTATGGACACAGCGGGTCTCAGAAAGCCCGGCAAGCGCGAAGTAGGAATTGAGAAATTTAGCGCGATTCGGACTTTGGCTGCGATCGAAGAGTCGGACATTTGTTGTCTTCTGGTGGATTCTACGGAACCCCATAGTAAACTGGATCAATCTCTGGCGGGGCAAATCGTAGAAGCTGGTAAAGGGATTATTATGGTGGTGACAAAATCTGATTTGCTCGATAATGCAGAGCCGACTAACTATTTTGGCGAGGAGAATGTAGGGAATCGCACTGCGGCGGATTTTTTGATCGATGCGCTAGAAAAGGACTTTGATTTCTTACCTTATGCACCGGTTATTTTGACTTCATCCGAAACCGGTAGCAACGTGACACAACTATTTGAACTGGCTCTACGGGTTAACGAAGCAAGGCATATAGAAGTGAAGACCTCGGAGTTGAATAAAATTCTGAGCGACGCTATTATTTCACACACTCCTGCCGGCCTTAAAAACACCAAGCCGAAGCCAAAATACATGGTTCAGACCGACACCTGTCCACCTTGGTTTGTGGTACACGGCCACGATTTGGGGCTACTACATTGGTCCTGGAAGCGTTTCTTAGAACGTAAAATCCGAGAGAAATATCCCTTCGTCGGTACGCCTATCATGTTTTCATGGCGAAACGACAACAAGGGAACCGATGTCAAATAGAGCTCTCTGTAGACCTATACAATACGGTATGAATGTGTTATAATATTCTCGTGTTTAGTGATGCAATTTGCAACTACTAATCAGTACCTATCAAAGGAGGGGACATATGCAGCCAGACGTTTATATCATTGATACGTGCGGATTGTATTGGAGACCTGGGACTATTATACCGAACGAAGGTCATCCCGATTGTCTGCCCACTAAGCGGCAAGAGGTACTTGTCGTTATCCCGGAAATGGTGATCTACGAACTAAGTCACCTCGGGAATAACAGCAAAAATAATAAGGCTACACCTTACCAGAAACTGGTTGCGAAGCTGCTACTCCAGGCAATCTTTAAAGGGTTTCAAGACTATGCCTGCTCGACAGACTTCACAATAACGTCTAATCTAGGGTTTAGAAAACGAAACTTCTCGCTCGTAAAGCCCACGAGAAAGTTCCTGAATTCTATGCCGACCGAGGTACGTAAGCACGATGACAAAGTGCTCGCGACAGCATTGTACTGCGCAATGATGAAAGCTGGTGTTAACCCAGTAATCTACGACCGGAATTTCGACTTCGGAAGCGTAGATGCAACCTTAGTGACGGCCGACAAGC
Organism: uncultured Candidatus Saccharibacteria bacterium; assembly: GCA_947302765.1. Taxonomy (GTDB): domain Bacteria; phylum Patescibacteriota; class Saccharimonadia; order Saccharimonadales; family Saccharimonadaceae; genus Nanosyncoccus. The sequence goes on from CAMYWN010000009.1 coordinate 27,206, forward strand.
AATTAGCAAGGAAAGCGAGACGGAAGGGACTTAGAGTTATGCTATTGCAGCGCCCTTCCAATGGCTCATCAAAAAAGGGAAAGAAGCAGAAGCCCAAGAGACGATCCGCAAATCATCAGGTCTGCCATCATACTTCGCATAATGGCGATACTCCGCACACCACGAACCGATGGGGTTACCTTTAAAACTCTTGGTGAGGCAGCCTATGAGGTAGCCTAGAATGCCCTAGGCTTAATATAACAGCCTCACTATATTTAGTGGTCACTAAACACATTGGCCCCGCTAACCTAAGCGGGGCTTTTTGATGTTTGCGTCTCCAGCTGCGGTGTTAGCATGCCGGAGCGCTATCCTACCGACAGCAGTTTCTCGCGTCAACAACAGTTTCTCATACTGGCAGCGATTTCAACGCATTGGCGAGCTTTTTAACTAATAACGTCGCGAACACGCTGACGGATTATTATGTCAACTAAACAGATAGTTGCCTATTTTTATACCAGAGTTTGCTATAATATCTCTATGAAACTCATCGTAGGCCTCGGGAACCCCGGCAATCAGTATCTTTGGACACGCCACAATGTGGGGTTTATAGCCCTTGATTATTATTTTAAGCGCTATAAGGCGGAATGGAGGGAAAAACCTTTCCTAGGGGCCGTCAGGGGCCAAATAGACGATATTTTATTCATAAAACCCCAGAATTTCTACAATGAGACTGGTGGTGTAGTAGCAAACTATCTGAAGCATTTTAAGATTGCCCTCTCTGATATTTTGGTAATTTGTGACAACTTCGATCTAGAGTTTGGTAAGGTGCGACGTCGCACCACCGGCTCCGCTGGGGGCAATAACGGGCTAAAGTCTATCGATGCCGCCTTAGGCTCGTCTGACTACGCCAGGATACGCATTGGAACAGAGAACGACGCATTGCGCACTAAACTAGGGGACGTTGATTTTGTTTTGTCACGGTTTACACCCGAAGAGAAAGCCAGGCTACCGGAAATACTATCCGAGACAACTGAGATGATTGATGATTGGGCTGGGATGTATAGTTGACCAGGATAGATGTTTTCTGTCACATCCAATATTTGTTGCCACGTCCAATATTTATTGTCACATTCAATATTCTTTGTGACTTCCAATACTTTTTGTCGCATCCAATATGTAACTCGAATTAATAAAGCACTCCGATAATATTTAGTTCTAAAAGGCTCGCGCCCAAGGTTTAGCGCACCAAACCCCAGGAATTCATACCGAGAGAGTAGACTCGGGATTTGATCTCAAGGAGAGTAATCGATTCATTAAACACCTCTGGTGGGAGTAGAGAATGATTCATAATTTCCTCGCCAGAACGACAACCCGAAGCGAGAGCTTGGAGGATTTTGGTCTCTACATCTGTATCGCCAATTAAGCTCTGCTGGCGTAATTTTTTTTGCTTTTTAAGATAATCCTCAGGGAAAAGCTCTTTCAAAACGTCATCTGGTTCGGTATACGGTATCGCCCCTTGCGAGATCAACTTGTTACACCCTTGAGAATAAGGGCTAGTAATGTTACCTGGCACCGCAAAAACGGTTTTGCCTTGATTAATAGCATGAGTAGCGGTATTAAGGGAACCGGAACGTTCGGCCGCCTCTACCACCACCACGATATCAGATAGACCAGATATTATCCGGTTACGCTCTAGGAAACTAGTCTTAAGAAAAGGCTTTGCACCCGGAGCATATTCTGAGATAATCGCGCCATTTTGAACAATAATCTTGCGCGCTACGGACACATGAGATCTGGGGTAGATTCGATCGATTGCGGTGCCAAGTATCGCTACAGTGACCCCACCAGCGTCCAGGCAACCGCGGTGGGCAATAGTATCAATACCGTGCGCCAGTCCTGACACTACCACTACACCACGACCAGCTAGCTCATACGCGAGTCGGTAAGCGACTTCTTCACCATACTTAGTATTATGCCGAGACCCCACGATCGCAACCGTCTTAGGCCGTTTAGATTCGCCTGATTTTGACACATTATTTGGCATTTTTCCATAGAAATACAATGTTTTAGGCGTAAGCGCAATAGCTCCCAACACCTCTGTAAAACTGCACTCTTGGGGTGATATTTGATTGATTTTTACAAAAAAGTCTGTAAAAAGTGTTGACATATTTTCTCCTGTGTGATATAATAAGACTAGTTAGAGCACAAAAAATGCTCTACACTGCACCTAAATAAATTATAATTTCAGCTATACTACTTGTAGTTTAGCAGAAATTGCGAGCTTTTGAAACCCTTTCGGGCTTTTGAATTTCTTCATGGTTCTAAAGTTTATAAGTATTACCTCCACTTAAGAAAGGATCCTTTCGAAGGCTTAGCAATCCCTCTAACCGGCGGGCCCCAATTTGTGTGAGGTGGGTTACGCTTCCGGGGTTCTCCCGGTATAGAAAGAGAAGCGTTAGAGGGCCAAAATAGCCTCATTTTAGGTGATGCCCACCCTATCCTAAAATGGGGCTTTTTTGTTCTTAAGATAGCAAAGAATCACTGCAACACTAACAATAGTTAATGTAATATAAATTTCTGAAAAATGGAATACTTCAGCGAATAAAACGTTTGTGTTTTTTGCCAGTCCGTGTATAATAGATATATAAAGCAAAGGAGCGTTGTTGGTGAGAACTCATATAGAAGCCTTAATTAGTCTTAGCACAATAAATCTGTAGGGTGTTGCTTTTGGCTGTCCTAGCAGTTAGCCTTACTTAAGCTATGAATAGCCAAAAGTGTGATAATATAGTTACATGGCAAAAAA
>CAMYWN010000010.1 GCA_947302765.1 uncultured Candidatus Saccharibacteria bacterium
AGATTTTAGGACATTACGGTTATGTTAATAAGACGGTAACTTAATCGTCTATACTAGCAAAGTTTATCCTGGCGGGCGGGAATTATCAAATATTTCAATTTATTAATACAGTTTACTATCTGCTAATGACTACTTCGGATATGCCGCGGCCCTTTTCTATGTCCGCCTTAGGTGAAAATCTGAAAAAATAATCTTATGGAAGCCTTCCGGTATTCGATTTTTGCTATGCAAAAATCGCCGCGAAGCGGACAGTACCGGCTTTCCATGACTATTTTTTCAAATTTTCAGCCTTTAAATGTCGGGCATAAAAAATGGCCGCGGCATATCTGAAGTTTACTAAAGTCGTCTAATAAATTATCAAAAATGGCCCTACCCATCCATCACCTCCGTCAAACCTGGTTTTTAGCAAATTTTTACTGGATTTTGGTGGATTTTGGCAGATTTTAACAAATTTGACATTTCCCCATTCTATTTCCCTTTTTATGATTTTTTCCCTGTTTTTTACCCGGTTTCCAATTATCCTCAAAAAACTACTCTAAAATCTTTGAACAAAAACCGAACACGAGTAGGGTATTACGAGAATTACTCTTTTGAACAAAAACCGAACACGCTTCTTAGTCCCGTCTACTTCCCTAGTCTTAATGTACGCTATTTTGAGTTAATAGACATTTTGTGTGTATTTATACCTCTGTTCTTCCAGAGAAGAAAATTCGTGCGAACTGATTTTTTTAATTAGCTTCGCAACCAATTCGGGCACATACCTCGGTTTATCTGCTTCCCTGATTTTAGCGCACGCTATTTCCAATAGGCTTTGCGATCAATGCGGACGTCGATATACCTAAAATCACCGACGCCTTGCTCGGCAAGATAACGCAACATGCGGTCGGCATCTTCTACCGACACCGCAGGATCGCGATCGACGATCATTTTAATAAACCCTTCGTACCCATTTAAATATATGCGGACTTCACGAATGCCGGTAGACGGGATGACCGCCTTCTCTGGCTGGTAACCTTTCTCATTAAAACACTCTTCCGCACGTGCGACAAATTCTCGCATTCGGCTTGTCGCTTGCGTTGCTACCGAATCTTCATCGACAATAGCAATTGTCGGCTCGGTAATAGTAGGTGTTGAATCAGGAGCAGTAGTTCCCTCTTCTTGATTTATAAATGACGAATATAATGCGACAAAGATTGCCACAATAATGATGAAACAAGATGTTGCGGAGAAAAAGCGCATGGCACTTTTTTGCTTGTCCTTTTTGCGAGCAAGAGCGCGCTCGTTTGCCGTCTCGAGTCGTTCCCTTTTAGCCCCAATGGTGCGCCCCGACATAATCGTGGATTTACGGTGAAGCGAACGCTTTGCTAGCTTTGGCACGGAATCTGCGGCAGATTTTTCTACCGTCTGCTCACCCTTTTTTCTAGAGAGCATAAACTTAAGCTTCCTCCAAAACAAGCTCAGCTAGCTTAGTGGCAGCATCGGAACATGCTTCTTCGTGAAGACGATCAGCGAGGTCGGCGCGAAGCCGAGGTGATTTAACAAGATGTTTGATAGCATCTAGGAGTAGCTTGGGATCTTCTGTCATCTTAATATCACTAACAACGACGGTAGCGTTAAGATTCTCGAGCCTCTCAGCATTCTTAACCTGATGGCCACCAGGGAGGCGCGCAAACGGAACAAGGATTGTCGCTTTCTTTAGAGCGGCCATTTCGGCGATAGTGGTGGCACCGGCCCGCGAGACGACCACATCGGCGGCGCCTAGCAGTTCACACATGGTAGTATTAAACTCCCACATGCGAAAGTTTGATTCGAGGCTAGCTTTGTCCCAGTTTTCATATTTTTTGAGATCTACCATATCTTCATAATGTTTGCGCCCAGCAATCAGGGCTACAGAAGTAAATTTAAGAAGTTCTGGCAGAATAGCGCGAATGGCTTCATTGAGATTCTCTGACCCTTGAGACCCACCGGTGACCACGACAAGAGGTTTGTCTGGATTGAAAGAAAAGGCTTTTTTGAGTGAAATTTGCTTAGTAGGCGAGACCGGAGAGAATTCTGCTCCGACTGGGGTACCGGTCCAAACGTAACTAGGATGGCTTTTTAAGACTTCCTCTGAGGGAGGCGTACCAAAAGCAACTTTTTTGGCTTTTTTCATGAGCAGGCGATTGGCTAAGCCAGCTACGGCATCAGACTCGTGAATAATGTAGGGTATCTTGAAGAGCTTAGCAATAATCCCGACCGGCAAACAGACGTATCCACCCTTTAAAAAGATAACATTTGGCCTAGTTCGCTTTGGCAACAATCTGAAAAAAACGGTAAAGAGGCCGGCCAGAAAGCCCAAAAATCCAAGCAGATTGCCAATAATGAGATCCTTGAGGGTGATATCGAGATGTGTGAAATAATCAGTAAACTTCCAATTGGAGTAGCGATGAAACTTGCCAGCAGGAATACGGCGTACGCGAATGTACTTCCCTTTACGTTTGGCTTCCCCGCCCCACGCAAAACCTAGCTCGGTGGTGAGCTTTGTGACGTTCTTATAGTATTTGAAATCTGTCCAAAATTCTACCTCTGTACGAGGTTTTTTATTTAGAATTTCGCGAACTACGGCGACTGCTGGGGTAATGTGCCCCCCGGAGCCTCCGCCCACTGCTAATATCTTCATTTTTTATTACCTCTCTATTAGTATAACACGAAAGCTGCAGAACTACACCAATCGCGAAGGCAATAAAAATCATACTGGTGCCACCATAAGACAAAAGTGGCAAAGTGATACCGGTGACTGGAACAAGCCCGGTCATCGCCATAATGTTAACGACGACCTGAGCTAAGGTCCATGCGAAGACTCCTACGATGAGCAAGCGTTGGTCGTTTGCCTGTGTCATTTCGGCGACCTTAAGAATCCTTCGTAAAAGAACGCCGAATATTCCTATAACTATAAATAAACCAATAAAACCAAAGGTTTCGCCCATGATAGCGAAGACAGAGTCGTTGATCGATTCTGGCAGATAGCCAGTGGCCTGAACGGAGTTGCCGATCCCGACACCAAATAGACCTCCTGTACCGATAGCTAGCATGGCGTTTTCAATATGATAAGTCGAGTCGGAGCTTTCGCTTTGTGTTAAAGTTGCGATCCAAGCGTTGACGCGTTCCATGCGGTGCGTAGAGGTAGCTACAGCCCCGACTGCTACCACCAGGACTAGCCCCACCATGATGAGGTATTGCTTTATTGATAGCCCAGATACAAGCAGCATTCCAAAAATAATTGAGATTAACGCTACGCCGGTGCCAAGGTCACCCTGTGCTACAACGACCAGAAAAAGCGATGCACCACATACTATTGCTAATGGTAGCCAAAATTCCCGTGGGTCACCTAGAACGCCTTCGGCCTTCTTCTGGTTGAGAAAGGTCGCGAGATAAAACACTAGTGCTAGTTTAAGCAGCTCCGCAGGCTGAAAACTGACTGGGCCGAGGTTGAACCAGCGACATTCACCCAACTCGCATTTCGCGAGGCTAGAGCCACTAAGGGCTAACACCCAAAGCAAGCCAGAGAGGGCAATCGAGATAATCATAAACAGCTTAGCATAACGCTGAAGCCAGGAATACGGGATAACCTTAAAAGCTAGAAAGAATGCAACTAGAGACAGTGCGACTGAACGCAGTTGTCCGAGAAAAAAGTAGTTCGAGTCGTAGTTCTGACCATAGGTAGAATTGAGAACATTGGCGCGCATGGGCCCAATAGCGTAGATAATTACCAGCCCAAGCCCCATTAGCCCTAGAGTCGAAAACAGAATAATTAGGTCTGATTTATGCTTGCGATTGGTGGTCATATGGCGCCTCCAGCCGCCGCAAGAAACACCCCGAAAATAGCGCAAACGCCTGCAATAATCCAAAATCGCATGACTATTTTGGCCTCACCCCATCCTATAGCTTCTAGATGATGATGTAGGGGCGCTGAAATAAAAATCTTATGGTGAAAGAGCTTTTTCGATGTAAGCTGCAACAGACTAGAGCCCGCCTCAACCACAAAAGGCAAGCCGATAACTGGTAAAAGTAGAAATGAGTTTGTCATCATAGCCACTACACCGAGTCCTGCACCAAGCGCAAAAGAACCAGTGTCACCCATCATAAAACGTGCCGGAGGAACATTGAACCAGATATAGCTGAGTAACCAACCAACTACAGTAAGGCAAAAGCCAAACAAGAGTATATTCCCTTGGAATAAGGCAATCACACCATAAGCCCCATACGACATCATGGCGAGCCCTCCCGAAAGGCCGTCCAGTCCGTCTGTAATATTGACAGCGTTCGAAGTAGAAACAACCGCAAAGGCAAAAATTAAAGTCATAATGAGGGTACCTACCTCGATGCTACCCACAAATGGGATTAAGATAGAGGTCCAGCCAAGTTTGACCGCAAAGAACCAACCCAGGGTCAGTCCTACCACCGAGATAAGGAAAAACTTGACCGGACCACGAAGACCGGCAGCGCCCCGCCCGGAACCAAATACATTAATAACGTCATCGATAGCCCCTACAAGAGCGCCCCCCAAGAAACCCACGAGAGGTAGCCAAGTCTGGCCTCTATCGAGATTAAAAATCCAAGTGACAGCTGTTACCGCTATGACCCCAATGAGCCCCGCCATAGTCGGAAAAACGTGCTTAAACTTATGGGCATGCAGCTTAGACATAATAGGGAGAGCCTCGCCATCTACGGTAGTCTTTTTTTGTTTTTTCCAGAATTTATACTTGTACGCAATGTGTGTATAAAACGGCGTCAGGGCCATAGAAAACAAAAAGCTACCTAGCGCAAGGAGAAAGCCATGAAAGAATTCTTCATTAATACTCATAACCACATTATACCACTAAACCCCCGGCTTAATCCGGTAATAATCGATTACGTAATTCTCGACATCATCAAACAAATTGCTGGCAATGAGCCCGTCGAGATAGGCGCCCTCCGCCCACATTTTTACCATGATGACATATTGCGGCATTCCCCCCTTTGGCGCAATATAACCAATATATGTACCGACGGTTTCGCTCATAGTGTCATCATAGGCGCCATTTTTAATCACTTGAGCAGTCCCCGACTTGCCGCCAATATCATAACCTGGGCGATCGATGCCGGCTCTCGCTTTATACTCGCGGTTATAGACAAACATATCGCGCATCATAGCGGAAGTCTCATCGGAAAGAATCTTATCTTCGATTCTGTCGTTTGCGACGAAGCCCACCGCCGCCTCGCCTGCTATGTCCGCTTGATGGCCTTCCGTAGTAGGAGCCTCTCCAGTAGTGTCGCTCGCTGATGTTGTGCTGTTAATTTGGGCAATTTCCCCATCCTGATAATAACCTTTTACGATTGTCGGAGTACGCCAATAGCCGCCATTAACTACGGCAGAGTAGGCTGTAGCGGTTTGAATCATGGTAATCCCGAGGTTCTGGCCAAAGGTCATGTTGGCATAAACAGAGTCGCGCCCCCAGCCTTCGTTGGGGTCCGGGATAAACCCTTCCGCCTCGATAAGCTCTATACCAGAAGCCTGCCCAAGACGGAATTTATTGTAGTAATAGTCGTAGAGTTTTTCGCGTCCTTGTTGGTTGATAGCGGATGGATTGCCGCCGAGGAGCTTCAGTGCGTAAATTGAACCGGTGTTGAGTGACCAATACAGAGCTGTTTTCATATTAATGATGCCATATAGACTGGAACGTTGCTCGGCGTTGTTGATTTTCCAATCATCTACGATCTCGTATCCTTGGTTGAAGTATGTCGTGTCTGCCGACATTACCCCCTCATTGATTGCGGCAGAAAAAGCGAAGCTTTTGCAGACAGAAGCTGGCTCGTATGGCACCTCGGTAACTTGGTTAGTATAAGCAGAGGCGTCTTTGACATGTCCGTAGTTGCTCGGATCGTAATTTGGCAAGCTCGCCATCGCAACCACTTCGCCGGTATTTGCGTTCATAACTAGGGCGGCCGCATTAGTAGCGGGAGTGTTTTCGATATGTTTCATGGCGATTTCCTCAACACCACGTTCCAAACCACGATCGACCGAAAGCACGACATTTTTCCCATCTTCGGCAGGGATTTTTACGTTGTCTTTCCCTATACTCAGAGCAACCTTGTTTACATCTGCGGTGGTTTTAAGGAGTCCATCCTTTCCTGCTAGGGTCTGATTAAGGGACCCTTCGACACCGTATTGCCCTAGTCCGTCATCATTGACGAAGCCTAGTAGTCCGGAGGCTAATTCCCCTTCTGGATAAACCCTTTGGTTGTTCTTGGAAAACCAAACAGCGGGAATACCTTCTGCGGCGATTTGCGAAGCAATTTGGTGTGGGACGTTCTTGGCCACAATCGCATAGCGTAGCCCCTCTTGGCTATATAGTTCGTTCAGGTCGACGGTAATGTACTCACTAGAATACTTTTCTAAGGCTGCTTTAATCGCATCCTTTTCCGTAACGGATGGGTCGATAATAACCTGATAAGTTGTTTGGTTTAAGACGATTGGAACTGGTTGGCCATGATCCATCATATAGATTTCTCCCCTTTTCGCCGTGATAGTTTCAAGTAGTGTATGTTCCTTGTCGGCTCTCGCTACCCAAGCATCGTGCTCGACAATCTGAATAAAAAAAAGCCGCACGACAATAATAGCCAGCAGCAGCAAAACTAAGTACCGCAATATCTTAAAGCGGGCTCCTAGGTCCGACATTGATGAAATATGTTGGTGAGAATTACTCCGTGGCATAGCCTGACACTACGGCATCTTCCATGTTTGCCGCAACAGTACTATTTTTGGCGGTTGCAACTGAGTTTAGCCGTGCTTTCTCGACCGCGAGGTCGTCTTTTCTAGTGGTCATTTCGGAAATTTCCGATTCTACTGAGGATAATTCATAATCAAAACTTGTTGCCTTGGTGCCTTCCGCAACGTAAATCAAACCGAAAATAAGCGTCAACATACTAACTATCACGATTTGAGAAATCGAACCCAGGCTTCTCTTGGTGTGACGAACAGTATTGCGGTTACGGGCAAAGCTATTACTCGTAACGCCGCGCCTAGTCACATATGTTGTTTGGTTGATCATTGATTTGTCCTCGCTTGTTTTGTTTTTATGTTTATTTTTATATTTGTTATGCTTTATCAAATAACTCTTTTGCTTTACTTAGTCCGGGGGCTTTTATAGTCAGAGCTATAAGTAAACTACAAAAGCTTGCCCGGGAAGGTCATACATGTTCACACTCTCTGTGAAAAACTCTTTTTGGTGGACCACACTCTGGTCCATATCACTAGCCTCGGGAACTCTCGGGCTTTGAGAACTCTTAGCCCGAGAGCAAGGAGAGACTAGCGGAAATTTACCTTGACTGCTTGTTTGCGCGATTTATTCGCAACTAGTATTTGTTTTGGCATATTTGCCTCCTTTTTATGTTTTTATTTTATCAATTCCGCTTTGCTAGACGGAGCTTGGCGCTCCTAGCGCGCGGATTGATAGCTAATTCATCTGGGTTCGCAACGATTGGCTTTTTAGTTAATACCGTAATGACGGACTCTTCGCCGTAGCTCGAGGCCTCCTTGAAGTAGTTTTTAACCAACCGATCTTCTAGACTGTGGAAGGTAATAATCGCAAGGCGACCGTTTGGCTTTAGTAAACTTGGCAAAAGAGGCAAAGTCTTTTCAATTTGCTCTAGCTCGTTATTTACTGCGATACGAATCGCTTGGAAAACCTGCGTGGCTGGGTGGACTCTCGAATAACCATGAACTCTAGTTCTGATTAGTTCGGCTAATTCAACCGTACTCCTAATCGGACGATGATGAACGATTACTCTAGCAAAAGCGTGCGCACTACCGTCGGGGATTTCGCCATATTTTTTAAAGATATCAACCAATTCCCTTTCGCTAGACTTATTAACAACGTCTTCTGCGGTGAGTTTTTGTCTCCTATCCATACGCATGTCTAGAGGAGCATCATACCGAAAAGAAAACCCGCGTTCTTCCATATCTAGTTGCGGAGAAGAAACTCCAAAATCCGCTAGTATCATATCAAAAGTTTTTCCACACTCGACAAGCTGTAGCACTGCCCCATAAAAATCCGTATTAATAATCTGCTCGGACGGGATTTGCTGAAATTTATTTCTTAAATAATTGATAGCAAATTCGTCACGATCGACTAAAAACGTTTCTTTATATTGCTGTGTTACATCCAAAATTTCCCTGGCGTGACCTCCGTAACCGGCAGTTAAATCCAAATATGACTCATTTAACTTCGGCTGCAAGCCTGCCAGAACTTCCGATAATAACACTGGGATATGTAGTTTCTCCATACCCTTATATTATACATTGTTTGAGATCATTCAACTAGAAACTTCAACGGTTTTGTTTTTGATTTGATTTTTGTTTGTTGATAACACAATTTTATCCACCACGATTGTACCAGCGCGAAGCTAATCATATATCGCAGCCGTTGAGAGACTTATTGTGTATTTTAACCATATAGAGTTTTATTGGGAGGTGTGTTTTAGAGAAAGAACGCACGATTATTTTGACGCATCTCGCTTGAGTTTTAATGCGCGTGAAGCTCCTAGATGGCTGATCTCAAACTTTTTTAATGTACGATTTTGTTTAGCGTTTTTGTTTAATTATTCGCTGACTTCATTGTAGGACATATTTTTTAAAAATGCAAGTGGTTTTTTGGACTTTTTTGCGATTTTTGTGGAGTCAGAGTTTTCCACAAGTGTGGATATCTCCCCTGTAAAATAACCGAACATAGTGCCACCGAAAAACCGAACACTTTTTACTTCCCTGTTTTTGATACCGAACATGCGACCGAACAAAATGGGTTGACTTTTTATAGCGGTTGTGCTATAATGAGGGTAGCACATTAATATTGTTCTCATAGCGTAAAGGAGGAAGAGCTATGGCAGAATACACTAATAACCATGACCACGTAGAAATCGAAGAGCTCCCGGAAGGGATACGCGTCGACGGAATCGGCGATATTCATCCTGAGGATGGGGACGACATAAAAGTTCCGCTTATGGATGACGGTAAGCCTTATCCGGCGCATATTGTCCCTGAGGATCTGGAGAGACCCGACAACCCGGATTGTGCCGACACCAGTACAGAGGACGATGACGACTCGTACGAGGATTGGGGCGTCGAAGCGGATTGGAATGATGATGATGAGGACGAGGAAGGCTCGAGTTACCGGGACGAGGATGAGGTCGCCGAATCTGATTCTCGTGATCGATTCTATGAATTCGCGAGTAATTCTGCCGCTCTCTTCGGCTCCCTGAGTTCGGTTCTTTCAAACAAGAATCTCCAGGAGCTATCCTTTAGTGTTGGTTCTGGCGACCTCGGCGCTTACTTCTCGATTAAACTTAAGCGCCCGTAAATGCCTCCACACTGGGGACTAATGCGCTTCAAACCCCAGACTTAGCAGTCTGGGGTTTTTAATGTGATATAATGGTTAAAAATAAGTGGAGATAAAGTATGGAAAATTCCAGTAATAGCGGGGCTACGGGCGGTGAGCCGTTTGATGTATTTTTGTGGGCAAATGAGATTGATGAGATAAAAAATAATGTCTCAGCGGAGCTGTTCCTGTTTAACAAAAACTACACGCCGTACAAAATCAAGTATTCGGATAAGCTAACCGGGGCCGTCAAGGCGATGTTTATGCAGGAGGCGATTTCTTACATCATTACCGAGGCGGATAAGGGGCTAGAGTGTCGTGAATACGAGCGAGCCGACGGTGAAGAGAAAGTGATTTACCGCACCACACTAGACAAGGTGGGCCGGGCCGAGACCTTGATTCATTTGATTGAAAACGAATATAAGGATATCGATTACTTCTCCGAGAATGAATATGATTTCAAGAAGGTCAAAGGCATTATTGCGAGATTTACTTACCCCGGTGAGGAAGGCATGAAAGCTTTCTACATTGCGAAGATTTTGCCGGCCTCGGCGGCACTAAAGGGCGCAACGTCTTGGGAAATTAACGGCGAATCATTTGAACCATTTTCGGCTGAAATTGCTCTAAAAATGCCGGATGATAACCAGGTAGCGATTGTAGACGGCAATATCGTAGTGTTTAACCAGGCTAAGTTTGAGAACCTATTTCAGTATGACTACAAATCCCAGGTAATCGCAGAGGCAAAAGCTAGAGAGCTAACCGAAAAATACAAACTGTCCTTTGCCGAAGGCCTGACGCTTGATTCCCTGCTCGCGGACAAGAAGCCGATTCTGAAGAAGGTGCAGGCAATGGATATTGCCGAAGAAATGCCGCAGGATAAGCTACTAGATTACGCTGACGAAATGCAGCTAGAGCTGATGACCGATGACGATGGCTCGATTATTATCATGGACGATAAGGACTTAACGATGTTTGTGAACCTGATCAATGAAGATTACTATATTTCGCCAGTAAATGGTAAGAGATACGAGATTAAGAGTAAAAAGTTGCTTGGCGAGCCAGATGGTGAGCCACCAAGAGGATAAACTCTTTTTAAGTTGTAAAGTCTTACCCAGCTTGCATTTATAGGCTGAGAATTTGAAAAAATAGTGATGGAAAGCCGGTACTGTCCGCAAGGAAGAGTGCTAAAAGCTTGCTTTTAGTACTCTGACGTAGCGGCGGTTTTTGCGTAGCAAAACCCGAATACCGGAAGGCTTCCATCAGATTATTTTTTCGAATTCTCACCTCAGCAAGTTGGGTAAGGCTTTATAACTCAAAATAGGGTTTTTCTACGAAGCTAGACTCGCCGAGAGTGTGGAAAGTTTTTTCGAGGTCTTCCCTTGCTGCCTGAACAGAATCGCCATCTTGGAGGTCAGTCTCGATTTTGGCATAGTAATCCGGAAGGTGATCCACCTTATCTAGAAAGATGACAGTTCCTTCGCCCATACTAAGCTCTTGACGGCGGCGAGAAACTTCCGCCATCGGTTTAAAGCCAAGCTGAAGGATAATATTAACAAGTTTTTCGTAATCGGTGATTGGGGTTTTTTCTATGATATCAACACCCGAATCTTCGATATGGCGTTTCAAGATAAAGAAATACTTAGCAGGCTGGTCTACAGATTTCATTTCAGTACGCATGATGAGACGCGGGAAGTTGTTGCGGGGTCGATAATTCTTAGGAACGTAAATCCTATCATGCTGCCAATAGATAGGCGAAAAATCAAGGTCGATATCGGAAAGTTTTTGCTCAAAAACCTCGTAATCCCTAAGTTTACATTTTACAATTATCCGCTTCATAGGTATTATTATACCACACCACGCTTATAGATAGCTTAGTGATGCATTTAGACTAACGCTAGCATCTACGATAGGCCTACTTTTCTGCAGCATTAACCGTAATTAAGCCCATGTGCCCCTGGTTCTCTATTAAAAGATAGAACTTGCCGGTTCTAGACAACAGATCTACTCCGGTAAACGCACTGAGTCTACCCTCGCCGTCTTTTTCATCAAAAACATTTATAGTATCGTTAAGCGCTGATTGCAATTTCGACTTGACAGAATCAAAGCTATCTCCGTCCGCTATATAGTTTCCGCAGATTGTAACATAGTACTGCGATAGCTCTGCTTTGCCCTCCGCGAGAGATTGTCTGGCTTCTTCGGCTTGCTTGTGGTGTTCTTCCCTAACATCCGAATAATCCGCTTCAGAATCAAGTGCCTCACCAAGTTCTGTGAGCTTGTCAACCAACTGAGTTCCGACATCGAGTAGCTGGGTTAGATTATCAAACAAGGCATCGGTGTCTATTTCGTAGCAGCCGGGATTAGCCCTGGCGACAAACTCTTTAAAACTATATTGACTAAAGTCAAACTCCCCCTGATCTGCGACTATTTCCTTGAGTTTGGTTTTTGTGACACTAATCGTATATTTCCCTTCATCTATAGCGGATACATTCTCTACAGCAAGCGCGAATGCCTCATATTTGATTTTGCTGGCTTCGTCAATTTCATATTCTAGTTCGGGTTCCCCCGACATCAGTACTTCCCAGTCGCCATCTATGTTTTTTCCTAAAAGACTTACGAATACATTATCGGTATTTCTGCTGGAACTAACGGCGGTATCGGAATAATCCCACCCCGAAAAATAGTAGTAATTAATTGCAGCAGGATTAACCTTATACTCTATTGTGCAAATATCCGCGCAAGAGACAGTATCACCCTTTGGAGTTATAAGGTTGGCTAGTTTTTCGTCATGTTCGCCGGTTAAATTGGTTTCGGCAAGTGAGATCATCACCTTCCGAAAATCGTCTGCTCCGGCGTGTCCATAGAGGTAATTCAAAGCATCTCCATGATGCACGGCATCCATGATAATGGTCTTTGCGCCAGGGACAATGTTGTAGTAGTTCTGTAAAAACGATACGGACGCATAGCCAGACGCGCCGGTGATTTGATCAATGGTTTCATTTACACGTTCCAGATAGTATTTGTGATGCTTATTAATAGAGTTATCTACGGGCTGATTCGGGAGAACATTGATTGCCATCCAATTCGCCGCTGTTTCCCTAATAAAGTCATCGCTACTACCGGGTTCCCCGTACGTATTCAAATCATAGATTGATTCAAAGTGGTGTCCCAATTCATGCGCGGCAACCAGTGGCAAACTCACAGAGTCGAGTGCTCCAGGACGAATATTAAAGAATGGGTAACTCGGCGACGAGGCATAAAACTCGAAAACTTCTGCTGTATCTTTATTCTTTTCATCTATAATTCCACTCCACCTCACGAGCGCCTTGTTCAATATCGACGATGTTAGCTCGTACCACTCTAGCCCTGCGTATGTGGCTAAGGCGTTCTTTCCCGCCTTGTTTTGGTCGGCTAGAAAAACCGGCATAGCTAGTTCGATTATGTCCTTATCTATACTGGAGGCCTCCAAAACTTTCTGCATTTTTGACATAGAAGATTTATTACTGATTAACATATTGTATTGATACTCAAAACCGAGATTCTCTTTATACCTGACCAGGATATCTTCTAACATGGCTGCCACTTCGCTAACTTTGCCGTCTGAAACTTTACTATCTCCAGTGTCTGTATAGAAGATGACAAAATGCCCAGAGTCAGAAAGCTTTGCTTTGTTTAATGTGACGATTGTAGAGCTGGCATATGCGTTCTCGGAAAAGACGGAATGATAGCTAGAAGTGTTAGAGCTAGCATCAAGACCAAAATCTATATTACTAAACATGAGCGCGCTTAATTCATTCTTAATTTCGTCGTAATCAAACTGTTCAAAGTTCTCGTTGATATATTGAAGCCGTTCGTAATTACTCGCTGGAAACTCGATTGGCTCTTCGCGACCCAGAGCTCCTACTACCGCGAGTTCCACTCTAGGGGCTACAAAGAATATAATCACTAACGCCAGTGAGGCGAAGATAAAAGTGCGCCAAATTCCCCCGCCTATCAATTTCCCGATAGTCCTACCTGGGCGCCATTTTTCGCGATATGCACGCAGGAACCAGCGCAGGACCCCCCACATGATATTACCACACAGAATTACCAAGGAAGGATAAAAGATTAACCGACCGTTTTGAGCTTTAGCGATGTAAGTGCCGTCCGCATATGCTTGCGATAAACCGCCAGCCCGAATTAGAGTAGCGCCTATCAACGCCCCGCTAAACGATGCGACGTATATAATTATCCTAAGTAATCTAATCCATTTATTTGCTGCGGGAGCTTTTTGTTGATCAGATGAGCGATGATTAAGCATTGTTGACGTCATTTGGCCCATTGCTAATCATGGTGTCTTGACCCATGTTGTTTGGATTGCTATTGACACTATAACCCGCATCACTATTTTGTGGTCCCACGTTAGATACCTGTGGCCCCATAGGATTCATTGATTCGTCTACGTTATTGGTTTGAAACCCTCCATTAATACCCATCCCAGTATTACCCATATCACTTACGTTATTAGCGCCATTCATGTTTCCTGTGCCGTAATTCATTGGTGCATTATTGTTGTTACCCGCATTGCCCATACTGTAATTCATCGGTGCATTATTGTTGTTACTTGCATTACCCATGTTGTAATTCATTGGTGCATTATTGTTGTTACTTGCATTACCCATGTTGTAATTCGTTGGTACGCCGCCGTAATTGTTAGTCGCCGCCGATTGAGTATTTGGTAGCGGAGCGGCTACCGTAAATCCTTTAGCAGCTAGACCAGCATCACCTTGACTAAGAATAATAATACCTTCCACTAGCCCCCAAATCGAACTAGCGGCCGCCGCGAGACCAGCTATACCTGTTAAAAATGCAATAATCCCCGCAGCCCGCAAGGCGGCGAATGGACCTAAAACTGCCGGCAGAATTATCGAGGCTACCGCTGACACCAATATGCCGCCCGACATCATACAAACGTGGATTATTCCTTTTTTCTTTTCACCTAAATACCAATTATGCGCACCGAACCCGCCTAAAAAAATACCCAATAGGCCGGCGGTTGTTGCTGATTTTGGTTGCTGATTCATCTTGTCCTCCATGTGAATTCTGTTCTTTATTGTTACAAGTAAATGCTTATGCTGCTTCACACCAATTAGCATAACCAATTACAATACATATATAATAGCATAAAATTTTTCATTTCGAAAGGCTCGTTACTAAGATTCTGTCGCGTAATCTTTATTATGCTGACAGTTAATACTCGTCTATTATCTCGATATCCACGATGCGGGCCTCGACGGATTTGACGCCATTAAAATCGTTTTCGATGAGTTTTACGAGTGGCTCGATACGGTCAATGGCAGGATCGAGATTTAGCCACGACTCGGGGACGTAAAAGGCGATGAGTTTGAAGAATTTTTTGTTGCGGTCTAGTAAGTCGATTCTGAGATGTTTACGGTCAACCCCCATCCGCGCGGCGCTAAGGAACTGGACGTTTTTCAAACGAAAAACCGGTTCTTCGTTCCCTGCACCGTAGGGTTCAAGCTGTTTTAGCTCGTCGAGTAAGTCTAGGTTAAGCTCCGAGAAATCTTCTAAATCCAAATCTGCATACTGCTTGAAGTAGTTTTCTTGGCCGGTTAGCCGAAGCGAGCGATAATATGCATTGATTTGCTCGCGAAAGTTACGAATATTCTGTTCTTCTACTCGCACCCCAGCCGCTAGAGCGTGGCCGCCCCCGCCAATAATACTGTCTTTACAAAACTCAAGGGCATCGGCAAGATTAAAATCTCCAAAGCTACGGCCAGAGCCCTTATAGATATGGTTCCCAGTTTCAGCTAGAACAAAAGCCGGTTTATGATATTGCTCGACCAGACGTCCGGCTACAATCCCGAGTACTCCTTCATGCCACTGCCCGGTTTCGATAATCACGGGTTCGTCGTTTACGCCACGCTTTTCGATCTCCTGAACGGCAGCAAGCTGTTCCGTTTTACGTTTCTTGTTGAGAACTTCGAGTTTCTCGGCGAGAGTAGCAGCTTCCATAGAAGTCTTGGCACGAAGGAGGTCTAGGGCTAAGTGAGCGGTGGAGAGGCGACCAGCGGCGTTAAGGCGGGGGCCAATTTGAAAGCCGATTGACTCTGAGCTGAGGGTCTTAACTCCGGCTCGACGCATAAGTTCAATCAACCCTGGGCGACGGGTCTTCTCTAGAACTTTCATGCCATAGTAGCCGAGACGACGATTTTCACCTGTTAGCGTCATACTATCACAGATGGTACCGAGCAAAACAAGATCGAGCAGCCATTTCTCCTGACCGTCTTTAATAAGGCCCTCCTTCACCAGTGCTTCAGCAAGTTTAAAGGCGACACCTACTCCGGCGAGGTTTTGCAGGGACTCAGTGGGGGCATCTTTGCGGTGCGGATTTATGACGGCGATTGCCACAGGCATATTGTCGGCAGTTTCATGATGGTCGGTTACAATAGTATCAATGTGTTCATTGTTCAATGCATCAATAATCTCATGATTGCGAGAGCCACAGTCTACGGTAATCACTAGAGATGCGCCGACTTCTTTAGCCTTTTTGATGAGCTTCGGGCTCATACCATAACCGTCGGCAAAGCGATCTGGGAGCATAATGGTAGTTTTCCCTGGCTTCACTCCCGCTAGACTTAAAGTCTGCTCCATGACAGTACTAGCTGTAACGCCATCAACATCGTAGTCACCATAGATTAAAATAGATTCTTCATTTATAATGGCTTTTTTGATACGCCCAACGGCTTTATCCATATCGGCAAGCAAGTACGGGTCGAGGCTGTTTTCATATTTCGGGTTCAAAGACTCCGTCGTTAACCCGCGTCTCTCCAGTAGTCGTTCAAAAATTTTACTCAATTTTTACCCCCGTTGTTAGCCAATAGTTTTAGAAGGTTTGCTGCCTTTTTGGCTTTTGATCACAATACTCTGAAGTTCTTTTAAAATTGGATATTGCTTGTTAGTCTGATAAACTTTGGTACGCCCCTTTTTGGAGACTAGCAGAAAACCACCCTTTGCCATACGTTCGAGCTCTCTTTGGATGTTGCCTGGGTCTTCCTTGATAAGCTTGGCTAGGCCCCTTACGTGGGTCTTAAAATCTGGGTACTTAGCAAAAACAACCAGGATTTTTCGGCGCACTCGAGATGTCACAAATATTTCTAGCATATTACCTCGCTTAAACTAATGACTAGTATAGCATAGAATTGGTAAAAATTACAACAAATCTCGTATGACTTCTAGACCACTTAACGTCGAATTTAGCGGTATAGATTGAGTGGCCGCATAAGCCTTTCGCTAGTCTCATAGGTGATGCACGGGGTTTCTTCTGGCATGCATGTTATAATTACTCTATGTTTTATGAGGTGATACCGGAGGGGAGGCTAGAGGCGCTGACCTATGATTTTATGCCACCAGAGGACGACGATGATTTTAGCAGTAATTCCCTTTCGCCTGGGCAAATCGTCATGGTGCCGGTGGGTAGACGGACAGTGCCGGGCGTGGTTGTCAAAAAAGTTGTACAGCCGGATTTTAAGACCAAATCAATTTTGAAAGTTTTGTATTCAAAACCTTTGCCGGCGCACCTACTTGCAGCCGTAAAATTTGTCCATGAATATTATTTGGTGCCGTCCGGGCAGGCGGTATCTCTAATGCTGCCCCGTGGAGTCCAGAAGAAACGTCGAAAGCCTCTAAACACTTCGCCTCCACCCTTAAATATGCCCCGCTCGAACTCTTCCTCTCCTAATCTGTTTCTTGTCCAGAAAGAAACCGAACATTTGTTCGGGATTCCACGCTCCAGTACGGATGATTCTTCGCTTCTCTCTCGGGGCGCGTCCTCAACCCCTGTCGCCACAGGGGTTGAGGCGCTACAACTCGCCTTGCCAGGCTCCGTACCCCCTTCGAGAGAAGTAAAGAATCACCACACTCGAAACGCTAAAACCGAACAAAGCACAAATCGGTCGCAAATCCGGCTGAATACTGCCCAAAAAAAGGCCCTAGAAGGCCTCCAGAAGGCTCCAGGAGCCACGAAAGTACTATTTGGCGTGACTGGGAGCGGTAAAACTAATGTTTACCTAAAACTGGCTCAGAATGCGTTAGAAGCCCAAAAGTCCACCATACTTTTAGTGCCAGAAATTGCTTTAACTGGGCAACTTGTTCGGGTTTTTCGTGAGATTTTTGGTGACAGAGTACTAGTGATACATTCACAGCAAACTGAAGCAGAGCGCCACCTAATATTTGAAAGGATTTTGTTATCCGATGAGCCGATGATTGTGATTGGCCCCAGGTCTGCCCTTTTTGCCCCTTTATCTAACCTGGGACTAATTATTATCGACGAGGAGCACGAAACAACCTATTTTCAAGAGAATCCGCCTCGATATTCTGCGATCCGGGTGGCGAGCTTTATGGCAAAAACAGCCAAATGTTCCCTAGTGCTTGGCTCGGCTACACCAAGTGTTGAGGATTACTATTTTGCTTCTAGGCAAGAGGCAAAGGTGGAACTATTAGAAAAAGCGAAGACTACCGCAATTAAACCAAATGTTAGAATAATTGACTTCAAAAACAGAGATGAGTTTAGCAGGAATCGTTATTATTCCAATGCGTTGCTTGCCGCCATAAAGAATAATCTTGCAAAGGGGCGGCAAACTCTGATTTTTCATAACCGCCGAGGGTCTTCTCCTCTTACAATCTGCGAGAGTTGTGGTGAGGAGATTCTTTGCCCGAACTGTTTTTTGCCACTAAATCTCCACGCCGATGAGTTTACTTTGCACTGCCATACCTGTGGGTTTACAGAGAAAGTCCCAGTAACCTGTCCAAAATGTGGAACCCCAGGGCTAATTCATAAAGGGTTTGGTACAAAACTCCTTGAATCTGAGGTTAAAAGGCTTTTCCCTGAGGCGAGAGTAAAGAGATTTGACGCAGACAACAAAAAAGGCGAGGGGTTAGATATTCTGTACGGAGCAGTGAAGGATGGCGAGGTAGATATTCTGGTCGGGACTCAGGCGATCGCGAAGGGGCTAGATTTGCCAAAGCTAGCTACGGTAGGAGTAGTACAAGCAGATGCCGGGCTCTCGCTCCCAGATTATATGGCCGAGGAGCGAACTTTCCAGCTCCTGACGCAGGTGATTGGGCGAGTAGGGCGAGGACATCTCGACACAGCCGAGGTTGTTATCCAGACTTATCGGCCAGAACACCCAGTCCTTGGATTTGCCGTCAACGAAGATTATCTAGGTTTCTATAACTATGTTTTAAAGAGGCGGCGAGTATCCGGTTTCCCACCGTATCGTTTTGTAATGAAACTTGAGATAACTATGAAGACAGAGTCGATTGTGCTCCGGAAGATACGAGAGGTGGCTAGAAAACTTGCCTTAGACGAGAGACTGACCGTTTCCCCACCCTGCCCGGCTTTTCACGAAAGGACCCTAAAAGGTTTTACCTGGCAAATCATCGTAAGGAGCCGCTCGAGAAAAGCATTGCTGGAGGCTTGTACTGGCCTAGACCAGAACTTTAAGATTACTTTAGACCCGCCAGGACTCTTATAGAAATATATTAGACTAAGACCAGTAAAGTGATATCCTGGGCGGGTCCTGCCGCCGCATGCTTCCCCCACCGTGCTCGCAAAGCTGCGCGCGGCGGGGGACCCCCAAGCGGCGTCACCCGCCTATGGTAATCTCAGGCTCGTCACTCGCTCACCATTTAATCAATCATCTACCGCAACGGTAAGAGATTACGTCTGGCTGTGTTGGTTAGGTATAGAATGTCACTCAAGATAGAGTCGAGTTGCTTGGTAGTAAATCTTTGTTTGCTCCAGATTTCTATCACGCCAAGCACTTCATATTGATAGACACTGTAAATCTTATCGATATCGCCGCCAAGATGCCACTCTTCTAAGACTCTTCCTTTTAGGAATTCTATCATCTTTTTCACCGCGTCACTGCGTCCATCCTTGAAAAGCACAATAAAAATCATCCGATTACTAGAGATAAAAACTAGGGTCCGCAGAAAAACAGTCTTAATGCCGGTATTCTTCCTAAGTAGTCCGCCGATTGTCTTCTTGTAGGTCGCTAGCAAATACTTTTCGTAGTCGATGGGGATGGCGTAGACCCCACTATGATGGCGATAGAGAGTGGCGCATGAGATACGCGCTCTTTTGGCGAGTTTCCTCGCGGTGGGGTAATCCTTTAGAGTATAGTAGGCGATAAAGATGGCTTGTTCGGTTTTGCAAAAGCGTTTGTTTGACATTCTCTTCTCTGTCAGCCCACTCGTTTTCATGAATTAATTATACGCTCCGATAGTATAGCTTGCAAGAGTCTAATCGTGGCGTAGTTATCATGTTTAAGCTAGTAAGATACAAATAGCTCTGTATGGGTTTAGACAGTTATGGTAAAATAAAAGCATAAACAATAAAAACAAAAAGGAGCAAAAATGTGCACAGGTATACGTTTTAGCGACGATAAAGGCAATATGTTCTTTGGTCGCAACCTAGATTGGTCCACTGGATACGGAGAGAAAGTGGTCGTTACGCCCAGGGGGTATAAGTATAAATCTGCATTCCTGGAGGAGATGGCGAACTCGCCGGCTCTCATCGGAATGGGTATTGTG
Organism: uncultured Candidatus Saccharibacteria bacterium; assembly: GCA_947302765.1. Classification (GTDB taxonomy): domain Bacteria; phylum Patescibacteriota; class Saccharimonadia; order Saccharimonadales; family Saccharimonadaceae; genus Nanosyncoccus. Next base: position 19,986 of record CAMYWN010000010.1, read on the forward strand.
GCCGAGAACGTGCCGCTCTATTTCGACTGCGCCAATGAGCATGGGCTGGCGATTGCTGGGCTTAATTTCCCTGGTTATGCCGCTTATGAGCAGACGGCGGTTGAAGGCAAGACTAATGTAGCAGCCTATGAGTTTCCGCTCTGGGTGGCACTAAATTTTTCATCTGTCGACGATGTTGAAGAAGCCCTCAAGGATGTAGCAATCGTGGCAAAACCCATTAATGCTCAATATCCCGTGTCACAGCTACATTGGATTATTGGTGATAGCAAGAGATCTATCGTCGTAGAATACACTAAAAATGGCATGGAAATCTTTGAAAACGATGTTGATGTGCTCACGAATCAGCCTGGGTACGGCTGGCACCATGAAAACCTACGAAATTACATGAATCTGTCCCCGCAGATGCCAGAAAAAGTCCAATGGGATAATACTACTCTGAAACCCTTTGGCTCTGGGTCCTTAATAAGAGGACTGCCTGGTGGGTTTTATTCTACAGACCGTTTCATTCGGGTAGCATATTTTAATACCCATTATCCTACCCAATCTACCGAAGAGGCGAATGTGTCTAGGTTATTCCATTCCTTAGCCGGGGTTGCCATGATAGATGGCGCAGCCGAGATGGCGGATGGTTCGTGTGAAAAAACAATCTACACCGGTGGGTATTCTACTGCTACGCAAACTTATTACTACAACACCTACGAAGACCCAGCAATTAAGAGCGTGAGCCTAAAAGACCAGAAGCTCGATTCGGCTGAACTGATCGTAATATAAGATATTCAGTGCCCTGTGCGGGTCTGACAAGCTTTTAGTTGAGTATTATAAGCTCTCAAAAACTCATCACTCATCCTTGGTTTTACCCCTATAATATGATATAATGGGCTTATGAAAATTATTACCACGCCAGACACGAGGCTCAGGGAAAAGTCCGAAAAGGTACGCCAGATAGATGACGAAATTCTGGGAATTATCGCTAAAATGCGAGAGATTTCTGTGGACTGGGAAAAAGATCATCCGTATGAGCTCTCCGCAGCAATGGCGGCTCCACAGATAGGAGTAAACAAACGCATTATCATCGTGAGAGACGATATGGAGGACAAGAAAAATGCTGATTTTACAGCATTAATCAATCCAGAAGTGATCAAGGCTGAAGGTAAAATAAAGAAGGATTACGAGGGGTGTTTATCTGTACCGACAATTTATGGCATGGTACCTCGCCCCACAAAGGCACGGATTAAGGCTAAGTTAGAGGATGGCTCAGAGGTGCGAATTAAAGCCACTGGCGAGTTGGCTCGGATACTACTTCACGAGATAGACCACTTGGATGGAATCTTATTTATTGACCATATTAAGGGCGTGAAAGATGCTTTTTACGAGATGGACGCTAAAGGTAATCTGGTCCCAGTAGATTATGATACTAAAATCGCAAACAATAAAAAGCTTTGGGGCGAAGAATAAAGTGAAACAGATTATCTTTTTCGGGAATGGGCCGCTAGCTGATTATGCATTAGCAGTATTGGAGCGAGAGTGCCAAATCATCTTCCATGCACGAAAAAAGGAGGATCTGGAAAAGGTCAAAAAGTTGAAGCTAATAAGCCCGGATACGTACGGAGTGCTTGCTTCGTTTGGAGTCATGATAAAATCTGATGTCCTGGAGCTTTTTGAGCCAGAGGGGATATTGAATATTCATCCTTCCCTTTTGCCTGCTTATAGGGGTGCGTCGCCAATTGAGACGGCGGTTTTGAATGGCGATACGGATTTTTCAGTATCAGTCATGAAACTAGTAAAAGCAATGGATGCGGGACCGATTTATTACCAGACCACTCTCTCTGGCGCAGACATTACCAAACGGACCGATTCGGAACTTATTTCAGGTCTAATTCCTTCTAAAACTGTTGTCTACCAGGTCCTAGCTGAGACCGGAGCAGAGTGGATTTGTAACAATTTGGGCAATTTACCGAGGCCGGCATCACAGGATGATGAAAAGGCCACTTTTTGCCAGAAATTTGATAAATCCATGTCGCTTCTTACACCAGAAACAGATACGGCAGAGCAGACATTGCGTAAAATCGTAGCCTTTCAGGGCTTTCCAAAATCCAAATTCGCGTTTTACGGCCAAAATTGCATCATTCTAGAGGCACATATACTAAAGCCGGGTGAGACCGCGGTTCTTGCTATTCCCTGCGCTGACGGTCTTTCCGTGGCCGTTGATAGAGTGCAGCCAGAGGGGCGCAAGGCGATGGATGCAAAAAGTTTCGTAAATGGATATCGGAAATAAACTAGTCCTGGGCTATGTTAGGTGTCTAGGGGTGAGAAAAACATAGTTAAGGCAACAAAACTCAAGACTATCACGATAGGAATAGTTGGACAAGAGAGCGCGGTTCGCAGGTGATGCTATTTACCTCCTCTGGTTTTTGAAAAAATAGTGCTATTTGCCTTGTTTAAAATTGCCATATATGATCATTACGATACTGATTAGCGTTATAGGAATACCGAATAATAATAACCCAGCCCCACCAAACATAATTAAACCAAAGGTTCCGCAACCGTCGCGATTCTCGGAAAATGGCGCACAATGATGTATTTGTCCAATTATTAGAGGAACTCCTAGAGTGAGAAAGATAAAGAGTGCAACTATTAAGAGAAGACTGACCCCTATCCGGAAGATTATTTCCCCCTTTTTAGATTGTGATTTTCCGATAATCGGATTTTGAACCTGGTTTGATGACTGGTAAGGCTGAGGAACGACTGGGTCGGTCGGCTCTAACTTTTCTATCTTGGGTTCCGAAGTATTTGATACGGTTGATACGGATTTCGAATT
>CAMYWN010000011.1 GCA_947302765.1 uncultured Candidatus Saccharibacteria bacterium
GGTATAAACAAAACAATTTGAGACCTCGCGGAAAGAAAAGTGATATCGAGAAAGCAGCTGATAATTATAAGCGCAATAGAGTGAGCGCAAATCGTCTAGATCGTGAAGGAATACCTCTCGGAGCACCAGCAAACGACTCAAACCGCGACCCGGTTGCACCACAAGGCAGAGTATCTGTAGATTTATCAGCTATAGGCGATAAGCCAAACACCCCTTCTGGTAAAATAGCCCGGCTTATTACTGTTGGGAACATGATTCGAGCAAAGGAGCGGGGTAGTAATGAAATATATCTAAACCATAACACTAAATGGTTTGATGAGAAATATGGTACCACGGATGGCTTCAAACGGCTTGTAAACCATATCGATACACTAATGTGTGGCGATGGACGAACTTACCCCGGGCTCGTAGGGCTTCGTCCGCCGGCCAAAGGTGAGGGACTAATCGAAAAATGGAAAGAGTTAGGAAAACAACTAGAAAAAAGACGAAAGAACCAAAGGCGTGGCAAAAAAGCGATGAAAACGACTGACTTACTGGAGAAAATGTCGAAGTCAGTACCTTCATTAGACGCACCTAATCTATCTAATACACCAGATACGTCCGGTCCGGATGCAGCCTAGGCATAAAAAAGCCTCGGTGTGGGCTGAGATATCTGTATTTATCTTTCTGCTCTGTGCTAGTTGTATTTATTTCTGATAAAAAAGCCTCGGCATAAGCCGAGGTTTTTGAGCAAAACATATGTGCAAAAGGATTTTAATTTATATTATCACGCAGATTCCTTTTAACTGCGTGGTGATTATATTAGCGATGCTTCGGGAATTTTGGAGAGGCGCATCGGGGCCCCGTTTCGAATGGGCAATTCCCTGCCCTGGAAGTTAGCTTAGAGGAGCTTACAGCCTCCGGGCGATAGCCGCCTTGCGGACAGCATCGTCGGAGTCCGAGGAACAGACGTTGGCACGGCGGAGTATTTCATCCACCAGAGCCTCTGCCTCCTCCAGAGGAAGGTGAGGGCTCAGGTTCTCGATGTCCTGCTTGTACCAATCCGCCATGCGGACCTTGGTAAAGCCGGCGTCTTCGAGAGCTTCGCGCCATCCATCCTCTGGGAGCTCCTCGTCCTCGGTGAACTGGTACCGAGCCTGGACATCCGCCGGCATCCACAGCTTTGCAGTCTGCGGGTTGCAGCGGAGCCCTTTGAGGTCGATCTGATCGTAGCCGAGAGCGCGAAGCTCCGACAGGAACGACAGATCGCTCATTCCCGAAATGTACGGGTGTACAATCGGGAAGGCCCGGACGCCGTGCTTTTTTGCGCGAGCGAGTGTGCGGAGACGGCTCCTGGTGCTGGTGTTCTCGAGCGTATCGAGGCCAGTAATGGAGACCGTCAGCCGCACGTTCGGGATCTCCGCGAGGCGAGACATCATCTCGTCGGTGACTTCGAATTTCGTCACCAGAGAGAGAATCTTCGCTACTCGCGGGACCTCGCGAAGGACGTAGTCTAGCTCCTTGCGGAATTTCGGCCAGAATGGGTCCGAAATCCCGTTGAAACCTACGATGTCGCCCCGGAGAAGCTCCAGAGGAAACTCGTAGAAGCTACGCCTCGCGACCTCGTTGCCAAGGTTCGGCGGGGGGTTCAATATAGTCACAGATTTATTGACCCCCAAGAGGCTGGATGCCCGCCACTGAGTATTCCTGCGCTCGACCTCAGTCACTACGCAGTACTTACAGCCAACGGGACATCCGTAAGTCCCCTGTGTCAACATTCCGTATTCCGGCATATCATTCACCTCCTTCCGGTGCGCCAGAATTACTGCCGAGGGCCAATGCCGCCTCGGCTTCGGCGATCTTGTCGATCAAGAGCGCCGGGGCGAACCCCACACGACGGCCAATCTCGTTCTTATTGTAGTACTCCGATACGATGCAATATTTGCACCCGAAGCACTTATCAATGTTACGCGAGATTGGCCACCAGGAGTTCAGCCCCTGGATGCCCTCGATCTGGGGGAAGTTCGGGAGAGTAATCTTCCCGACTTCTTTGTCACCATCATCGTTGCGCCCTGGCTGGGTCGCCATGATTCCGGTAACGAAGCGGATGAATGCCAGGTCCCCCAGCCTGACCTCGCCGCCCACCTTAATATGCGCCACCTCTGGCTCACGCCAGCAAGTAGTACAACAAGACGGGCAGCGGAGCCGATCGGCCCCATCCACTTTGCAGCCCCCGCAACCAGTAGACGGACAAAAAGTCACGTCATAACCCAGGTAACGGAGGAACTCCACGCTGCCTTCTCGGGGTGTCGCCGGCGCCTGGCAGGTGCTTCGGAGCGGACAAGCCAGCTCCTCGCACTTAACTAGGTTCCGAGAGTTATAGTACGGATTGTAGGTCCGCTTTTCTCCCAGAACCGCCGAGACTGCGCAGGCCGTACGGGTATACATCTGCACACCGTATTCCCCTGCAAGCCCTTTGCAGCGCGTGTAGACGTCTCCAGGCATGACTTTCACCCGGAGAGCCCACTCCGTGCGCTGGTCGGGGCTCATCTTCTCAATGAGTGCCTCGTCACCACGGAATCCGGAGATAACGATGGGGCAACTCCCGCCACCCGCCGCCGCCACGCCAGAGAAGATCTTACGAAGCTTCTCCTCCGTGGTATTATACGGCGGCATCAGCGGGCGAACTGCAGCTACAACTGGTACTCCGGCCTCGGTTAGGAGGCGGATATTATCGTACCGATGTTCCCCGCCTACTCCCTCAAGCTTGGTAAGCTCAGAGATGGAGACGAGGAACACGAGCCTGAGCCCTGCCCTCTGGAACCGAAGGATGTCATCCAGGTGGCGCTGGCAAAGCCGCCCCTTAGTAATGATCCCTACCGGCCCCTGATGCCCTGAGTGGGCCAGCTCCTCCAGGGTAGCGACAGTGTCGCCCCACTGAATTATCGGGTCACCGTAGAAATTGTTCACAGCGACCGGAATCTGACGGAGCAGGTCTCTCCAAGTATCAATAGCTACCGATGTCATGTTTCTCTTCATAACATCCTCCTTTCTGCGTGAGCCCGCCGGCAAAATTACCGGCGACCCTATGTCGCAGCGGTTTAGAAAACCCTAAAGCCTTTAAGGCTTACTAAACCGCTGCGGTTCCTGCAGAAGGTTTTGTTCTAAGCTGTTAAATTACGGGTTCTAGATTTATTAGAGAACCCATTCCCCTCCGCGATTCGATAATCCCAGAGGGAGTGGATGCTCCACATTATTTAGATGTGATTTGTTTTATGGCCTCGACCAATCGCTCCACATCTTCTCTGTTGTTACAGATAGAGAATGAAGCCCTGATGACGCCTGGCATAGTAGAAGTATCACCACTTTCTACATCCGCCACAATCCGACGTTCTTGTTCTGGTGTAATCTTGAGCAAATCTCTTACTACATGATATACGCAGAAATTCCCCGCTCTTACGCCGATGGCGTATTTAGCGTTTAGTTCCTCCGCTACATCTGAGGCGTTCTCACCTTCGATTACAAATGGTATCACCGTAGATAAGTGCTTTTTAGAAACTAGTAGTTTCACGCCATCTATTTTTTCCAGTTCTTGATAAGCAAGTCTTGTTAACCCTGTTTCGTATTCTTCAATCTTATCTAGACCAATCTTTTTTAACTCTCCTAAAGCTATCCCCATCGATACTGCGCCCACCGCATTCGGGGTGCCCGGGTCGTGTGCTAATTGGTTTTCATAACGAAGGAATCTGCCTTCCGATGTAATGTATGGGAGGTTCCCGCCACCAATCTGATAAGGTAAGAATTTGTCTAGGAATTCCTTTGGTCCAACCACGAACCCACCACCATAAGGAGCATAGAACTTATGCCCAGAGGCGACAAGAAAGTCAATACCCATCTCCACCATATTGATTGGGTGATGCTGGATAAATTGACAGCCGTCCACCACGTAGAAAGCACCATATTTGTGCACTAATTCCCCTACCTTTTTGATATCTGGACAGTAGCCGGTAAGGTTAGAGGAGGCGGTAAGAACCAGCACTTTGATTTTCTCTGTTTTCAATAATTCCTCGATCTTTGCAAGATCAAACTCGCCGTCTTCGTTGAGACCGTACGTTAAAACTTGTTTACCGCCTAGTTCTTGTATTTTGCCTGCAATCTTATCTATTTCTGTATAATTAATTTGTTCAGAGCCTAGCGCCTTCTCACCCTCGGCTTTAATCCAAGGGAGCCATGATGAGCTATGCTCGATACTGGACACCGCAACTTTACCTTTCAAAAAGCTAAAGAAGTGCGCCAAAATATTCATCCCACCCGTGGTATTACCAGAAAAGATTACATAAGATTCTTCTGGAGCGCCCACGAAACTTTTTATAATCTCACGCGAATGTTCGTAAACATCGGTGGAGATTTTAGATTTCTCACCAGAACCGCGATGTACGGAACCGTAAGTTGTGAGGTATTTTTCCACCCCATCTTCCACTGCTTTAAGTGGCGATGTTGTAGCCGCATTGTCTAAATTGACATAGCGTTTTCCGTCAACTCGAAAATCCATTATTCTATCATTAAAAAAATTGTCCATTGTTTTCCTTTCTTAATTCTGCTCGTGCTAGAATCCCCATCCGGGTCCACGAGCAGAGCTGGAGGGTCAAATACTCCGGCTCAGCCCGTGTTTATATTCGAACTGAGTTTTATCCCACCCTGAAGTGTGCCCACCCAAGGTTTATCAGGATATTTAAATGCTTAAATAATTAAATGTACTTTAATATCGGTATAGGAAGAATACTTGAAGCTCCAGTATGGCGCTCCATGAGTTATTCCCTGCTCACCCACCATGATATTAATTCTTACGCAATCTCCCGAAATGTTTTGTAACATTTGCTTGATTGTTGCTATTATTATACCAAATCTTGTGCTTTTTGTCAATTTGATGATGGCAATAGATTGGTTTAACAGGGGTAGATTGGGTGGGAAATTGTCGAAAGGTGGTCGACAAATTAAAACCAGAATAGCTCTAGTGTTACAGCAAGGTTGCAGCATGAATAATCATCCTATCCAGAGTTTTTTGTGGTTTCGTGAAAATCTTCTGAATTTCTGAAGTTTTTAGTAAGATGAATAAATTCTAACCGCTGTGCGGTAATCTGAGTAGTAGGGGATTTCTGAAAAAAGAAAAATCCTCTGGAGAAATCCCCAGAGGGTTTTTGAGCATATGTGAGCAGAGGGTTTTATTTGTATTATCACACGCCAAACCCTTTTTAAAAGCGTGGATCATTTTCAGCGATGCTTCGGGAATTTTGGAGAGGCGCATCGGGGCCTCATTTCGGATAGGCAATTCCCTGCCCTTGTAGTTATTTGTAGGTGTGGATACGTATAGTATCCCACCCTTCTCCCTCCGTAGGAGCTTCCAGCTGGGTCGCCTGGCGGTAAATTACCCACTCGGCGACGTGGCGAGCCCGGCCTTCGTTGTTCTGAAGGGCGCGCTCTATGGGTGTATTTACCCAGACGCACCCTTTCTCCACTCCAGCCGGGAGCTTATCCAGGAGCTCCTTGCGTCTCCAGGCGACGACGTTGGTTGCGTCATAAACGACGCTAGCCCCGCCTCTTAGAGCAATCATGGTGCGGTCTTCCATCGTTTGGTAGACCTGATTATCCCCATGGATTGCTTCGTCGCCATACAGCTCCTTTCGTATGGTATCGGAGCTGATTACTATTGCTCCTTCCTGTACCGCTATTTCTGCGGCTTTGGTGGACTTGCCGGAGCCAGCAATGCCTACCATCATAATGAACTTCGGAGCCATCTACACTCCTTTCCCGCCAATTAAGGCTTTGAGGAGCGCCTTGATTACCTGTGCTCTACCCGGTTTAAGAGTAGAGTGCGAGGATGGCCCCACTTTCTCATCCCATCCTTCCCACTCGTAGCAATCAGATGGGAGGAGCGACCCGTAGATTGCCTTGATCCTCCCCCCCTCCGAATCCGGGGTTGCTTCGATAAGGTAGGGCTCTTGATACTCGAATTCCTTCGAGCCCCGGCCCAGACTATCGAGCAACACATATTTCTGTTCCGCCTCCTCAAAAGAGGCGAAGCAAAATTGTGGCATCTCCAGGGTGTTAGAAAATCCACCGCACCCAGGAGAGCCTTGTCGAAGACCTACTAAGTATATGGAGTTAGCCATAGCTAATCTCCTTTCCCGCTCTCTGATTTCTGTAGAGCGTACCCGTTTCTCCCCGGGGTCGGGATATTTTTTAAAAAACTCTCGCTTGATTAAGGCGAGATAGCTGAGAGTTAGATTAACTCGCAGTTATCTGGCTTTAATGTGGGAGAGGGGCGGGCTTAACCCGCCCCGTTGTCTGAGCCTATTGTTTAGCGACGAGGGAGGCCGTCATTTGCTAGGGTTGGACCGAGGCAAGATCAAATCCCAATTGAAGCGCCCGTTTCTTCGAAAGGTGCTCTCCGTTCTGGATAGCTCCTGCGTTGAGCCTTCTTTGGTGTAGTGCAGGCTGTCCTGGATGGAGATCCTCGACGATTTCGCCTTGGATTCCCTCCTCCTTGCCAGAGCGGATAACGATCCAGGTTTCGGAGGTTTCGGGGCCTTTTGCCCCCAAGGCGCTTAGCCAAATCGTCTCGCCGCCATCGTTGGTGTAGGCGACGAGTTCGATGCTGTCCGGGAGGTCCGCAATGCGGGCCAAGCCGTATCTGCCGCTGGGAATGTCGCATGTTTTAAAATACGCACAACCCGGCAAGGCCGTCTCGGTCGGAGGTTCTGCGGGCTCCCAATTCGCCTTGATGAGATGCCGCGCAAGCATATCTATGTCCATCCCTTTAAAAACTGGGCCGTAGCCCCCTTCCATGCGCCGTGCGAGCAACCTATTGCCGTAGTATGACGGCATCAAAGCCGCCGTACTGCGGATTGCTGCGCGCACGCGATTGTTGACGAGTCGCTGATTATTTTTGGAGTTAGCCATAGCTATCTCCTTTCCCGCTCTTTAGATCTGTCTGTAGAGCGTACCCGTTTCTCCCCGGGGTCGGGAAAATTTTAAAAATACTCTCGCTTGATTAAGGCGAGATAACTGGGAGTTTAGATTAATTCACAGTTATCTGATCTTAAAGCCGGAAGTGCCGATATTAGATATATTATACAACCTCGGGCTCGTCTTCGTTAAAAGTGTTAATGTGTAATTTGTATCTCGGAATTGCTTGAATAATTTTGGATTGGGATGAGCCATGTGGCCCACCCCTGTTGTTTGAGCATGGGTTTTAGCGATGCAGACCCGACTGCGTGTGCGAGTGAGAGGAGGCTTTACCAGGAGAACCGCAATTCTGCAAATACTGTCCTGCTGGCCGGGTCATAGCCGGTCGTTTCCTCCCCGACCAGATTATAGTCTCTCCTCAACCTTCTATTGAGGAGATTCCTGAATCTGACCGTGTGGACAAATCCCGGAAGCCAGTCATCGTAAAACCTGGCGAGCGAGACGTCCTTGGCGACGACGTTGGCCCTCAAAGACTTGCCACATCGCATGGCTATCTCCTGAGGCCATACAACGGCCGTGCTTTCCATCCTCCTGGCAGAGTCCTCGAGTTGGAGGACAATTTCTGCCGCCACCAGTTGGGCTAAAAGCCCTTCCAGGTTTGGCTGGCGGTTTTCCCACCTTTGCCGCCTTGCCGCCTCCGCCGCAGCCTCCTTGGCTTTTCTGGCCTCATCGGCCTGTCTTGCCTTGGCCGTAATCCTCTGGAGCCTCGCTACTTCACTAATTCTGGAGTTAGCCATAGCTATCTCCTTTCCCGCTCTTTAGATCTGTCTGTAGAGCGTACCCGTTTCTCCCCGGGGTCGGGAAAATTTTAAAAATACTCTCGCTTGATTAAGGCGAGATAACTGGGAGTTTAGATTAATTCACAGTTATCTGGTCTTAAAAGTACACTTGAGCAATCTTGGATTGGGATGAGCCGTATGGCCCACCCCTGCAGTTTGAGCATGGGCTTTGATGACGCAGACCCGACTGCGGCGCATAGTAGGTATGGATTAGCTCCCAAGGAGAGCTTTTATTAGCGCCCAAACAATCTGCCGCTTGGACGGAGTGAGGCTAGAGCATGAAAGAGCTCCTTTTTCGCTCCACTCATTCCACATTTGGCAATCAGAGGGGTAGCATGAGCCATAAATGGCTATTATCTCCCCTCCTTCATGGTCAGGAATTGCTTTGAGAAGGTAGGGCTCCTGGTATTCGAATCCTTCCTCCGAATGCTCGCCCATGCCCTTGATTACTAAATACCGTTGCTTTGCATCCTTAAAGGATCCATAGCAGAATGTAGGCATTTCTACGGTATTAGAACACCCTCCATAGTTGGGTGACCCTCGCCGAAGACCTACTAAATAGATAGAGTTAGCCATAGCTAATCTCCTTTCCCGCTCTTTAGATCTGTCTGCAGAGCGTACCCGTTTCTCCCCGGGGTCGGGAAAATTTTAAGGTTCTGCTCTAGAATCCCCATCCGGGTCCACGAGCAGAGCTGGAGGGTCAAATTCTCCGGCTCAGCCCGTGCATATATTCGAACTGAGTCTTATCCCACCCTGAAGTGTGCCCACCCAAGGTTTATCAGGATATTTAAATGCATAATGAATAAATGTACTTTAATATCGGTATAGGAAGAAGCTTTGCTGCTTCCCTGCTCACCTACCATGATATTAATTCTTACGCAATCTCCCGAATGTTTTGTAACATTTGCTTGATTGTTGCTATTATTATACCAAATCTTGTGCTTTTTGTCAATTTGGTGATGGCAATAGATTGGTTTAACTGGGGTAGATTGGGTATGAAATTGTCGAAAGGTGGTCGACAAACTTCGGTATAGTGGTTTCAAAATAATACTCGCTTTCTAATAGCACTGGCGCGAAAATGAAGTTATTAATCTAAGTAGTCTAATTGACTCCCAGATAATATCTCTAAATAATTATTACTATCGATAAAGAAGGTATGGCTTGGACGGTAAGTTTCTACGAAAATGTTGGGGAGTTTGATGTTCTTTTTGAGACTCCATTTAGCCTCGATAGCGGTAATCTCGCCGTTTTTCTCTATCAGATAATCCACCTCTTACTGGTTCTTGTTGCGCCAGAAATAAATAGATTCCGAAAAAGTCTAGCTTTTTACGGAACTAAATCCTCAAAAAGACGGATTTTTTCGGAATCCGCGAAATGTATCGTATTGTGGGGATATGAAAATCAAAATGTCCTCGAGGAAGAAATAAAAGCCCTCTGGAGAAATCCCCAGAGGTGTTTTTGAGCATATATGAGCAGAGGGTTTTATTTGTATTATCACACGCCAAACCCTTTTTAAAAGCGTGGATCATTTTCAGCGATGCTTCGGGAATTTTGGAGAGGCGCATCGGGGCCTCATTTCGGATAGGCAATTCCCTGCCCTGGGCTGAAGTATAATTCATTTATATACAAATGAATTATACTCCTTCTCTGCGTCGAGGAATGATTCGAGGGGCATACACGTCCCCTCTTCGAGACAAATTACCACGTTCGAACTCACTCGGTCGTAGTAATTGTCCTCCTCCTCGACGTAGTCGTGGCCGCTCACCTGGAATTTCCTCCCGTCGGCGAGCGTACCGGTCGCCTGCACATGATGCCTGACGACGTCCGTGTTACAGGTCACATAATCGTAACCCGTAAACTCGAAACGGGCGACCACCGCATCCCACTCGGTCTGCAGGAGGAGGGTTTTAATCCTCTCCGCCTCTTTCCGTGCGGTCGGGAGATCTGCTGCTTTTTTCACGCTGCCGGCCCGATCACAGGCAACTAAAAGGTCCAGCTCTTCGCCAAACCTTTGACCGTACCTATCAATCAGCGCGTTGTAACGCTTCTGCAGCTTCTTACTACCCGTTTCCGGGATCTGCCAGGGTAGATTATGCCCCCTTACGAGATCGGCTACCCTTTCGAACCCCTGATAGCTGGGGTCAAGAAACTGTGCCAGCTCCTCATCGGTCACATGCTCGTGACCATAAAAGTGAGCCTGGCCGTCCTTACCGATGGTCGCCTTCCGCGGCTTTGCAATGTCATGAAGACATGCCGCGAGGACAAGCTCCTCAGACGCACGGCCCCACTTGTACTCCTCAATCATGCGGCCAATGACGCACAAACAGTGCACGTCGAATGGCTCCGCATGATGCGCGCAAACATGCGGGATGCCGGCGTTCGCGCCGAAGAAGTCAACGAGTTTCTTGATTTCGAGGCTTTTAAGCGCCTCTTTGATTCTGGAGTTAGCCATAGCTATCTCCTTTCCCGCTCTCTGATTTGTCTGTAGAGCGTACCCGTTTCTCCCCGGGGTCGGGAAAATTTTTAAAAAACTCTCGCTTGATTAAGGCGAGATAGCTATAAACTATTTTGGTTTAGTTTATAATTATCTTGCTTTAATTATGGATGAGGGACGGACTATCTAAAGCCCGCCCCGTAGATCGAGGGGTTTTGATGAGGCAGATTCCCTGAACTGCCTTGCTTGAGCATGCCCTTTATGGCGACGGAGGGCGACCGTCGTTGAGCTCAGTAGAAGCTGGGAAGGACAAGTGAGGAATGTTGCCAGTCTTCCCCGACTACTATCTTCTTCTTTCCTCTCGTGGCTTCCACGATGACCATCTGCTCGCCGTAATCAGCGATCGCTTTCATTTTCTTCGCTTCTTCGAGCGAAGGGTATGCACCGTACAGCCACACCAGTGACTCGGTGCATAAAATGAGAAGATATGTTGTTGCGGAGTTAGCCATAGCTATCTCCTTTCCCGCTCTCTGATTTCTGTAGAGCGTACCCGTTTCTCCCCGGGGTCGGGAAAATTTTAATCTACTCTCGCTTGATTAAGGCGAGATAACTGGGAGTTTTAGATTAATTCGCGGTTATCTAGTCTTAAGAGTGAATGATTTGAATAGTTTCTTATTTAGGAATCTTATCTACAATAGACAAATATGGAATAGGAGCGGATCTTTTAAAAATCCGCCCCTTTGACCGGGTTTTGATGTGGCAGATCCCTAGACTGCCCTTTTTGAGCATGCCTTATTATTTATAGCGACGGAAGGCGACCGTCGTTGAGCTTCGTCGTTGACGCTAGGTGCCGCGGACCGATAGAGTGACGAATTCTAACGGTTTTAATGCGAAGCTACCTAGCGTGCCGTAGTCGGATCAGCTGAGCACCTGGCCGCCGTCTCCAACCACGAACTTCTTACGGGTGCCAGTCACTTCCATGATGCACTGGCACCCATATTCAAAGAGGTCGTCCGGGTCCGCCTCGGCTTTGGCCTCGGCGAGGGTTTTGAAAGCCCCCTCGACCCAGGCTCGGGAGTCCGGGATGCGGTCCCTTCCGACCGTCCCGAACAAAATGTAAACTGGTTCGGGCTCGGGGGCTGGGGCTTCGATCTTGGCGAGGTCGAAGCCGAGCGCCATAGCCTCAGCCTTGGTGAGGATTGTCCCATCAGGGATGTTCTCCACTTCGACCAGACTCGGGCGGACGGGAGGGCCGGGATGGAAGGTCCAGACGACTTCACCAGGGACTCCATCCTCCTCGCCGGGTCCTGTGATGAGCCAGGTTTCGTGGGCTTCGGGGCCCCTTACTCCCTGAACGGTCATCGAGACCTTGCCGGTACCCTTTGGGTCCCGGGCGATAATCTGGACGTCGTCCGGGAGGTCCGCCATGCGGACCAGCCCCATCCTCCCCCCGGGGATATCGCGGGTCTTGAAATACCCACATCCCGGGATGGCTGATCCAGCCAGAGGCTCCGCAACCTCCCAATTCGCCCGGAGGAGCGCTGCTGCGAGCTGCTCGGGGGAGTCAAGCCCCTCGAAAATAGAGCCGCAGCCTCCCGCCGGGAGGCGCTGCGCCAGCATCTTACCGTAGTATGACGGCATAAAAGCCGCTGTACGGTAGAGCGCCTCACGCACGCGCTGGTTGATGAGTGACTGGTTATTCTTGGAGTTAGCCATAGCTATCTCCTTTCCCGCTCTTTAGATCTATCGGTAGAGCGTACCCGTTTCTCCCCGGGGTCGGGAAAATTTTTAAAAAACTCTCGCTTGATTAAGGCGAGATAGCTATAAACTATTTTGGTTTAGTTTATAATTATCTTGCTTTAATTATGGATGAGGGGCGGACTTGTCCGCCCCGTAGGTTGGGTTTTGATGAGGCAGATCCCTACTGCCTTGCTTGAGCATGCCTTATTATTTATAGCGACGGAAGGCGACCGTCATTGAGCTTCGTCGTTGACGCTAGGTGCCGCGGGCTGATAGAGTGACGAGTTCTATGGCCGTTAATGCGAAGCTACCTAGCGGGGCTCATCACCCGATATAGAACCCAGCTTTTATCCTGGGAGGGTTAGTTTAATCCCCTTTTGTCACGCTCCGAGCCGGTTTACTTGGTGTAAACCGTGAATTTCTGAGTAGTCATCCGCTTTTCAGCGGTCGGCACACGCTCGAAACCGGGAGCCGGGCACATGCCGAGTACTCGTCCGGGGTACGCCTGAGCGGCGACCATGGAACCGATTACCCGAGGGTTCTCAACCCCTTCTTCGCGAGCCCACTGCTCGATCTGGTCGAGGATTGCCTCCCCTTCCGGTGTGCCGACAAAGACAGTGCGGACCAGATCTTCGCCGACCTGTTCCTCGACCGCCTTGGCGTTGACCACCCAGGGACTCGTCTTCTCGCCCGGAGCAACTGATGACGGTACCACCACGAGTTCCCCGTCGGATGACAAGAAGTTGATCGGGTGGGGTGTTGTATTCACGATTACCTTGCCGTCGATGATTGCGAAAAAATTAATCTGTGTCATAGTATCCTCCTCCTGCGGGTTATGAGCCCGCGATTCAAAATTCTGACCGCGAGCCCTATTGCCCAACGGTGTAAGAAGCCTGGATATCCATTTTAGGCCTCTTATACCGCTGGACTTTTGCAGTAGAAGGATTTAGGTAATGAGCTAAATTGTTAATGTCCTGCCCTTATATTGTTTAGTTATAAAAGCATGAGCTTGTGGTTATCAGTCACGAGCTCAGCAGACGGGTCAAATTCGTCTGCTCAGCCCGTGTTTATATTCGAACTGAGTTTTATCCCACCCTGAAGTGTGCCCACCCAAGGTTTATCAGGATATTTAAATGCTTAAATAATTAAATGTACTTTAATATCGGTATAGGAAGAATACTTGAAGCTCCAGTATGGCGCTCCATGAGTTATTCCCTGCTCACCCACCATGATATTAATTCTTACGCAATCTCCCGAAATGTTTTGTAACATTTGCTTGATTGTTGCCACCATTATAGCAAGAATTGTCATTTTTGTCAATTGCTATATCACAATTTCTAATTTAACAGGGGTGGATTGGGTGAGAATTTGTCGAAATGGGGTCGACAAAATGGAAAAAACTTATGTTATAATGGTATTATGAACACAGAATTATTAATGCAAACTGGCCTGTCCGAAGTCCAGGCGAAGATATATTTATACCTAATAAAACATGGACAAAGCACGCCGACCGAGATAGCTACAGGTGTGGACGAGAATCGTACCACTGTTTACTCAGCAGCGGAAAAGCTCGAGAAGATGGGGATTATTTCGCAAAAAGATAAGGGTAAGGTAGCCGCCTATATACCCAATCATCCCTCCGTGCTTGAAGGCATCGCCGAGAAACGTCTACGCGTGGTAGCTAGACAGGTAAAAAACCTCGAGGGAAATCTTCCTTCCCTGATCAATTACTATAATGAATACCAGAGTACCCCTGGCGCGACGACTTTTTATGGACAGGATGGGGTTAAAATGATTTGGGATAAGGTGATTGCGGCAAAAGCGCCGTATTATTTCGTAAGGAGCAGATACGACGTAATTGCCGATGGAGAGGCCCTCGAGCAGTTCAAGAAAAGGCGGGTCGAAGCTGGAATTGTATCAGAAAACATCACACCGTCGGAGTTCATAGAGCTATCCAATAAAGAATCGGGGAAATGGCTATTGTCGCGTACGATTTTGCCGCCAGAAGAGTATGATTCCCCGGTAGAGATTGACATATTTGGAGATAATGTGGCTTTTATTAACTATTCCAAGGACGGTATGTCTACGTTGATTGAGTCCCCCGAGATTGCAGACGCAATGCGACAAATGTTTCTATTCGCAAAAAAGCATATCAGACAATCGACAAACCAGGATGAGCTAGATAAGAGCAACGACTAACTTGGCTAGAACTAGATGTCCTTAGAACTGTCTAGTAACACCTCCTCGTCGCTGTCAAACACCTCGTGCAGTACCTCAGAAATAGACTCAGGTGACGATGGCGAAAGATCGATTGACTCCGTGAGTTCGTCATACATCTCCGGCGCAGACAGCATAGCACTCCGAAGAAGTCGCGAAAAGAAGTATTCAAACACCCTGGCTTCCTGTTCCAGGCGATTCTGGAATTGTTCGTCCTTGTCTTGTCCTCTGAGCTTAGAGAAGTCATCCCTATATCGCTCTGCTTCGCTATCGATGTTCCCTTCTTCGGCCATCCGTAACTGGTGCGCGTGCCACATTTCATGCGCCAATGCGCCAAGAAACCCTTCTTTAGTTTCAACCCTATCTCCTATACAATTAACGGTGTAATTAGAGATATCGTACCAGGCAATCGCAGAGTTGCTTTCGGTCGCCTCTGGGTCCGTGCTGTCGAACAGCTGGAATCCACTTCGTTCTTGGTTTTTTAGCCCTAGAACCCAGTCTAGATAATCTCTAAAGATTGTGCCTAGATAGAATAAATCAGCAGCTACATCAAGATCTTCATCGTCAGTCCTAATAACACCGTCCCCCATTTTGATACGTTGACGGTATGTATTACGACGTTTAGCCCAACCATCATACACTTTTTTCAGCATACTCGGCTGAATTTTATCTATAAACGGCTGCATCACGCGCCAGGATTCGATGACTTCATCGCGATTTTTAAGCGAACACACTTCCTCGATACTCTCGATTTCGGCCTCCGTTAACTCTTCCGCATCGTCGTCAAAATCCTCATCATCGTCGTCTTCGTAGGGGGACATCGTAACCGGCCCCACGGGGTAGAAAAAATCGTCTTCGTCAAAATAATCTATATCTGGCGGGACAGGGATAGATTCAATTACACTGCGATCGTCATCTTCGTCGCCTCCATTCAGCCAATCGTCATCGTCGAACCGGCCAGAAGACCATAATGGATCGTTGGATTCTAAGTGCATCCGCTCTGACATATTATACACTCCAGTATTTTTGATTGAACTCGGTAAGGGCGACGACCGTACCGCCGAGTAACTCTTGGTCTTCAAGAGGTAATGCCTGATTGTAAATAAATGTACTCACAGAATTACAGTTTTCGTACAAGTATCTAATAACTGCTTGCGGTATCTTATCGCGAGCTTCTCGTGGAATGTACTTAAGAATTTCAATCAATTGATCGCATACGTCAGGCGAATAATTCATCTTCTTTCCTTTCTTTTATCCTGTAAAAATTGTTCTAACGGGGCGGCCGCCATATTTGAATATTCAGAGCTTTGAAGGCTTCGTATCATTATGTTTGTCATTTCTTCAAGGCCTGGATAGTGGTAATCATACTGACCATAGCTTGCGACCTCGTCATCTAGCGAGAGACTTTTGAAATTATTGATTACCGCACCAATGTTCGCTCTAAGCATTTTCTCGACTTTACTTCGCCCATATTGTCTAGTTAGTTTATCAACACTTTCCGTCGAATAATCTAGCAAAAATTTGCACGGGGGCGCCCCCGATTCTAGAACTCTGCGCATTGACTTAAAGGAAGGGGATAGAGCAAGTAGTTCGTCTATCCTTGTAACTAAATCGTGGTGATATATATAGCCGTGGCTCAGTACGCTATTTATGTTGTTTGAGGTGATAAACCATCTGACTTGGTCTAGTCTATAGCGTTCTTTGGATGGCTTTGAAAAGTCTGGGGTAACGATATGTTTTTCTGCTAACCATTGCAAATTCCGATTGTTTAACCCTAGTATCTCCTCGTCATTCATGGAAGAAAAAATCGTTTTATCTAAACTCCTTGAGTATAACACACGAAGCTTATCAAAGGTGACCGGGGGCCTATTCTCTTTGTAATAGTCAACAAGTCGTTTAATGTCGACAGCATCTTCATCGAGAAAAGAAAGATTGTTTAGCAGATAGTTATCGTCAATCATATTTCGTTCGTATAGTACCTGGGTATTCCTGCTAACCCAAGACCATCTGGCGTACTTAACCAGTTCGGCCGATGTCGCCCCTAGGTCTAGTACCTCTTGGCCGCTTCTTTCATCCAATTTATTAGAAATACAATAGTCTACCAATGAGTTTGGTTGGCACCCAGCAGCAACGAGACCAGAGAGATTCTGTCTAGCAAAGAGTTCGTCGAGGCTTTTTTTCTGCGCGATCAGATCAATATCTATTCCAAGTTTGTCCGAGGCGTACCGAAGAGTCTCTATATTGGCGATATGGTGACGCTTAAATAAATCTGTCGGTTCATTGATTCTATCAAGAAACGGCACGAAGGCATCGATTTGGCTAGGCTCATCGAAGGTAAAACTAGTGTAGCCTAGCAATGAATCCATCTCTACGCCCCCCGCTAAGAGCGAGGCGAGGTTGTCTATTGTTGTCTGAGTAAACTCTTCCCCGAAATCCTTGTTGTGAGAAAAATACCTAAAAATGTCGTTATTAATCAAATGCTGATCCGCCAAATATTGGAAACAATATTGTGGGTTCTTTTCACGCTCAAAGACTCCATAGTCTAATCTATCGAGATAGCCTGCAATTTCGATACCAGAATCTATCAAAGCTTTTAAGGGAACCTGTCGGCGCATTTTCTCTATCATGGAGTTGTGGTTCTCTGCGCTGACAAGCCCTGGATTGCTTTCATTAGGATTTGCAAATAAAAGCTCAGCCTCTTCCTTGGTAAGAGTATAGTTTCTTTTCCCCTCTATTTTACTCTTGATCTCTGTTATGGAGGCGTTTTTCGTGAATCTACTTCGTAGCGCTTCGCTGATTTCAGAAAAGGTGATTTGCCCGGTTCTTTCATTTAGAACTGTTTCGTCTAATGCATTAATACGATACTCGGCTAGAAAAATGGAATCAATATAGCGTTTACGGTATCCTTTTGGAAGGGAGAGAAGATAAGAACGAAGACCCATGAGATCACGAAGATTTCTGCTATTTCGAATCCGTTCGTCAAAAACTTCCTCTTCGCCCATTAATACATCTAGTGCGTATTTTTTGTTAGTTTCAGGGTCTAACCTCAAGTCGTAAGAACCCCGCAGGAAAAGAGTCAACTTGTGGGCGGCATCTTCTAGATTACTACACCCTAATTGCGATAATGTAGCATTCATTGCCTCACGGAATAGCTTGTTGTTACCTAGATGTACTTCTTCCTTACCCTCCCAGGGATCACCATACTCATCTATTTTGTGGACAGTGATCCCTTGTCCTTGTTGATTAAACTCAAGAGTATACATATCTGGCATAGATTGCAGCATTTGTATATGTCCAATTGTGTCATCCATATTACCATAGCCAAGTTTTTTATTCATCTCTATCGCTCTTGCTAGCGCTTCACGAACGACTGGGCTAATACAGTCAATAGCTTCTTCACAAGAATGCTGCAGTTCCATTTCACTTATCGCAACAGTGGAATACTGTTTAATGTAGTCTATCTCCGACTCGATGGGTTTCCCCCTAAATAGGGCCTTGTAGTCTGGGGTAAGACTGACAGACAGTTCCTCGTTCGGCTTTCGTTGGAGCTCCTCGAATAGTGTTCCAGTATCATATCCGCGCTTCTCGAGGAGATGATGATAGCCTTTGCGATCCTCCCAGTAAAAATCGTTACAGTAATATATTTCTCCTTTACTATAGTGCTTAAGTCGGGCTGCACGCCCCGTTATCTGGTCGTAAAGGTTTTTACTAATCGGTCCATCCTCTCCATATTTGGCTAATTGGGCGAAAACTATCATTCTGGCCGGGAAGTTTACTCCTAAGGCTACCGCATCCGTACTAGCAATTGTGTCCACGATGTGTTCAGTAAAGGCTTGCCTGGTGAACTTTTTTTCTTTTGGCAACATGTCTCCGTAATAAGTAGAGATACCATACTTAGCCCACTCGATTAGCTCACGATTCTGGATGTTTAGTTCTTTAGCTAGCTCTTCAACTCGTTCCGCCCTCTCGTCGCTATATTCGAACGGTGTCATAACTTGACGCGTGGTTACAATCTCCCTACCACCACGTCTCCTGCTGCGTCGGGGTCTGTAATAATAATCATCTTCATCTTCATCGTAGTTATCCTCATCTTCTTCATCTTCTTCATCATCCTCGTCATCTTCGTAAAGCCTGTACTCGTAGCTTTTCACCACACCGTTTGCCCTCGCTTCTAGTAGGGTATCGGCGACGCGTCGGCAATTCTCTGCCGAGAACGACACAACGATCGCATCCTGAATGTTCTCGGCGCCAGTTTCTCCTTTCGCCTCAAGCTCCGTGAGGCGCTCGTGGTTTTCGTAACAATACTGTTCATATCCAGTCACTTCCTCCAAATATCCCTTAGTGGTTGCCATTTTTCCCAGTGTAGCGGAACATACTAGCGTACTACGCGCCATCGAGCCTTGGAGCCCGTCCACATAGGCTCTAGAACGATCTTGAGCCTCGGAAATATAGCCAAATTCATCAACCACAAGAATAGCGTCCGGGTTATTGGTGTATTTATTCGTGTAAATTTCCTGTGTACAACAAATGTAATCCGCATTGTTTGGAACAATCTTGTCTTCGCCAGTTTCTAGACCAACATTTAATCCTTCAGCTCTTAACTCCTCAAAATGCTGCTCCGATAAGACTCTGATAGGTGAGGTAACATAAACCGTATACTTCTTCCCGGTTTTTTGCTCGGCCAGGTGTTTTCTGTATTTTGCCCAGTCGTAGCAAACGATAGTTTTGCCGCTTCCGGTTGTAGACGACAATATGACTTGGTCTTTTTCTTTGATTTTTTCCAAGCATTCGGTTTGCCAAGGGTGGTAGCAGTCTGGGTATTTGCTATTTGAGATATCTTCTACGGTTGGGCGCTGAAGTTGGCCTCCGCTCTCCGAATACGGCAATTGATTTTTGAATCGTAAGACTTTTGCGCCGATATAGTAAGTTAGGGGTTCACCTTTGTTTACGTTTACGTTTTTCCCTGCGTACCCTTGGAGACTCTTCTGGCCAATTTGCTTTGTTACTCTGTTGACCCTATCATCGTTGGTGTCTTCCCCGTCTGTGCTGTTGGCTTGATGGTTTGACTGCTTAAAGTCTTTTAGATCCGCCATCGTTGCTTCAAGCTTAACTAGAGTACCTTTTGATGGTCTGCGATTATCCATATAATAAGTATAGCACGAAGCTTAAGCTTGATAAAAAAACACCCTACAGAGGGTGGCTTTTGTTTAACAACTTAGCCAAAGCAATCTTCATCTTTCAGTGTAAAGCTTGTTTGACGGGCAGTGTGATGTGGGTCACTTCACATATTGAACAAATCTGCGTGCGAGCCAGTATCGATTAAAGTTAGAACCAAGATATCATCCCGGATTTCATATACTAACAGCCAGTCTGGATTGATATGGCATTCTCGATATTTCTTAAACTGACCCATTAAAGCATGATCCTTGTACTTAATATCTAACTTCTTTCCATTCCGTAATAATTCTACGACTTTTTGCAATTCTTCTTTCTTGAGCCCACGTTTTTGCATCCGTTTGTAATTCTTTTTGAATTTACTGGTCGCTTGTAGGCTATATTTCATTCTGCCTCCATCGCCGCCCAGAATTCTTCAGACGAATCATATGTTGGGGTATTTGGATCTTTTGCCATTGCTTTTGCCTCTTTTATCGCTTCTAGAAGTTCTTTGCTAGGACGAGGCTTTCTGATGCGGAAAGGGATACTGCCGGTGTTCACACATTGTTTTAAAAACATATTTACGGCACCGGACATGCTGGTGCCGAGCTCTTCAAAAAGCTCGTTGGCTTCTTCCTTGGTCTTTTTATCTACTCTAATCTGGATTGGTATCGTGGTGCTTGTACTCATATTGTTCCCTTTCATTGTTTGGCTCAATTATACTACAAAAACATTACAAATGCAATGAGTTTGTAGTATAAAATGTCTATTAACCCTAAATTCGGGGCTATTAACAATACACTGTCAACAAAAAACTCCCTTTCGGGAGAGATTTGTTTAACAACTTAGTTGTGCAATCTTCATCTTTCAGTGTAAAGCTTATTGTTACGT
>CAMYWN010000012.1 GCA_947302765.1 uncultured Candidatus Saccharibacteria bacterium
TCAGGACCTCTGTATCTGCTTCAATCACTGGCAACACTTCCACCAACGCAAAAGACGTTTGCCTCAAATTATTTGCGTTAAACGGCGAGAGTCGCACCAATCTATGTACTCCATGCTCCGATTTCAAATAGCCATAAACATTCGTGCCATCTACTTCATAAACAGCTGTTTTTATCCCAGCCTCTTCTCCTTCTACTCTCTCTACAACCGTCGCCTTCCAACCCTTCTTTTCAAAAAACCTTAGATACATCCGCTCCAGCATCCCCGCCCAATCCATCGCTTCAGTTCCTCCCGCTCCAGATGTAATCCTAAGAATTGCGTTATTACCATCGTATTTACCCCGAAATCTGAGCGCCTTTTTTAGCTCGCCAAGCTTTGCCTCCATCGCGCCAATCTGTTCACTAAACTCATCCTTTAAATCTTCACCAGATATTTCCATAAGCTCCCCAAGATCCTGTATCTGGGTCCTAAGCAGCTCATACGGAGCAGTCTCATCTTGTAGTTTTTTCAATTTTTGATTGGCTTCTGTGGCGTACTTTACATCCTTCCAAATTTCCGGTTCCGCCACTTCCTGCTCAAGTCGTTTGATTTCCGCAAGTTTCGTTTCTATTTCTAATTTCTGGTATGTTTGTAAAAACTCTTTCTCAAGTTCACGAAGCTTCTTCTGTAATTCCTGCATAGAACCATTATATCATCTATTTGGGGCAACTTCCCCGAATCCCTGCACTCCTTCACTGCCCTCACAAAAATTGAACTGGGTTATCCAGTTCAATTTTGCGATAATTTAGCTTTTAGCCAAATACCGTGTTTATTGTGTGAGGTGCCAAGAAAGATCGCGCGAGTTAAACTCTAGCCGCATCCTCTCCCGACCAACAAGCACATCGAAGATATGAAGTGCCACTCCGCCCGCAAAACGAATCTGCGTCCGGAGAAGCTCCGTAATCTCGGTCTCAGACTCGCCATGCCGCCTAAATGTTAGTGGTTGACACGGCGTCATCTCGTACCCAAACAGAGCCATGACTTCGACTTGCTCGTTATTGTTTTTGTTAAAGTTTTTCATAAAGACTCCTTAAATAATTAGATTTAATAGAGTCATTTATGTGAGCCCGTTTTATTGGCTCCTGGCTACGGATATAAATGACAATATCGCGCAGCTTTAAACTTTTCTCATCACCAGTGACCGAAGTATAGCATGAGTAATTTCATTATACCACAAAAATCCCAACCTTTGTACCGCCCGTACTATATGATACCAAATACTCAACCGCAAAATCATGTCTATAGATTAAATCTTAAATATACAAAAAAGCCCGTACCCAAGGTACAGGCCACAGTTCACAGCAATACTGAATAGCTTATTTAGTTAATCGGAATAGCCCCATCATCGATCAACATTTCAAGCTTGGGTAAACCAATCAGTACCATATTGCAATATATAGCTTCCTCCAACTCTTCCTCGGAGGTTGTCAAAACAGGGTTACACCCTAATTCGGAAGAGCAGTACCATTCAATCGTCTCCTTCTGTTTCGGAGGCAAATACGCAGTTAAGCAGTCAAATATCGCCTCAAGGGAAGATTCATTATAGTCTAAATAATTCTTCCTATAATAATCATATAGTTTCCCCAGGGTGCGTTCCAAATCCTTTCCTCTAGTATAGTTCAAAAGATAATATTCTTTTTTGGACGAGAGTTTTGAGACAAAGGACCGCAGCAAGACAAATCGCCGCAGATTATCATCTTTTATAATGCGGTGACCGCGTATGAACCCCCCAGATGAGAGTACCCTTCTCATTTCAATAAAAAGCTTTTCCTTCCAATATGTGGGAACACAATTATATAGCGGCTCTATAGCTTTAGCCTCGAGAATACTTTTTCCTTTCTGCCGGGATACGGCATTGTTCAACTCTTTAACTTGAAACATCCTCACAAAATCAAGAGCAGCTTCTGGATCGAGGTCATTAACTAAAACCCAAACCCAAGAGGGAAACCCAAGCGCCGACCAACACTCCTTAATATCTTCTGTTTTCTTAGTACATAATATCGTCTCCATAGAATCCTCCCTTCGCAAAAACCACTAAAAACGACAGATTCACTTATTAAGGTACCATAACATACATATAACCACAAAACAGAGATTATGTCAACAATACGTAACAACCTACCCCCTGAGCGCTCTACACTCACCTCTAGAATAAAGCCCCATACAAAGCTTCCCGCCAAAATATATAAAACATCTTACTGGGTATACAGAATCTCTTCCTCGACCGCCACAAAGCCACCCACCGAAACACACCAAAGATATTCTTTTATAGAAAACTATGCTAAAATACCAAAGTGAATCGAGATATGAATATTTGGGAAAACCTACCAAAACCGTTCCTGATCCTCGCCCCCATGGAGGGCGTTACGGATATCATGTTCCGCCAAGTGATAGCCAAAGCTGGCCGGCCAGATTTATTTTTTACGGAATTCACCAACGTATCCTCCTATGCCTCAGAAAAAGGCCGCTGGAACGCTCTAGAACGTTTGCAAGTGGCCCCCACCGACTCACCTATTATCGCTCAAATTTGGGGTAAAAATCCGGAGCATTTTTCTGAGTGCGCTTCTGCACTCGCATCGCTCGAATTTTCTGGCGTCGACCTCAACTTCGGCTGCCCCGACAAACATGTCAACAAAGCCGGTGGCGGCGCCGCCATGATTAATACCCCAGAACTTGCCGTCGCTTGCTACCAAAATGCCAAGCAAAGTACGAATTTACCAGTTTCCATCAAGACCCGTCTCGGTTGGGCTAGTTTATCCGAACATCAAACTTGGCTACCGACTCTACTAGAACAACATCCTGCCGCTCTCACCGTCCACCTTCGCACTAAGAAAGAAATGAGCAAAGTCCCCGCCCACTACGAACTCATCCCAGGCATCATCACGCTCCGAAACCAAATATCGCCTCAAACCAAACTCGTCATTAACGGCGACATTAGGGACCGTGCCCACGCTCTAGAACTTCACGCAAAGTACCCCAAGATTGACGGCTTCATGATCGGTCGCGGCGTCTTCCAGAACCCCTATTGCTTTACAAATCACACCCCCACTTGCGAAGAGCTTATGGAGCTTCTAAAAATGCATCTGGACTTGTATGAAGATCATGCGAATGGTTTTCTCGGGGGCATCCGCAGTCGCTACGAGGACGAAGCGACGAGCCCCGTAAAGACGGGCGCGAGGAGCGTCCCCGAGAAAAGACATTCGCATGATCCTTCTTACGAACCCCTAAAGCACTTCTTCAAAATCTACGTTAACAACTTCCCTGGCGCCAAAGACCTCCGCGCCAAACTCATGGAAACCCATTCAGTAGCCGAAGCCCGTCAAATCCTAGCAGACAATCTCTCCTAGATTACCACTAGAAACCCGCCATCCGTTATAACACAATACACCTCATTCATAATGAGCCAAAGAGCTCCGAGAGTTACCATGAAGCACCATAGATTAGATTTTGCCAACTATTGACATTTTGGCAATAAGTGATATAATTAATTCAAATATCTATCGTGATTGCTCCTTAAAAGACTAGGTTGTTTCTACTGACTTTTAATGGGGCAGAAAGGGAGGAAAAAATGAAGCACAGAAGAAGAAACATTGTACGCAGAAAAAACACCACAACAGGAAGACGACACTCGACTTCCAAAAAAATCGCCCTTTTTATCCTTGCGGTACTCGCCGCAATGATGGTATACGGACTCATTGTCATCGTCCTTAACCGGCCCGAGCAGAATTCGTTCTCTGCACCAGTAGAAGTCTCCTCCGGGATAACTTTGCCGGAAGAACCAGTAAAACGGACTCTGTTCTACGATAGATCCGGGAACCCGGTGTTCTTCGACGAAAAAAGCGGGATTTCGGCCACGTATCACGAAGAAATCGATACGCTGGTCTTCACTAAAACCGCTCCCGGAGACGGAGTCATCAAGCGAGCCGACAGATGGGTCAGCATTACCGAAGACCAACGCAAGAAACTAAAAGAAATAGTCTTCGGCGATGGTATCTCTGAAATCTTCGCCGTAGAATTCGACAGTTTCAAGCACTACGATTCGCTTCAGACTGTCGTTTTCAGGGGTGATATCGAGAAAATAGGTGATTTCGCCTTCTCCCAAAGCGAGAACCTCAGAACGGTACGCTTTGAAGGCAAATGCCACGAGATCGGCCGAGGCGCTTTTGTCGACTGTCAAAGTCTGACTAAGGATAGTATCAATATCCCGAAAGGCTGCGACGTCGCACCAGACGCCTTCCTCCGGACGGCTCTCGACGTGACCTCGACCAATGAAGAGAAATAACCCCCAGTTCACGCTCCGGCTTTATAGCCGGAGTTTTTAATTCCTGCAAAAAGTCCCGATAGAAACATTCTCGTTCATCATTAGAGCCCATGCTATAATTGGGCTATGAAAATTGCACTACTCGGCTACGGCAAGGAAGGCAAGTCTACCGAAGCCTATTTTAAAAAACACTACAGCAATCTCGAATGCGAGATTCTCGAGAATTTCACCTACGACGAAATCAAAACAAAAGATTTTTCAGGTTACGATTACGTTTTTCGTAGCCCCTCCGTGCCACCACTTCATCTAACAAACGAGACTTCCGCCACCAAGTACTTCCTCGACCATTGTCCCTGCCCCATCATCGGCGTCACCGCCACCAAAGGTAAAGGCACTACCTGTTCCTTTATCAAATCTCTCCTAGACGCCCATCAAGAAGACGCTTATCTCGTCGGCAATATCGGTGTTCCAGCCCTAGACGTCCTCGATGAGCTAAAGCCCGAATCTATCGTCGTCTATGAGATGTCCAGCTTCCAGCTCTGGGACTTAGAAAAATCCCCCCACATCGCCGTCATCGGCCAGCTCGAACCAGATCATCTCAACGTTCACAAAGACTATTCCGACTATCTTAGCGCCAAGGCTAACATCACTAAGCACCAATCCGCAGAAGATTATCTTATCTACTTCAAGAATAATCCAGAAACTACTAAAATCGCCCAGACTTCAACCGCCAAACCCATAGCTTATCCATTCACTATTCCAGACTCAATCCGCCGCGCCATTACCCTCCCCGGCCGTCACAACCAAGACAACGCCATAGCCGCTATCGCAGCCGTAGCCAGCTACTACAATATATCACCAGATGAATATTTAAGAGACTCTCAGGAAACCATTATTCGAGGGCTTAGCGCCTTCCATGGTCTTCCTCACCGCCTCGAATTTCTCCGCGAGCTAGACGGCATCAAAATCTACGACGACAACTTCGCCACTAACCCATCTTCCACTCGCGTTGCCATAAATGCCTTTCCAGACTCCAACCTCACCGTTATTACCGGTGGTCGCGACAAGACCAATAACGAAGATTTGCCCGAACTCTACGAAATCCTCCAAGCCCCCCAAGTCAAAAACATCATCCTTATGGGAGAATCCGGCCACGAACTAGCCAACAGATACCAAGATCCCCGCTTCACCCTAGTAGAATCTCTTGAAGAAGCTGTCTCGACAGCCCTAGAAAAGTCTAAACAAAGCGCCTCGCAAAGTTCCGACAATATCCTCCTCATGTCTCCAGCCGCCGCTTCTTTCGATATGTTCGAAAACGTCTACGACCGCGGCGCACAGTTCCAGGTCCTCATTTCTGGGCTCTAGCACCCAAGTATTGCCCCTGGCCTCATTGACAATTTCGATAATCTATGTTACATTAAAGACAATTTGAACTACGAATCGATTATCGGTTCTTGTTTTCGAACATTACACGAAAGGAGAACTAAGAACAATGAGTGAAGAAAGAATGGATGAATACATGAAAGAAAGAGAAGCAATCGAAGAAGACTACGTTTTCACTGCAACCATTATGTGTATCCTCGCGGAAACGACATGGGGGAATTCGTCTGCGAAGGAGGTCGGGATCAACTACGTATATACGGAAAATGGGACGCACTTCCATAGAAGGCCCTTATATCGCGACTTTCTCCCGTCGGATGATCCTTGGATGAACGGATTCAGCCTGGGCTCTTTTATAACCGATAGAGGCTATGCCATTACAAAAGATGAAAAGTCCATGGAAATCAATATGGGCCTGAGCAGAGGCCGTCTGGATAAACATGACGACGAGGAGACCAACAGCATAAGAAAGTCCATTTTCGAGGAATTCGAAAAAAGGCTTGAAGCCGAAGGGTATCTCTACACCGTGCTCTAAACTCCTCAAGGCTTCGCTACGCGGAGCCTTTTTCATGCAAGGCCCTTACTACCATTGGCTCAGTAAGGGTTCAATCATATGCCCGCCGCTTCTTTCGACATGTTCCAAAACGTCTACGACCGTGGCGCACAGTTCCAGGCTCTCATTTCTGGGCTTTAATACTTCATCTTACTTCTGAACAACTGTTGACAAAAACTCAATATTATGAGATAATCTAAAGAACCATAAGTCCTATCGTTTAGTATTAAAGACTTTGAACCTTACGAGAGTACAAAACTACAAATGGCAAACTTCTCACCAATTAATCTAATTGGCATTCTTGTGGCTCCACTTAGACTATCACTATCTCAGTCTTCATATCCATATAGCCGATAATCTAAGTGGAACTATAAGAAGGGAGGAATACATATGGATTTACTAAAATATTTTAGGTTATGCAATATCGTAGAAGCTTATACGGCTGCAGCTTGGCAACACGACATCGACTTTGTAACCGTCATGTTTGATGTAATAACTTTTAAACGAAATAACCCTAGCTTAGACTCCGAATCCACATCAGACGACGTGGTCCGCTCCGATAACAGCAATCAATTTCTTGAAACAGGCAGAGATGAGAAAATCTACTTAATTATAGGAAAAGGCGAGGTTATACCGGTCAAGATAATCCCGGGCCTGCTCCACTCCGCCGACGAAGAAATACCCCAAGAAAAACTAAACTCCATCACAAAAACCTTTAAGGGCTTATTAAAAAAGGACGGCATCTCCGTGGCCGAAGTAGCATATGTAGAATAGCTCCTCTACGAGGGCGGCTCAATACGAGTCGCCTCTTTTGCTAATTCAAAACATGTATTATTGATAAAGATTCCGCTATCGTTCGCTATCGCTTGACATCTTAAACATAATATGATAAACTATAGATAATCTAGTGCCAAGCTTGGCAGAAAAGAACATTTAGAGTTTAGATTTCTTAATCAAGCATCCCTCCCGAGTAAATGTACTACCACTTTGTAACCCTACTTATTCTATCGTTATTATTAAATCACCTACGGTTCGTGCATAATCAAATGAAAGTCATTCTCATACCATGTATAACTATAGCATGAGTAGGGCTGCAAAAGGTGGCCAGAAAGGAGAAATAAAATGCTGACAAAAAAAGATTGGGAAGACAAGAGAGAACTGTGTAAAGCCAGACAGCGGATGCAGACCAAGTTTGGTACATGCTATTCGCCGATCGTTCTCGCCCCGGATAATCAGGTAGCAAAGCTCAACCTCCGCCTCGGAGACGGTTACAATACCTATTATGAAATCGGGTCCGATAAACTGGATCGAGCAATCGATACTGAAGATCGCGACAGTATCCCCGACCTGGTATATGAACTTCTTACAGGTAACGGCAACGGAGACATTGTTGTTGTGGGGACCGCCTGGGCAGCCTTCGATAATGCAATAATTTCAGAAATCGAACGCCTTGGCGCAAGATACGAAGAAATCTAAAAAATCATCTCAAGGCCCCGCTATGCGGGGCCGTTTTTCATGTAGCATTCTTAATGCTATTATCAATAGATCCACCCCTAGAAGTTCAACCTCTTCCCTAGCTCATTGATCACCGCCTTCTCCACCGAAGACACCGCGGCAAATCCTTTCACGCCGCTTCCAGCAAACTCCCGCGCTAGCTCCACCATCTTATACTTATCAATCGATTTAATCAAATTCGGCAT
The DNA here is from genome assembly GCA_947302765.1 of uncultured Candidatus Saccharibacteria bacterium. Classification (GTDB taxonomy): domain Bacteria; phylum Patescibacteriota; class Saccharimonadia; order Saccharimonadales; family Saccharimonadaceae; genus Nanosyncoccus. Next base: position 7,934 of record CAMYWN010000012.1, read on the forward strand.
CGTGTCATATTTCACAGTCGTACCATTAGTAAAATAATTGTCCGCGTAATAATCCGCAATCTGTCCCACCGTCTGTGCTCCCATCTGAAATCTCCCCATCGCATACGACTTCGCCGCGAGAAAGTCCATATCCAAAATCTCACCATTCAAAGTCTTCATTAGCTCCGTCTGAATCAGCTCAAACAGCGCCTCTGCATTCTCCACGTTCACCTCTCCATCAAAATCCCAATACGAATTATGTGCATTGCTCGCTATTGAGCTTCCCATCCCATAAACCAAGCCTCGTTTCCTCGCCGCTCCGAATATCTTCGAATTCGTCGTCCCATTTAGAATATGATTAAGACAATTCATCGCGAACACCTCATCCGGCTCCAGATGCCGCGGCGTCACCAGAGAAAAACCAAAAGTAATATTCGAGGCGTCTTTTCGTCTAATCGACACCGGCTCCGACGAGTGCAAATCCGTCGTTGGAATCTCAAATTCTTTCCCCTCCTTAAGATTCCACCCCTCGAGCATCTTGATAATCTTACGTTTTCTCCCACGAATTTTCCCCGCAATAATAAACATCATATTCTTCGCCGTATGTGTCCTGCGATAATGCTCCTTAATATCCTTTAGCTCAATATTAGAAATCGTCTTAATTCTCTCCGGTAAATCCAATATATCCTCACCTACTGCTTGCTGAACGCGCGGCCATAGCAGCCGATAATAATCGTTCATATACCCGGTTAACTCACTCCGCACATTCGCCTTCTCGCTTTTAAGCTCCTCCTCATTAAATCTCGGCTCACAAATCGACACTTGCTGTAATTCCATAATCCGTTCCCACTCAAAATCCGCACATTCCGTCTCATAACACACTGAAATGTCCGACGTCCAAGCATTATGATAAGCGCCATTTTTTGTAAATTCCGCCTCAAACGCTTGCTCATCTTTATACTTCGCGTTTGCACCAAAAGCCAGATGCTCCACCAGATGCGGTATCTCGTAGACATCTTTATTCTTCGAATAAATCATCCCAGCACGAAATTGCACTCTCGTCGACATCACGCTCGCCCCCGGGATGTTGATCAGAAGTCCCTTCGCGCCATTCTTTAATGTAATTTCTTCAACTGAATGCTTCATCTTACCTCTCTTGACATTATTGAAGATTCGTGATATAATAAAGGTATATAGCTATTTCCTCTTAGATTTAGCTTTCTTTTTCTTCGAACCAGATTTCTTCTTTGCTTTTGCCTTAGTACTCTTTGCTACCCGATTTGCCGAACTCTTGCGAAATTCCGAATCGAGATTCTTTTCGCCACTCGAGATTTCATTTACGCCCTTCTCGGTCTGCGTTTCTGCCATCTTGGTAAGCTCGGACTCATATTCCTTACCGTCAGTCACCTTATCAGCCCTGGCCTCAGCCGGCGTAATAGAAAGCAAAATCTTTAGCACCTCTTCACGGAGATTTCTCTGCAATCCATCAAATAGTTTCTGCGATTCGCTACGATATTCCACTAATGGATCTCTCTGCCCTACCGAGCGCCAATGAATTCCCTCACGCAAGTGCTGCATGTTCTCAAGGTGTTGCATCCATAAGGTATCAAGCACTTTCAAATAGACTTCGCGTTCCACTTTTCTCATCGTTTCGGCACCAAATTCATCCTCTTTCCTCTTATAGGCCTCTTCTACCGCCTCTAATGCACATTTTTCACGTTCTTTTTCTTTCCGCTTAATACCAATTCCGTGAATCAAATCATCATCAAAATCAAATACCGCCTTAAACTCTGCATCAAAGTTCTTATTTACCCTTGAAGAAAATTCCGTCAGAGTCTTCACCTCGTCGCGCATCAGTCTCTTAATTTCTGGGTAGATTTCCTCGCCCTCTAGAATCTTTCGTCGCATCATATAGACTACCTTACGATGGCGATTAATCACGTTATCGTACTGCACTACATTCTTACGCGAATCAAAGTTAAAGCCTTCAATTCGTTTCTGCGCCGCCTCCAGAGTCTTAGAGATCGCCTTGGTTTGAATCGGCGTATCCTCATCTACGCCTAACCTCGTCATCAGCATCTTGATTCTGTCACCCTGGAAAATCCGCATCAAATCATCTTCGCATGATACAAAGAACTGCGTTGTACCAGGATCGCCCTGACGTCCACCACGACCTCGAAGCTGATTATCTACACGCCTCGAATCATGCCGCTCCGAACCTATCACCACTAAGCCACCGAGCTCCTTTACGCCCTCGCCTAGCTTAATATCGGTACCGCGCCCCGCCATGTTGGTAGCCAAAGTAATCGCGCCCTTTTCGCCAGCTTTCGCAATAATCGCCGCCTCGTGTTCATTGTTCTTCGCATTTAGTATTGCATACGGTAAATCATACCCATCAAGATAACGTGCAATTTCTTCGTTATTTGCGATCGAGCCAGAACCTACTAGTACCGGCTGCCCCTTCTCGTGGTATTTCTTAATCTCTTCTGCAATTGCCTTTAGTTTCCCAGCCTTAGTCTTGTAAATCAAATCATCTTTGTCAACACGCTGAATCGGCTTATTTGGTGGAATCTGAATCACATCCAGCGCATAAATCTGCTGGAATTCCTCTGCCTCGGTAAAGGCCGTACCAGTCATACCGGACAACTTATGATAAAGTCTGAAGAAATTCTGGAATGAAATCGTCGCGAGAGTCATCGACTCTTGCTTTACGACTACACCTTCCTTAGCTTCTATCGCCTGGTGCAAGCCTTCATTATAGCGCCGCCCCTGCATCAAACGCCCAGTGTGCTCATCTACGATAATCACCTCACCAGAGTTGGTTACTACATAATCTTTGTCTCGTTTAAAGATAATTTCCGCCCTAATCGCTTGCTCCAGATGATAAACCAACCTAGTGTTTTTTGTTGAATACAGATTATCAACTCCGAGAATCTTCTGTACTTTATCAATGCCTTTATCCGTCAAAGTCACCGAACGGCGTTTCTCATCAAAAATGTAATCCTCTGGTACCAGTCTAGCTGCTACTTTAGCAAACTGATAATAAGACTCTGGATTATCGCCCGCCGGAGCCGAAATGATTAGTGGCGTCCTCGCCTCATCGATCAAGATTGAGTCCACCTCATCCACGATCGCAAAATTCAACTCTCTCTGCCTCAAATACTGCACTTCACTCGTCATATTATCGCGTAAATAATCGAAGCCAAACTCATTATTTGTACCATAAGTAATATCGGCCGCATAAGCTTCCTTACGCGTGGCTGGACGAAGATGTCTAAATCTCTCATCCTCGTGCTCGGTATTTTCATATTCAGCATCATAAATAAACGAGGCGTCATTGATAATCACACCTACACTCATCCCAAGAAAATCATAAACCGGACCATTCCAACCCGCATCGCGCTGTGCCAGATAGTCATTCACAGTCACAACGTGTACGCCTCTGCCAGTCAAACCATTTAGATATGCCGGGAGCATCGCCACAAGTGTCTTACCTTCACCCGTCTTCATCTCGGCCACTGCGCCTTCATTTAATACCATACCACCAATTAACTGCACATCATACGGCCTCATGCCCAAAATACGCTTTGCAGCTTCTCTTGCGACCGCAAATACTTCTGGAAGCAATTCGTTCAAAATCTTCTTGTCGTCTACCGGCTGATGCTTCTTGCCAGTATTTTTCCTAGCCTTCTTTTCAGGCTTTACCTTCTTCTCGGCACTATCGGCATCCGCCTGTTTCAGCGCCTTATTAATCCGTTTTTTAAACACTTCAGTCTGATGAGCTAACTCCTCGTCACTCATCTTCTCGTATTTCGGTTCCAGCGCCGTCACTTCCTGAGCTCGACGCCACATTCGCTTCAAAACTCGCTTCTGAGCATCTCCGAAAACACCCTGTAAAAATTTAGTTAATGCGGTCTTATCGGCCAACTTGTCCGTTGGCTTTTTCTCTTTTTTTGCCATAACACTCCAATCTTCCCCCCATTGTACCACATTACTTCTTCCTAATAAAGAGTTTCCGCCAATTTTTCTTCTGACGATGAGATTGGACTTCTATTTTATAACGGCGAATTTGTCCCATAATTTTCGCCTCTACAAGATCTACACCGGCAAACAAATTTGAGCATTCATCCTTAGCTGCAATGACTTTGCCACCAGGAATTTCCATCGCCGCAGAAATATCATATTTTTCACGCTTATTTTTGCCAGTCTCCGTCACCACTACTTTACATACTACATCCTTTTTTGAGCCACGTGGCAAATATCTATCTAGCTTACCTAGTCGCTTCTCGACGTATTTTCTAAAAGTATCCTCTACTTTATACCCGTTCCCCGTAATATCGATTTTGTCAATCATTTCCTCTCCTTTGTTATATTTCTTCTTTACCGCCCAAATAAGGTCTCAAAACCTCTGGGACTCTTAATAAACCATCCTCGTTCGCGAAATTCTCTATCATCACCACTAGCGCTCTAGCCAGCGGAATCGCTGTGCCATTTAACGTATGAACAAATTCTACCGTACCATCTGCCCGTCTTACCCTGACATTTACCGCCCTCGCCTGGAAATCTGTACAGTTCGAGCATGAAGTGATTTCCTGATATTTCTGGTTCACTGGCGACCAATATTCCATGTCGTATTTCTTTGCCGCCGGAGCGCCCAAATCTCCTGCCGCGATATTTATTATGTGATAAGGTACACCTAGCCCTTGCCAAATCTCTTCTTCAATCGCCAAAATCTTCTCGTGGATTTCTTTACTCTGTTCCGGCAGACAAAAAGCGTACATCTCAAGTTTGTTAAACTGATGTACCCTAAATAGTCCTCTCGTATATTTACCGGCCGCACCCGCCTCTTTTCTAAAACACGGCGAATAGCCAGCATAGAAAAGTGGCAATTTATCTTCGTCAATAATTTCATCCATATGATATCCGGTCAAAGGCATTTCAGCCGTGGCGATTAATCCCAAATCCTCGCCTTCCACAAAGTACTCATCTGACTGCTCTGAAGTCCTCGGATTAAATCCGCACCCCTCAAGCACTCTCGAACACACCATATCCGGCACCGTCATAAAGGTAAACCCGTGTTCTAACACCTTACTAAGACCATACTGCAAAAGCGCGTTCTCAAGTAAGGCCAACCCGTTTTTGAGATAATAAAACTTCGCCCCGGCCACCTTTGCGCCACGCTCAAAATCTACCCAGTCTCTACTCACTGCGTAATCCAAGTGGTCCACACCGCTCTGATGCGGCTCGCCCCACTTTTTTACTTCCACCGAACATTCCTCACCACCTAGCGGAACGTCCTCAAAGATAATATTAGGCACTCCTTGCACCATCACCTTCAGCTTGTCCTGTGCCGCATTTAGCTTCTGCTCTTCTTCGGCCAATTTCTCCTTTACGGCCTTACCTTCTTTGATTAAGTCCTCCGAAGGTTTACCGCCCTTCATCTTGGCAGCAATCTCGTTTCGCCTCTTTCTCAAATCCTCAACATCTACCAGAATCTTTTTTCTCTCATCATCACACGCTATAATTTCCTTAATGTCGATCTTATAGCCCTTTTCTCTTGCAGATTTTTCTACAAGTTCAGAATTTTCTCGAATATACTTAATGTCTAACATATTGCCCCCATTATATCATTTATTTCGATAAATGATAGCTCAGTTTTTGCCACTCATTCAGTTTTAAATCACCAGGTCGCGCATTTAGACTAATGCCAATCTCTGCCATTTTCCTAGTAAGCTCCTCTTTGCTTACCAACCCCATAAGGTTATGTACTAGTTTTTTGCGTGGCGCCCTGAAGCCTCGCTTAATCAGCTCAAACACTTCATCCCCCACTATCGCCGCATGCGGTTTTAGTACTATCACGGCGCTATCTACCTTCGGCGGTGGAGTAAATTCCCCCTTCAGTACTACTGGACCTAGTTTTACATCTGCATAGTTCTTCACAAATAGCGACAGAACCGTTTCTTTCTCATCTACTAACCTATCTGCCACCTCTTTTTGCGCCAAGAGCACCACCCTCTCCGCAGGGCGTTTAAGTGTCAGAACTTTTCTTATAATTGGGCTCGTAATATAGTACGGGATATTACCCGCAATTACATACTTCTTCTGAATAAAATTTAAATCCACATTCAAAATATCATCATTAATTACCTTGAGATTCTTTCCGGGGAACGAACCAGGCAAATTTTGCGCCAAACGCTCATCAAACTCTACCGCTATTACTTCGTCAAATCTCCTCAGTAAACTAGCAGTCAACGTTCCAAGCCCCGGCCCAATTTCTACACATACACTTGCTCTAGACCCCTCGCCTTCAACACCCCCATAGGCCAACTCGGCAATCTCCTCCAGTACCGCCCGATTATATAACCAATGCTGACCAAGAGCCTTATTGTTTTTCATTACACTCCGTTACGATTAGTCCAGTCGGTCGCAAGATCAAACTGCTCTGGATTACTCGTTGCAAACCCGCCCGTATCGTATACTTTACCTGGCCCAAGGCTAGTCTCTACTACTGAACACCTCGGATATCTCCCCAGATGTGCCGCCACTAATACGTAGCCGTCTTGGTCAACTTTCACTCCGTCAGCTCTCACCGAATATGTGCCGCCACCACAAGCTCGCATTACACCAGACATCGGTAAATCATAATAGGTTTCTTTCCTCTCAACCGTCCTACCGTTCACATTAATCGTATAAATATTCACCCCCTTGCTTGCCGTCAATGGACTCTTTTCGATCGCACTAGCCCCTACAGCCACAATCCTTGTCACCGGCTGTTTTACCACTTCTTCGCTAACTAGTTCTCGCGAAACTTCTTCGTTATTAATATATAAGACGTTATACGTCAACTTCTTCATCCCTACTTCGCCTAGCTGACGAATCTCTGTCGCTCCAGGCGCCACATTATAATCCTTCACGGTTTCTTCGGCAAAAGGAATTTCTTGCTCCTCGGTGATCACTCTACCGCCATTTCGTTTTATCTGATAAGCATTCACAGCTCCCACCTCTAAGAACGCCGCATTTGGCACCATTTGGATTTCGTCACCATCATAAATCACGAACCCCGCCTCTCTTGCAATCTCTTTTTTATCATAGCTCGCCGTCATCAAATATTTCTCCGACAAACCATCCCGAATCACTACCGGCCGAGCCCGATAAATATTCACAAAATAATTGTCCGCATTTATCAAGGAATCCAGTCCTGGCTCCACCTTGTCACCATCATTTAATACTATATTTGCCTTCTCTAAAGCCTCACCCACAGTATCTGATTCCGTCTTTGCGATAAGCTTTTCTCCTCTGTCATAAAAAACCACATACCTAGACCCCTCTTCACCGCTTGACAAGATATCTTCATTATCGCTCTCAGCAAACGTACTCCTCGTCACCATACTTACAATAGACAGCAAAAACATCCCAATACTAAATACCAGCATGATAACTAGAGCCTTATCGATTGTTCTCGAGAGTCTCATATCTCTCTATTATACCACATTTTAAGCAAAAATGGAATACCCATTTGAAAAAATCTATCAATTATATTATAATAAGGGTATGTTTTCTAAAAACTGCGACAAGAAATCGGCATTTCAGGCTCTCCTAGCCTATTGCCAAACATTCCTATATAGCATTCTTTTATTTGTCGTCATTATTCCCACTTATCCTGCCTCCGCACTAAAAGCCGAAACTCTCTATGAGTATGGCCTCAATAACATCTTCTATTACGATCCCGAAGGCGAAAATTGCGACGATACTCCAAGCAGTAACGGCAAATATAAAGCCGCCCAGTACAGTTTTACTGAAGAGCAGCTTAAGAATCTTGTCCGTGCCGCCTTCGCCGAGCAAGGCCCCAGTGGCGAAGGCTACAAAACAGAGTTATCAGTCTTTGCTAACGTTTACGAAGCTGGCGGCGGCGAACCGGGCAATAGTGAGGGCTTAATTAGCTACCTCCTAAATGGCAGCTGGTTCGCCTCATCTACAGGACAAGCCTACCGCACCGGCTGTTCTCCATGGGAGTGCTATGGCGAACCGAGCCAAGAACAAGTTGCCGCTGCGAAAGATATCTTAAATAATGGCAACCGCGTCATCCCTCCCGAGGTCGACGAGCATGATAGCATTAGTGACATCGCCTCCGTCTCCAATAACGGTTCAGGTTTTAGCCCGAGCGATAAAGCACAGTATAAAAGTGGTGTCACGGTTATCCATAACAGATTTGGTTCCACTTATACTTTTTTCCAGTGGGCCAACGGCGAACAAGAATGTACCGGCAATTCCTCTGAATGTGGTGACCCATTTGGCTACACCGGAAATACCCCACCCCAACAGTCATACTCCACCGTTACTACCGTTGGAGAAAACAAAAAGTACGACGGAACCACTGTGCTTAGTGATGCTTTGCTTCAGCAAGTTGAAAAAAATCGCCAAACCTACGAAAAAGTTGCCAAAAAATATAATTTCCCCTGGCAATTACTCGCCGCTTTGCATTATCGCGAACACAATCTAGCTGTTGACAACCCAGCCAATGGTGAAGGTATGTACCAACTAACTTCGCTCACCAACCACGGCACCAATGAGCACGCTTTCAAGCCCGCCGGACCGGTCGACCAAGCCGAATTCGAACGCCAAACCGACCTAGCCGCCCAAGTTATTCGCGGCAAAATCGGCCAAGACACTGATCTGATGGAAAACGAAGACAATATTAAACGCGTGATGTTTATGTATAACTGGGCAAATCCTACCTACGTCCAGCGCGCTATTGATATGGGTTTTACTGAAGAACAGGCCAAAAATGGCGAAGGTTCGCCATATGTCATGAATATGTATGACGTCGAACGCGACCCGAGCAGCAAAGATGTTAGTCCCTACTGGACGGGACTAATCGCCAATCTTAGAGGAGAAGTCGTTCCCGACACGCGCCCAGGCGCTTTTGTCATTTTTCAAGCTCTCGGTGGCACAGATGGCAACACCGACTCGTCTTGCGCCCTCACCAGCGGCAATGGAGATATCGCCAAGACTGCTCTTGAGCTCTCGTGGAATTGTGTCCTCGGAAAAGGCTGCCACTCGGAAGGGTTCCCACCGTACGAGCCGAAACCAGAATATGTCACTGCAATGCAACAAGTTGGCACCTATGATAACCCAGGTGGCTGGGGGTACGGAGCTAGCTGCGACCGCTTTGTCGGCACCGTAATGCGATACAGTGGAGCAGATCCCAACTTCCCTATTGGGTATGCTAATGATTCGGGTAATTATATGATTAGCCACCCCGAACTTTATCAAGAAGTCAACTTTAACGGTTCAAACTACAGCATCTTACAGCCAGGAGATGTTTTTGCTACCTTCGGGCCATCGGCATCGGGTGGACACATCTGGATTTATGTTGAAATCGATGGTGAACCAGGTCGTGCCGACGCTTCTAATGGTAGCAGCAGTGGGCGCACCGCCGAACATTATACCAGTACCCCAATTGTTAACGACGGAAGACAATTTAAAGTCTTCAGAAAAAAATAAGTCAAGGAACAAAATGTACAATAAGAAGCCAATTACCCTCACAATTATCGCTTTTACCATATTCCTACTCGCTATACTCGGTATTAGTGCCTATTTCTTAATCGAGGAGGCACAAAAAACCGCCACTATTAAACTTATCGTCGCCCCCGTGTCAGCCGAAATCTCTTTAAATGGCAATTCTTATAAAAACCTCGAAACCCACAAAATTAAACCTGGTGACTATAATTTAACCATCTCAAAACCAGACTATTTCGAAACCTGGCAAGAAAGTTTCTCTATAACTGAAGGCGAAAACAAAGAAATCTATCTCGAACTAACTCCACTCCCGCAGACAAATTGGTACAAAAGCCACCCTCGCGATGCCGACAGTCTCGATGCCATCTATGACCATAGAGTTTACCAAAAGAGCGAACGACTCATCAGCCAATACCCACTCCTTACTAAACTACCTCTCCATGTTGAATACTTTAAGAACAATTCCGCATATGTTTACTACCTTATTACCTATCGTATTGAAGACGACAACAATGTAACGGTAATCATCCAGGATTATACGGGCAACAATCAAGAATCAGCTATCGAACGTATCAAGGCAGAAGGCTTTAATCCTGATGGTTACGCTATCGAGTATCAAGATAAAACCAGCGAAATCACCCCAACCTTCACCCCAGAATAAAAAATCTCCCACAATGGGAGACTCCTATAACCAACACAGCTCTACACTCTACTGCCAACCTCCGAATTACCGGGCTTGGGCTACTTTCAACGTCGGATCTAGTCCAAACCTTACTTTTA
>CAMYWN010000013.1 GCA_947302765.1 uncultured Candidatus Saccharibacteria bacterium
GGCTAACATATCCGGTAACGTTTATTTGGGTAACACTTAATTTTTATCTAATGCGCACAACATTATAATTCTTTGGTTAAAGCTTATACCTAATCAACATAACATTATGATTCTTTGGTTAAAGCTTATGATTTTACTAGATATACTTTATGATTCTTTATCTAGGGCTTATAATTCACCAAATAAATATTATGTTTCACTAAATAACAATTATGATTTTTCGTAAAACACTCTCACAGAAACATTACGCGTCTTCTGTCCATCCGCTTGATAAATCGACAAAGGTAGAACTTTCGTGATATTTTGAAACCTACCACTCACTTCCTCTACAACCTCATCATAGGTCTTCTCGGTAGTGACTGTCACATCCTCGCTTACAACCTCACGCAGGACGATTTTTTTCTTATCATCCGCTAGACTAGCTAGCATCTTCAAGTCAATCTCAAACCCCGCCAAATACGGCTCTAACTTAAACTCATTCCTTACGGAATTTTTAAACTCTCCTACTACACCAAGGATCTCGCCATTCACAACCACTTCTGCCGCACGCTTTTTCTCAAAAGGCACCGCCTCTGGAACATCAACTGTAAGCGGTACATACTTCACATCGAGATGATACACGTTCAAAATCTTATCTAAGTACTTTTTTGCTTTATAGAAAGCCGTTCCTTTATTTTTTCGTTCTGCCAACACAAAAGCAAGCGAAGTTTTCTCCACGGGTACCCCGTCACCGTCCAAGCCATTTTGCCGTTGATAAATATCGTTGATTTCAAATATTGCAAACTTATCGATCGGCGCTTTTTGATTAATATAGGCTTTATCAAGCAAACTCGGTACCAAACTCTGCCTTACATATTGCAGCTCCGGCGAAATAGAGTTCACAATCTTATACGAATTCGCACTGTCCAACCCGCATTTCGCCAGCAACCTCTCCGAAATAAAGCTATATGTCAAAACTTCATTCGCACCATACTTTGAAAGCAATTCTCGTAAATCTGCTTTAAACTCAAACATCTTGTTAGTGCTAGCCGAAGCATGCAAAGGTAAAGCCAGTGGAATATTATCATAGCCAAGTAGTCTTCCCACCTCCTCAATCACATCCTCCTTAATGTGGATATCCATCCGCCAAGCCGGTGCTACCACATTTATATACTCACACTGACAACTATCTTCTTTACCGCAATCACAAGAAACCTCAAAGCCAACGTTCCTCAGGGTCTGTTCAATTACGTCATATGAATAATTAGTTCCAAGTAACCCATTGATTTGCTCAGCCGAAACCTTAATCTTTTCGTTTTTCACGGGCTTCGGATATTCGTCAGAGACCGCTACGGCCTTAAAGCCATCCAGTAGCCACTGCGCACAAGCCGTTGCTACATCCACAGTCTGATATGGTGACTGCCCCTTAGTAAATCGCGTAATAGCCTCGGTAAAAATCCCATGTGCCATTTGCGTTTTACGCAGATTATATAAACTAAAAGTCGCCGACTCAATAATAATACTCTTCGTGTTCTCGTCAATCATCGTGGATTCACCCCCCATAGCCCCCGCCAGTGCTACAGGCGTATCACCGGAACAAATCACTATATCGTCATCGCAAAGCTCGACCTCTTTTCCATCCAAAAGTAATAATTTTTCGGTTTCCTTCGCTAACCTTACCGAAATTACGGGCTTGTCGTTTTTCCCGACTTTTACAAACTTGTCGTAGTCAAAAGCGTGTAGTGGCTGCCCCGTCAACAACATCAAAAAATTCGTCGCATCAACAATCGGGCTAATTGGTTTCATCCCAGATTTAGCAAGCAAGGTATCTTCTAAAGATAAATAGCGCTTCGATATCTCGCCATGTTTCTGCAAAACAATTGCACTATATCGTTGGCAAATTCCATCGTCAAGAATCTTTACCATTGGCGCTAGCTTTTTATCCAAATCGCCCAGCTCAAATCCCTTCGGATAAATCTCTGGTCCCTCAAATTTTAAGCCAAGAATACCAGCTACTTCCCTAGCAAAGCCTATAATACCAAAACAATCTGGCCTATGAGTCAACGATTTATTCTCGATATCAAGCACCAAATCATTTAACATAAAAACATCGGCTAGCGGAGTTCCTGGCTCCAGACCAGGAGCAATTTCGACAATACCAGAATGATCATCACCAAAATCCAGCTCATCCGCGCCTGCTAGCATACCATTTGATTCATACTTACCTAGCATCTTGCGCTTACCGATCACAAAGGGCGCGTCCTCATGTACGCTAGCCGGTGCTATCGCTCCCGGCGCAATCCATGCCGCAAGCATTCCCTCACGTACATTCGGAGCTCCACAGACCACCTGTACCAAATCCTCGCCACCATTATCTATCTGGCAAAGTGTCAGATGCGTGTCCGGAATCTTTTCAGCTTTTACTACTTTCACTACAAAAATATTATCGTACTTCTTCGTCTCATCAATCACTCCTTCTACTTCGACCAGTCTAGCTCCAATCAAACGCACTAGCTCTTCTGTTGCTAAGTCCTTAGGTATATCTACATAACGTTTTAACCAATTCAGTGATACTCTCATTTGCAAAACTCCCTTAAAAACTTTAAATTACCCGACTCGAAATATCTCACATCCATCAAACCATATCTCAGCATCACTAAGCGGTCAATTCCACCACCCCAAGCAAAGCCATGATACTCTTCCGGATTAATTCCAGCCATTTTCAGCACATTCGGATGAATCATACCACATCCGAGCATCTCCAAATAGTCTCCCTTCTTGCCGCCGAGAGATTTTGGCTTCTCAATCAAAAATTCCAAACTCGGTTCCGTAAATGGAAAGTACCCAGGCTGCGTCCTAATCTCTAACTTCTGTTCATAATACTTCTCGAAGAACTCTCGTAGAATTGCCAACATATTTCCCATAGTGCAATCTTTCGACACATAAACGCCCTCACATTGGTAAAAAGTGTGCTCGTGCGTTGCATCTACATCTTCATTACGATAGACCCGTCCCGGCACAACCACGGCAATAGCCTTTCCTTCGTCTAATTTCGGCTTATACATTTTTAAGACCCGGTGCTGCATAGTTGAAGTATGCGCCGGCGGAATAAATCCTTCCTCTGTCCGAAAAGTATCGTAGCCATCTCTCGCTGGATGCTCCTTGGCAAAATTCAAACTATCAAACATATGAAACTCATCGTCGAGCTGTTTTGATTCCATTACATCAAAACCTAAATCCCGATAAATCCCAGCCACGCGACGAATTTCCGCTGTCAAAGGATGCTCTGAACCCGCCTCACACGAATAAAACTCCGGTAGCCCCTCGTTAATACCGCACCATGCAGTTACGTCAATCGCATCCACTGCTGCATCCGCTAAGTGACGCTCTACTTCTTGAATATCAGACAATATCTTCTGACGCTTTGCATTAATCTTCTTACCAAATTCAGCCCTCTCTTCGACCGGCAAATCACGAATCTTAGCAGCTTCCAAGTTAACCTGTTTCAACTCACTCTTTAGTTTTTCTAACTCTTGCATATATTGTATTATACTACAAGACTGCGATTTCGCACATCAGAATACTCTATTTTAGAGAACCAGGCCAAGTACGTAGAGGATTTAACTTCACTATCCTCAACAAATTCTACGGTTATCGGTATCAATACGGAGCTCTTACCAAAAGCATACCTTGTACTAGGCTGGTAATTTGCGATCATCGTCAAATAATCCGCATAATTTAGCGCAATTTCAGCCTCGCTCTTCGATAAGCCAGAGATCCTAGCCAGTCTCCCTGCAGGTGATTGATCTAACGGATGTTTGGTGTAATACTCTTCTTTGATTTTTGACATTTCGCTCTTGGCGTCATTCATGTAAGAATTTACTCGGTCAAATAACGAATAGGCTGAGAGTAGTTTAATCTTTTCTCGATTTTCACTATTTGCTTCACTATTTGCAAAACCCCCAGCCAAGCTAATACTGTCATCAACCCCAGAACAAGACTCGTAGAGTCCAGCCATTTTAGAGAAAAAGTCGAAAATGCTCTGCACAACATTCTCTCCAGTGGAACTGAATTCACTCTTGTATCGCTCACATATCTCCGCATCCTTCACTCCAACTGTCGACTTTCTGTCTTTATATAATAATTCGTACATTTTTTTGTCATCCTCGCTAAGAACACTGTCCCATTGCTCCTTAGTATAGTCCATATAGTCAGGCGAGACAGTGCCATGAGGAATACAAGACAAGAAACCGTCAACACCAATCGAGTTTACCGTCGGGCAACTCTTTCCTATAATATCACCGTAATCGGTCCCCGGCCCATCGGCCAACACAGTATTTAGGAAACCCTTCGAAGAGTAATCCGCCAAACTCGAGACAGCACCAAAAACAGAAGTAGTTGATATCCCACCTGAAAAGCTATGATGATTAGCTAAAATAGTCGAGCTAATTCCATAAACAATACTCCCTAAAAAGGTATTTCTTGAAGAGATATCAAATGGGCTTTTCGTAGCGCGTTCTGCTGCAGCAGCAATAGCCCGTCGTTCGTCGATATAACGATTATAAGCTTGAATAGCCGTTGCGTCCGAAGGGGCATAACCAAGAATCGATTGAGCTATGCGGCTAAAATAGTCGCTGCCACCTTCACTCAACCAATGTGCGCCTACTCTGGAAGTGAACAATTTCGATGGTTTTTCCGAAAAAGTAAACGAAAGAGCGTCAGTTACTTTAGATAATCTATCTATATCTACAGATTCATCCCCACCAGTTTTCAAAACAATATTGGACTTTTTCTGGCCATTAGTCACTAAAGACGTGTTATTAATTACACCGGTATTTAACATCGAAGTTGCGACTAAAGCAGTATCATTTTGGAAACTTTGAAACTGACTTTCATCATAAGTGCCATTCGAAATAGTTGCCACAAAATTTGCGTTTTCAAACAAAGATTCCGTTACAGTTATATTCTTACCGTTTACAGCATCATTATATGCTATAGTTCCCCTCTCGTCAAACGCCCTCATCAGCTCATCCACCGGCGCCCCACTCGGATACCCACCGTCTAGTCCACCATTCGAAGAGGCAAAGATGCCAATAGAACTTTTTTTATCAGTGCCACCAAAAATTCGTGCTCGTTGTAAAATTTCCTCAACATAAACGAATGCATTTGCGGCTTTTATCGGATGAACCGCAGAAATTGCAGCGCCGATTAATTGTATGCCCTTATCGGTCGCTTCCACGCCTTTAACATGGCTCCCTACTTGGTCTACGACAGTATTGGCATCACATTTGACATTTATGGTAAAGCCCTCATCACCCTCCACTACGCCACCGTTAGAACAATCAACAACTTCTCGATAATATGTATCATCATTTTTAACTGTACCATTATAATAAGTATTCATATACTCCTCCCAGGAAACGCCAGAAGCGACTTTATAAATCTTTGGATTATCAAATTGACCATACGGTGCAGAGGACAAGCGCTGCTCGGACTCATTTACGAAGACATCGATATCCCATCCATCCCCACCATGAGTCTCCCCTCCAGTATCCGCAACAATAAAGAATCTACCGTGAGCATACGATCCCTCTGCGTTTGAGTCATCAGTTGTTTCTATATAAATAATATCTCCATAATCCAAAGCACCCCCATCTCGAGTGTCGCGCGCAACTTGCCCATCGGCCAACCTATTATCATTAATAGTATCCGTCCCATTTAGCCCCTCAAAGCCACCATTCTCTTCGGCACTTGGAGGATAAAATGTCACATACTTATAGCCGTCCAACAAGGTAAACCCGCTCACATCTACACCAGTCGAGCCAACATCGGTAGTACCTGACTCTGTAGTTTGGTCCAATGTTTTGTCCACAGTCAATCTAGCATTCGTTGAAGAATTATATATATTTGCCAATACACTGCTGTTCCATCCCTTAGAGTTATCAAACCCAGTCGGCTCTTCTTCGTTTTCAACCGAATCGCTCTCGTCGTCAATCTCAGAGCCATCCGTAGATTCCTCAGTATTCCCCTCTCCACTTGTACTCTTTTGGCCTTCATAGCCGTTAATGTTCACGGAGGGGTCTTTATCCAAAGCAGAAGCCGTCATCTCTTGAAAGTTTTTCCAGTCCTGTTCACGATCGCCAGTCCGCTGCCAATTAGAGGTGTTGCTCTTCGAAATATTATTTTCATTATCCAACTCTTGCATTTCTGAACTATAGTACAATCTCGCTCTGAGATTTAAAGCATCCGAATATGCCGTATATAATTCTGGATCAGACTCAACCGTTGCTACAAAATCAGAGCCTTTGATAATGCGATCATGGAAACGCACTACAAGTTCTCCCTCATCATGATGCAGAGAATAATCATCCTCAAGGCTTGCTACTTCCATATTAACTTTGTCTAAATCCGCTAAGTATACATTCGTCTTAACAAATTCTCCAGCAATGTTTATTTGCCCCACCTCTATTCCATGTTCCGCCAGATCTGCCGCATGATTCCGTGCAACTGCTCCATTTAGTAGAGCATTCTGGTCAATATGTTCAGCCTGCGCTTGCATAAGATATTCGCCTTCATCAAACCCACCCTGGCGTTGAAGGTTCATATCTATTGTCCCAATCAAGATCATGGGAATATTAGATATAGACAGCAGCATCGGTACAATCATTGCCAAAATAATCACAACAAAAGCAAATGAAAACTTAGATGCTTTACCCTTTTTCTTCTTACCTGCACCGCCGTCGCCCTTAAACTTACCTTTACCTTTAAACAGATTCCCTAGTGACCCCACGGCCTCAGTAGCCCCTCCGCCCCCCATACCAGCTCCCACTGCTGTACTTGCTATATTCTCAGCTGCCTTAAGGCCATCTTTTGACTTATTCCGCTCAGCGTTCTCTTTGCCTTCGCCCTCGCTTTTACTCTGGTTCAAAAAATCTGGTCTTCTATCATTCTTTGCTCCCTCCAGCATACTATTATATGGGTCATTTGGCTGCAGCTTATGTTCATCGTCACTCATAATTACATATTATTATATATTAACTTAAGCATTTTGAAAAGGTCGACTATTGCGCAATCGTTCTAATTGTTACTATGCAATTACTTTACAAAAAGATAATCAATACTAAGGATAAAATTGCTAAGACAATCAATACTATCCACACCCAAGCAAAGCGACCAGTTTTGTTCATATTCTTTAGATACTCCGCGTCCTCTACTAAATCAACCCCGTCAACGTCTGCACTTTCTTTAGCTCTAGTTCTTAAATCAGCATTAATCCTTCGAGTTAAAACGTCATCTTTTTCTTGTTCTTTGTTTACAATTACACCCATATTTTTCCTAAATAAATTATTGTTGATAACTTTTTTATTATAACACATCAGAATTATGGTATAATACAAGAAATCAACTATAAGGAGGATAAATGGCGACCAAAAAGTCGAAATCGTCAGCCAAGTCAGCTAAGACTAAGACGACGAAGCAGAAAACTGCGGTCAAAAGCACCGCAAAGACAGAACAAGAAGTCAGCAAAAAGACCGAGCAAGAAGTCAGCGCAAAAGCCGAACATGCCACAAAGGTTACGACTCACGAAAGTAAAGAGCCGAAGTCTTGGCTCTCAGGTTTCTTTGCCAAAAAGTATGAAGGGACCGAAAGTATTTTAACTATTTTCAAGGATCATAGATTCTACGGCTCCATACTAGGCGAAATACTAGGAACTATGTTTCTAACACTTCTCTTCTTCTCGATTTTACTAATGGGTATCGCGAGCATTGCTAACTATGCATTCGTACTTATCGCAATTCTTATTGCAATATACGCGTTCTCAGGCGCATATCTAAACCCGCTCATTACGGCTGGCATGATGGCAACCCGCCGCGTATCGGTAGTCCGCGGGATTACATACATCATTGCGCAAGTAGTAGGAGCATGGCTAGGATGGCTTATCTTTAGTGCTTTCCATGGCGCAGGCGGCGAAACCGCATACGAATTGCCAGCCATGTCGGCTATAGAAGAAGGTAAATTCTTAATCACCGCACTTATCGAATTATTTGGCGCAATAGTAATCGGTTTCTTCTTCACCCGAGCTCTCAAATATAAGCGTAGTGTGTTTACCTTTGGGGCGGTTGTTGCTGGTGGCATTATCCTAGCTATCCTAACAGGATACGTCATTTCAGCTGCATTCCTAGGACTAGACAAGAATTTCGTCTACAACCCTTCCATCGCAATGATGCTACAAATTTTCCCTCAGTCGAGCAATAGTTTCGGCGAAGCTCTTGGTAGTATTTGCCAAGCCTTGGCTATCTATGCCATCTTCCCGATGATCGGCGGAGTAGTTGGGTCTTATCTGGCAGACTTCACATCTAGACTATCGAGCGAAGAATAGTTAATCCTATAGCAAAAACCGACTCTCCCAGGAGTCGGTTTTTGATCTTAACAATATTTTAGCCAGTAGAAAAATTAGAGCCAAAGACAAGAAGAAATATTACTTCTTCTGCTCCTTGGGAAAAAGCGGAGTCTCAGGTGGACGTACATTACCAGTAAAAATCTCGGAAATTTTGCCAGTCACATTAGGTAAAAACGGCGACAGCTCGTAATTTACTGTAAGCAGCCTGGCAACTAAACCTTTTAGACATTCCGCTAACTCAGAGTTTTTACCTGCTTTTGCTAATTCCCACGGTTTTTTCTCGTCAATCTGGCGATTAATAGCACGCACCTTTTCCCAAACTAGATCGAAGGCTCTAGCAAATTCAAAATCGTCCATGAGCTTAATATATTCCCCCGAGAAACAATACTCTTGCTCCGCCGAATACTCAAGATTGTTCTTCGCCATGATAGCAGCTAATCTTTGCACTAAATTACCTAGATCATTAGCAAGTTCGTTATTATAAGATTCCTCAAACTTATCCCAGGTAAAATCAGAATCCAAAAAAGTATCAACATGCCTCAAGAAATAATAGCGAAAAGCATCAATACCATGCCTCTGCAACACATCCATCGGATCTACTACATTCCCAATCGTTTTAGACATCTTTTGCCCGTTAGCAAGCACAAAACCGTGTGAAAGAATCACCTTAGGTAGCGGCAAACCTAAACCAAGTAACATTGCAGGCCAAATAATTGCATGAAACCTCAAGATATCCTTCCCCACAAATTGCGCAGCTGCCGGCCACCACGCCGAAATATCTTGATCCGGGTACCCTAATACCGTAATATAGTTCGACAAAGCATCAATCCAGACATACATTACCTGCGTATCATCATCCGGTACAGATACCCCCCAAGTAAGCTGCACAGTAGACCTAGAGACTGAAACATCAGGCGATTCGTCAAGTAGAGCGAGGACCTCATTTTTGCGAAATTCTGGCAAAATACGCATCTCATTAGTCTCAATAGCCTTTTTAATTTGCTCCTTAAAGTCAGAGATTCTCAGATAATAATTCTCTTCAGATAGTTTTTCATAAGCCTTAGCGTGGTCCGGGCAAATGCCGTGATTTTCGTCATGTTCTTTCTGCGTAACAAATCGCTCGCACCCCGAGCAATACCACCCTTCATATTTAGCTTTGTAGATATGGTTCCTTAATCTTGTCCAGATTTCCTGGCATCTTCGCACATGTTCAACATCCGTAGTGCGGATAAAATCCGTATTTGAAACATTCAGGTCCGAGATGAAGTCCTTAAATGATTGTGCATTTTTATTAACATATTCCTGAACGGGGATACGCAGCGAACTCGCCTTTTGAAAAATTTTGTTTCCATGTTCATCCACTCCAGCCTGGAATCTCACTTCATCCCCACGCAGCCTAGCATATCTCGCAAAAGTATCCGCAAGACAATAATCCATCGCATGTCCAATATGTGGAGCTCCATTTACATAAGGAATAGCTGTCGTAATATAAGTTTTTGCCATAAAAATATTCTATAATGTCATTCTTACTTTATCAAGCATAAGAAAAACGAATTAAATATCTTTCCATATATAACATACCTATTAAGTCAGTTCGACAGTGCAAGAAACGTTTTCCAACCTACTGTCGCCGCCGAGTAATTCCGCTAGCCTATTCGCAAATACTTGCAAATCCACTTTCAAAGTACCATCACCTTCAATAATCTCATCAGCCTCAATGTTTTCGCCCATAAATAATCCATCATAAGACGATAGCTCTTTCATAAAACCGACTTCGCCGTCCTCATCTAGAATCTCCAAACTTACCGAAGTAGTAGTTATTTTATTGTCTTCAACTAGATACGTTACGGTTGCGCTTTCAACGTCTTGATCGTTTATTTTTTCCAAAGGTTTCATTTCACACACCAGCAAAGTACCCTTCATGACTTCCCACGCATCCTCGGCTTCACTAGAATCGGATATTGTGTCTTCCTGCATACTCGACGATAAACCGCCGCTATTCATCTGCATTACGAGTACCACCACTAGAGCAATTATTACTACGACCGCAACGGCGATTAAAACAATCATGTTAGTTTTTTTAGGCTTCTTCGAAAGGCCATCCTTACTTGCACTCTGATTATTACTCGTAGTTTTCGCCGGATCATTAAAGGCAACACTATTAGTAGTAGTATTCGAAGAGATAACTCCTCCGAAAGACCCGGAATTATTATTCTCGATACCACTAGCAAAATTAGAACCAGAGTCACTCTGCGCCAATGGAGAAGTCATTGGATTAGAATTGGATGTCGAATTAAAAGGACTGGGAGTCGAATTGTCGTCATTTTGACTTTTATCCACGGAAAAACTATGCCCAATTAGATCATCGCCAGCCGAAGATGTCTCCGGTTGAGAAGTAGTGATTGGGGTAGATAAATCCAACGAAGCGGCGCCAACTGGCTGCGTAGACTGAGCTGATGATGATAAAATCGGAGAGGTAGATTGCATCGGTTGCGCCGGTTGAATCGGCTGAGCTGACTGCATTGACTGTGTCGGCGGAATCGGTTGCGTCGATTGAAGTGGTTGGATAGGTTGAATTGGCTGCACCGGAGTCGTAGGAGTAACTGTTGCTGCCGGAGAAGTTGGTGCTACCGGAGAAACAGGTGTCATTCCGAGAAATGCTCCTGTACTCTGATTCGGATTTTGTGTTGGATTATTGTTAGGTTCCATAATTAACCCTTCTATGATTACCTTTTATAAAAACTTATGCATATTTTATCACACGAATATCATTCCATCAACACTACCGCAAAGATTTATTTCGTTACGTATCATTCTTTCCACTACGCAATTCATTGATTTTGTATAAACCATGCTATAATATGCTTATGGATAATAATAAAATCATGATTGTTGGTACTGGCAACGTCGGCGCGTCAATCGCCTTCGCTATCATGAATCAACGTACCCCAATCAACGAAATTATACTCACCGACATTTTGGCCAAAGACGCAGAGGGCGAAGCCATGGATCTTCGTGATGCTCTCGCAACTGCACCTAGTTATGTCAAAATCAAAAACGGTACTTATAAAGATGCCAAAGACTGCGACATAGTAGTAATCACTGCTGGCGCGGCTCAAAAGCCAGGCGAAACACGTATGGAACTTCTCGCCAAAAACGTCAATATTCTTAAAGGGATGATTGAACAAATTATGGCCTCTGGCTTCGATGGGATTTTACTTATAGTCTCCAATCCGATGGACGTATTAACCTATTATGCCATGAAATTCTCTGGTCTCCCATCCGAAAAAGTAATTGGCTCCGGCACCGTCCTTGATTCCGCCCGTCTCCGTACCAGAATCGCAAACTATCTTAACGTGAATCCTCAGTCCGTGCACGCCTATCAAATTGGCGAGCACGGCGACACAGAGTTAACACTCTGGTCACTTGCCGATATCGGTGGCCAAAAGGTCACCGAATTACTAGACAAAAAAACTCGCTCTGATATTTCCGAATTTGTACGTAACGAAGCCTATAGCATAATTGAGAAAAAAGGTTATACTTGCTATGGCATAGCAACCTGTGTCGTTCAAATCCTTAATTCAATTTTTAATGACGAGATGCGTGTTCTTCCTGTCTCATCTTTTGATTTCTTTTCCGATACGTCCTTTGGTTTCCCCTCTGTCGTCGGTCGTACCGGAGTCATACGTCGCCTAGATCTCAAGCTCTCCGAGCACGAAGGCGTCGAACTTCAAAAATCCATTAATGCCCTCAAAAAAGCCATCAGCTCCATCAAACTCTAATCATATCCCAAAGAACTACCACATTAGTGTCTCTTGAGGCTAAGCTACGATTCGGCTGGGCGGCACCGTCGAAGGGGGACCCCCGAAATGTTTGCAAAGCAAATTTTCGGGGAAAGAGAAGGTGGCAGGACCCAGCCAAAAATAAAGTGATGAAAAGAGGAGCTACTGTAACGACTGCACGTACAAAAGCAATTCCTGCTTCAAAAACTCATCCTGAACTTTCTCTAACTCTTGCATAAATTTCCCCGCCTGACGTTGTAGTCTTTCTTTTCGATAAGCCTCATATTTTTCCATCTCAGAATCAGACAAAGCGTCCGGAAAATTCCTGCCCTTATAGTGCAGCAATAATTCAGGCAACCTTTCATCATCAAAATCCGGATGAAAATCCGCTAATTTGCTAGGCTCTGCATTCCGCACTGCCGCTACTTTGATTCTATCTCTTTCATTCAAAAAGCCATCGTAAAGCGCCTCTTCTGGCTCCAGCGATTTCGGAAACTCGCTACGCACCTCAAAGGCGGTTCTTACTTTCTCTGCAAACTCCGGATGCTCCAGCAATTCTCGCAAATTTTTCTCAACCAGCTCGCGAGACAAACCAATTTTCTCCCATCCCCCACTTTTCTCGAGCACTCCTATCGGCGCTACCGCCGGACATTTGTTATAACATAGCTCCTTTACCGTCGGAAACAAGGAGTTGGTGATATGGACGGGTGACGGCTCTGGAGGGGGTCCCCCAAAATTGTCGTCAATTTTGGGGGAGGACAGGAGCCGGCAGGACCCGTCCAGCACCGAGTCTATATTGTACCGAAGATCATATACTAACACATTTCCATTCCGTCCTGGCGCAAATGGGAAAGCCACAGTTGTCTTATTATACTCATTCTTATATCTCCCACTTGCATACACAAAAGGTTTTTTATTATCTAAATTTACCAATTTCTTAATCTCGTTTTTATTTCTCATCTTCAGGAGGTAATCAAATAACTCCGGCTGTTTCTCACGAATCAGTCTAGCTACGGCAATTGTCGCATAAACATCAGAAAGGGCATCATGAGCGTGTTCATGCGAAACGCCATTTAGTTTCGTAATTAGCTCCAGTCGATTCGTCGGAGCTCCATCTTCTCGAAATGGCCATTCTATCCCCTCTGGCCGAAGCGCCCGCGTTAAGCGTACTACGTCTAAAATATCCCACCTACTCCTATCATCCTTCCATTCCCATTCATATGGATCATAAAAATTCCGCCAAAGACAAGCCCGCATAAACTCATCATCAAATCGTACCGTATTATAACCCACCGCAATCGTGCCGGGGGTAAAAATCTCCTCAGTGATAGTTCGGCAAAACTCCGCTTCGCTAATTCCGTCCCGTAACGTATCCTGCGGAGTAATCTTTGTAACGTTAATAGCAGACGGACTCGGCAAAGCATCATTAGTCATCTTCACGAGCAGATTCACTGGCTCACCTATAGGATTCAAATCCATGTCAGTCCGTTGCCCCGCAAACTGCATAATCCTATCTTCCCTCGCCTTCAGCCCAGAAGTCTCTAAATCATAAAAGAAAAAACTAATCATCCATTCGTTTATATCATACAAATGTAGTACAATCAATCTTCAACAAACCACAAACATCTATCAGGTAATATCCATGTATAATCATATAATAAAACTAGGAACCGTCTTTTATACAACGTATAACTCCACCGATACCCTTAACGTCACCAATCGTACCAGGCCGAACTACTCCACTTCCAGCTAGCTCCAAGTTATAAACGGCACCAGGTACGCTAGGGGTTGAAGTCCAATAATACGCCCTATAGCCACGCGAGCCGATATTATTATTATAAAGAATCCCAGAATATATAAAGTTATTTGGATAACTTCTTACCACATCAAAAACAGTTGATCCATCAATGCTAGCTTGATAGTAGGGGTATAGCTTATTGGTGTCATTGTCTAAATAAAGTGTTGGTGCTACTCCGTGATTAATCCCGTTTACGATTAAATTCCAATACTCATTATTAGAGATACCATTAATATTGCTTCCTTTTGGTAATCTCCAACCCTTCGGACAAATAGCTGTAGCAGTTACACCCGTACTTGAATCAGAAATCACAGAAGTATTCGCAATTGCAGCAGCCCAGGTATAGTAATTACCATAAGAATAAATATTTGCATCGGTACTATTCATTGGATCGGCCCTGTTAAACGTGTTATAATTATTATATCGCGGAAATCTAATCTCAGGATAACTATTTGTGCCAATATCAATAGTAGCAGTGGAACCTTCTTCTTTGGTACCACTGAAATAAAGGCTATTGTCATTCTTAACCCAACGCGCCCAAGGCGCCTCAGCATCTGCAAGACCGGCAAAACTCCCGCCATAACCTTGTGC
>CAMYWN010000014.1 GCA_947302765.1 uncultured Candidatus Saccharibacteria bacterium
TACGATAAGTGCGCAGAACTATATAGGTGAGAAAACACGGGATTTTTATGGGCGAATTGTACCAAGGCATGCACACGGGACGTTAAATTTAGAGGATTATTCTTCGTCGTCGAAAGCGATTCGCGATGCGGTGGGGCAACTTTTTGATAAGTTGGTTAATAAAAAGTTAATGGTGCGAAGAATTACGATTGATGTGAATCGTATCAAATGCGAGAGGAATGTGGAGGATGAGGCAAGGCAGCTGAGTCTGTTCGAGACATTTGATACAAGCGAGGAGTCTGCTAAGGAAAAGCGCACAAATGAGGCGATACTGACGATTAAAAAACGGTATGGGAAAAATGCGATCCTAAAAGGGATTAATTATGAAGAGGGCGCGACTGGGCGAGAACGAAATGCACAGATTGGAGGACATAGGGCGTGAGCGTTTGTGGGGTAAGGATGATTCTAGGAGAAGAATATGAAATATGAAGAGATAATAAACCATCCTCATTATGAACCGAAGCGACATCCAAGAATGTCTAGAGAGGTGCGGGCGGGACAATTTGCCCCATATGCGGCACTCAGCGGGCATGCAGGGGCGATTCGGAGAACAGCGAAAGTGGCAGAGTATCGGAGTAGGAGAGTGATAGAGACAAATGTTGATGACGCAAACTATGAGGTAGCTAGTGTAAAAATCCCTCAGAAAAAGGCCTGAGGGAATGAAGAATGTGTTCCGGAAAATCCGGAGAGGTATGAAAGGAGGTGCTTAGCTTATGACGGTTATTGGTATGAGGTAGTATTTATTGGGGTGATATCTTCTGCAATTCTCGCGGCTTCTACTCTCATCAACGAGGAAGCCGCCGTCGTATGAATATCCTTCCGGGTACTTAAGGTGTCCAGGGCCTTTTTTCACAGTTATCCGTGTGCCATCGTAGCGCGCCGTCGGGTTCAATTCTGTAAACATGGATGCCAAATTGGCTGTGCTGTTACTCATTGTTTTCCTCCTTGTCTGGAATGTGCTTCGTCTTTGGACTTCAATACATATCATAACAGATGATATAAATTTTGTCAAATCTAATTTAACGTGGATTTCTAAATTAGGTCGCCAAATAGATAATACATAGATTATTAAAGTGGTTCTGCCAGGGTATTAAGATAATTTATGGATTCATGTTGATTTAAATCTAAAATGTTAAGATGAGGCAATATGAGTTTTTTAGAGAAGCTTTACTAGATATGTAAGATACTTTAGGTATTTACGTTTAAACTAAGACTTATTCGATGCGTCAGATTCTGCGAGAGAGGTTAAGTTTGGTCTTGAGTATAAATTCCTTTGATATAATGGGAATATGAATATATTGTATTGCGGGGATATAGGAATATCGCGGGGGGTTTTGGTGTCGATTCTATCATTGATTCGCAATGGACGGAAAAAATACGACGATGAGGCTCAGAGAATGATAGAGGACGAGAGCGAAACCGTGCCGGTCTACCATATATATATTATGACAATTCGGTATGTTGGGGTAGAACCTTTTACGGCGCAAACGGCGGAGTTTCTGGACAAACTGGTCAAAAAAACGAACCCAAAAAGTTTTGTGAAGCTAATCGATGCAACGGATGTTTTTGTAAAGAATTTGCCAAAGAAGAATATGGGATCGTATTTTACACCCTGTTCGATGCTGAGGCTGTATTTAGATAAAATACCAGAGTTAGCAAAGCTGGAGCGGATTTTGTATTTAGATTATGATGTGGTGTGTAGGGGAAGTATAAAGAATTATTACGAAATGGATTTAGACGAAGTTGAGGCGGCTGGAGTGTTGGATATTTATGGGCGGAGATTTTATCATTATCATGGTCTATTCAAACAAGACTATATGAATTCTGGAGTGATGCTTTTTAATATACCGGAATGTATTAGGTCAGGGATGTTTGAAAGGGCAGTCGCGTTATGTGCTAGACGGTGGATGATGTTAGCGGATCAGGCGGCGCTTAATAAAGCCATCTCGAAACGAAAAATAGTAGATAGGAGGTATAACGAGCAAGAAGAGAGGCCGCGACGCGATACGGTGTTACACCACTTCTCGAATAATTTTAAGTTTTGGCCGTATTTTCATGTGCAAAAAGTAAAACCATTTGAGGTGGACAAGATTCATGAGGTGCTAAAGATTACAGAATATGATGATATATTGATGGAATACGACAAATTGAAGAATAAACTGTAGATTGCTGCGATTTTATTAAGAAGGTCTGCACGATTTAATTAATCTTTCGTCAGCTGATCTTCTAAATGATGAGTTGGTGCCGGGTAGCGTGAAAGATAGCAATGTAGTTACGGTGGGTTTCTCTACTAATAATGCTTTTGGTTATACGGTAGGATGTTTTGCCGAATAGTCGGTAACGTTATTATTGTGCTATAATAGAATTATGAGTAGTATTTTAAGCGAAAACACAATTGCAAAATTTGAAGCTTCGAAGAAAATCCTTTTGAGGATTGCGATTTGGACTATGGTAGGAGGCGTAGTGCTCGGCGCGGTTTTGATATTGGCCGGAGGAAGTGATAGTGGCGAGATGATTGGGAAGTTGATGGGTACGGTATTGCTATTAGGGTTGATGTTATTGATTTCGGTAAACAATTT
Source organism: uncultured Candidatus Saccharibacteria bacterium (assembly GCA_947302765.1). Taxonomy (GTDB): domain Bacteria; phylum Patescibacteriota; class Saccharimonadia; order Saccharimonadales; family Saccharimonadaceae; genus Nanosyncoccus. Next base: position 2,619 of record CAMYWN010000014.1, read on the forward strand.
TAGAAGAATTGCTTCCCGGGATGCGGTAGTTCAAGTACTAGCGCTAATTGGGCTTGTGACAAATGTGCTATGGGCGATACTTTGGGTGACGATGATTTGGGCTCCAGAATTATTGTTGACTTGCGACGATTCGGGACCAAGAGCATCTTACGGTATGGTTAGTGCAAGTTGTTACCCATCGGTATTGATGAAAATTGCGCTGTGTGTTTCGTATTTATCCGGGTTGGGATTCTTTGGATCAAACGTAATGAGTATATTTGAAGGGGAGAAGAAGGGTATTATTAGACCATTGAAGATTACTTGTCTCATATGTATTCTTTATGAGTATCTTTATGCTATTGTTTTAACGATTATGGATTTCCATACTTCGGAGTGGTCGGGGAGATTCGGAATGCTATCGGGATTCGTGGCGTTTGCCTGGATAATCATGGTTATTGTGGCGTTAGTGATTTCTAGTAGTGAAAAAAGACGTCTTTCTGTGATTAAAAATAATAGTGAAGGCGTTTCTATGAATAATGGTGTACTCAATAATGATTCTTTAAATAGCCCTATAAATAATAGTACGAATGGAATCACTGCTAAAACAGAGAGTGAACTTCGGGCAGAGATTGAGGAAAAAGTACGTAGGGAGATGATAGAGAAGGAAGTTCGAGAGCAATTCGCAAGAGAACATAACCAGAATAATCAACAATAATGGCAAAAGCAGAATTATTTCAAAAAGATATTCCAAAGACTGAGCGAGTATTCTACTATGAGTCAGAAGAAGATGATCCAATAAAAACTGATGAGCAGGAAAAAAAGCAAGAGGTTCGACTACCTGAGGGGTACGAGTTTATTCCGAAGAATGTGTTTGTGAGAATGTATTCGGCGGTGCTATTTCGGATTTTTTGGGTCTTTGGGCAGTGGTATGAGAGGCGTTATTGGCAGGCGAAATTTTATGGGCGAGAGAAATTAAAACGGGCTAAGGGGAGAGGCTATGTAATATATGCTAATCACACAAATCCATTTCATGACGTATTCGGGCCGGCGGTGGCAGCGGACAGAAGAATTTTTACGATTATTAGTCCAGTAAATTTAAAAGTGCCTGGAATAGGGAAGTTGCTGCCTTATTTAGGGGGTTTGCCATTGGGCAAGACCCGTGAAGAGAAGAAGGCTTTTAATGAAGCGGTAGACAAACGTTTGTCACAAAAGAAATGCTTGGTGATTTACCCCGAGGCTCATGTTTGGCCATACGCGACGAAGATACGAAAGTTCCCAGCCGGCGATAGGTCTTTTAAATATGCAGTGCGTAATGGCTTGCCGATTTTTACAATGACAACAACTTATCACAAGCGTAAAGACAAAAAACGCGGAGATTTGCCTCGGATGGATGTTTACATTGATGGGCCGTTTCTCCCTAATGTCGATAAAAGTGAGGATGAAAACCGAGCGGATTTGGCGAAACAGGCTTATGATTCTATGGTAAAATATAGTAAGAAAAACACTTACGAATATTTTGAGTATAAGAAGAAATGAGTATATTTAATACTGGTAATCCGATAAAGAAACGCGTAAAGGTGGTGCCGGTATTTTTGACGATTAATAGTGCATATGCACCATATGCAGCGGCGGCGATTCATTCATTAACGCAACATGCGAATCCGAATCGGTATTATAAGGTGATTATTTTGCATGATGGCTTAAACTTGGTAAACCGTTGGCGGCTAAGAAATTTAGTCACGCGAAATGTAGCTCTGCAATTTAAAAAAATGTCGAGAAGCTTGTATTTAAAAGCGGTAGTGGCGTATTGCATGCGTCGAAAGAAGGGAGCGGCGGATTTCTTTTCTGCTGCGGTGTATTATTATCGGGCGTTTATTCCGTTGCTTTTCCCAATTTATAAAAAAGCAGTTTATATCGATAGCGATGTGATACTAAGAGGTGATATTGGGGAATTGTTTGATATTGAGCTTGGGGATAATGTGCTAGCAGCAATGGTGGACCCAAAGGTATCAGCAATCCCGGAGTTTCGGGACTATGTTGATAACGCTGTGGGAGTACCGCATGATGAGTATGTGAATTCTGGTGTGCAGGTGATGGATCTTAGAAAGATGCGTAAAATGAAATATTTATCGACTATGATTGAAATGATGCGGAAATATGATGCAGATTTGGTGGCACCAGACCAGGATTATTTGAATGTGATTCTGCGTGGGAAGATTTTGTTTTTGGATCCAGTTTGGAATGCGGAACCAGTGAAAGATTTGCCGAGAAATGTGAAATTAGTGCATTTTAATCTATTTAATAAACCGTGGCATTACAAGGGTGTACCTTGTGAGAGAATTTTTTGGGCAGCAGCAAAGGGAACTGGATTTACGGGTGATTTAAAAAGGCAATTAGCAGCGTTTGATGAGAAGAAACAAAAAGAAGATCACGAGAAGGTGGAAGCTCTGATTAAAAAAGCGGCTCGGCTAGCGAAGAGTAAAGAGCCTTTAATGAAGCTGGATTAAAGAGGCTTTGGCTAGTTGGTTTTTGTCTTTTGATTTGACCTGCAGCGGGTTGGTTTTCGTCTTCTGATTTGGGCTGCAGCGGGTTGGTTTAGTTCTCAGATTTGGCTTGCGGCGAGCTAGTCTAGGTGAGTTTGACTTGGTGTTGAACTTCTAAGTGTTTTAAACAATAAAAATGGAGGTGCCTACCGGAATTGAACCGGTGTACGCGGTTTTGCAGACCGCTGCGTAACCACTCCGCCAAAGCACCAGGTGGTTTTATTATATCATATAAATGCAGTGTAAATAATGAATCCGTAATAGACTACGAAGACTAAGAGCATAAGAATCCCTTCGAGGCGGGTGATTTTGCGGTTGTGTCTTGCGAGCAGGCATAGTAGTAGTGATGAGAAGATTAGCATAATAAGGTCGATGATTTCGAAATTGCTCGAATTGATGCTGCCGGCTAAGGCTACGGGAAGGGCAAGGACGAAGCAGATATTGAAGATGTTGCTGCCAATAATATTGCCGACTAAGAGGTCGGATTTGTTTTGTTTTGCCGCAGTAATAGTTGTGACAAGTTCGGGGAGAGACGTGCCTATGGCAACAATCGTGAGCGAAATAATGCGCTCGGAGAGGCCGATGGCACTTGCGATAATAGAAGCGGAACTGACGACTAGTTGGCTACCGCCAATGACTCCAACTAAGCCGAGAATGACAAAAATGAAAGACTTACTGAGCGAATATTTTGGGGAGTCGACTTCCTTTTTTGCGGATTTGCCACGGCGGTTTTTACGAGCCATTGTGATAAGGTAGTAGAGAAAAATACTGAAAAACAGTAGACAGATGATGGCATCGGCGCGAGAAAAGGTGTTAGCAATGGTGTTGGAAAGGGAGGTATCGAGAATAAGAACGATTAAGGCGGTGGAAATCAGGAGTAGGAGGGGTAACTCCTTTGATACGGTATCTTTTTTGACTTTGATAGGACGGATAATGGCGGCAATACCGATAAGAAGCAGAACATTGACAATGTTACTGCCGATGACGTTGCCGATGAGGATATCGGTATTTCCACCGGTGAGCGAGGAAAAGGAGACCGCTAGCTCTGGTGCGCCAGTACCAAAGGCTACGATTGTGAGGCCGATTAAGAGTTTGCTGACTTTAAAATTGGAAGCCACCGATGAAGCGCCGTCCACTAGCCAGTCGGCACCTTTGATTAAGAGAGTGAAGCCGACAATAAGTAGAACTATTTGTAAAAACATTTCCATGGTTATGGTTATTGTACCATAGATAGCCCAGCAATATGATATAATACACAATATGTTAGTGCTTGATCTACTGAGTTGGTGGTATTCGCGTGGGATTGCTGAGTTGGTTAACGGGTTAAAAGAAAGATTGCGTGATGCGGCGGATTTTTTCTCAATCAGACTATTAATGCAGAATTTCTTTTCGCCTTATCGTCAGATTTCGGCACAAGGGACTAGTTCATTGGCTTTAAACGACAGAATGCAAGCTTTTCTAGATTTGCTAATCTCACGGGTGGTTGGGGTGATGGTGCGATTTTTTGTTCTGATAGTTGGCGTGATTGTAATAGTTTTGCAGATTGCGATAGGTATAATACTGATTGTGGTTTGGCCATTAATTCCGATATCGGCGATATTTAGCGTTGTATTATGCCTGGGAGGGGTAGTGTTTTAATGGGTAAGTATGACTACATGTGTCTTCGTGCACGTAAGGCACGGGCTGGAAAAATTCTAAATAACCATTATGTGCGAGTATTGCTGTGGGCAACTATGCTGCTTAGTGTGATTGGATGGGCGTATTTGGTATTCATGGCTAAATCGCCTTTTGGCTGGTTGCTTTTGTCTTTGTCGATTGTGCTCCTGATGGTTTTACCATGGAGTAAGAGCGAATTAGAGCATATACCGCTGGGTAAGGGCGGTAGTATTAATGATGTATTATCGGCGAATGTGTTTACGGTATTAGGAAACAACCCTACTCCACTAAAATTTGTACGAAATATTGGCAAAACTCGTAGTGGGAGGTTTTTGGCTATTAGATTTGGTTTGACTGGGCAGGTACTAGAAGCAATAGCGACCGAGGTTCCAAATAATATGACACCAATTTTTAAACGAGCAATGGAGATTAGGGAATTAATCAATGCCGAGGTGGTGTCTGGTGGAATTATACTATGTGCGATTATCGAGATGCATCCGATGTCGGACAAGGTCCTGCATTGGTTAAAACTGGAGAAAGAGGATTTATATAATGGGGTTGATTGGTACAATCACCTCTATGGTTTAGTGCGTGGTACAAAAAAACATATTAGAGACGGAGGTATTGCACGTGATCTTTCTTTTGGCTATACTCCTATGTTAACGAGATTTGGCCAAAATATTTCTGAGAGAAGAAATAGCTTTGCAAGGTCGAAGATTCGTTTCATGAGTAGACGCGAAATCATTGATAAGATGATCGATATTTTCTCTAAGGGCGGTAGGCAAAACGTGACTTTGATTGGGACGGCTGGAGTTGGTAAAACGACTATCGTAAAAGCTTTCGCAGAAGAGCTACTTGATGCAGATATGAAGATTACAAATAACTTGAAGTACCGTCAGATAGTGATGCTTGATGCAAACGCTCTAATCTCGGCGGCTGGAGGTGAAGGCAAATTAGAGCGATTGATGACAATGATAGTCAACGAAGCCTACTCGGCGAAAAACATTATTCTTTGTTTGGACAATGCTCAACTATTCTTTGAGGAAGGAGTGGGGAGCGTAGACTTGTCAAACTTCTTTACGCCGATTATTGAAGCGGGAAGACTGCGAATGATTATGATGATGAATGAGCAGAGGTTTCTTAAAATCGCCGCGAATAACCCTAATCTAGCGAATTGTCTAAATCAAGTAATGATTGCTCCGACAAATAAGGAGGAAACCATTAGGATTATGCAAGATAACGCGCTAGAGATTGAGGCAAAATTTGGCGTAGTGTTGACTTATTTGGCTCTCAAAGAGGCTTACAGGCTGAGCGAGAGATATATACATGATATGGATATGCCGGGACGAGCGATTAATCTCCTAGAAACAGCGGCAAGTTATGCGGAAAATGGTCTAGTGACGGAGCGTTCGGTGCGAGTGGCGATCGAGAAGACTAAAGGAGTTAAATTAAATGTATCCGAGACAAACGAAGAAAAAGAGACGCTATTAAATCTTGAGGAACTAATCCATAAGCGAATGATTGATCAGGAAGAAGCCGTAAAGACAGTTTCGGATGCGCTGAGACGAGCTGCGGCTGGCGTGAGAAGCCAGAGTCGGCCGATTGGCACATTCTTGTTTCTTGGTCCAACTGGTGTAGGAAAAACGGAGCTAGCTAAGGCTTTGGCGCAAGTTTATTTTAAAGGCGAAGGGAATATCGTACGGTTGGATATGAACGAATACGTGACTGAGGGCGATGTAGCTAGATTATTGGCGGATGGAAAGGACTTTTCTGAGAGTTTGGTAGCTCAGGTAATGAAGAAACCGTTTTCGGTGGTGTTGCTTGATGAGATTGAAAAAGCTCACCCGGCAGTGCTAACGACTCTACTGCAATTGCTTGACGAGGGGATTTTGAGAGATATTAATAACCGCGAAGTGAGCTTTCGGGATGCAATTGTGATTGCGACAAGCAATGCGGGGGCTGATAGAATAAGGGAGTATGTAAAAAACGGTGAAGATTTGGCAAAGATGAAAGCGGAACTGATCGAAGAGATAATCCGCAGCGGCCAGTTTAAACCAGAGTTTGTGAATAGGTTCGATGAAATATGCGTATTCAAGCCTCTTGGCAAGTTGGAACTTAGGGAAATTGTAAAGCTTATAATTGGTTCGGTAAATAAAACGCTTGAGCCTAGAAAGATATCGGTTGTGCTTGACGACGAGGGGATTGATGAATTGGTGAGACGTGGATATGACCCAATGATGGGGGCTAGGCCGATGAAGCGAATTGTGCAGAAGACCGTGGAAAATATTATCGCGAAGAAGATTTTGGGAGATGAAATAGGGGATGGTGCAGTAGTAAAGATAACAAAAGACATGCTGTTTTAGGGTGATTGTGGTTGGTGGGGTTGAGTAAAAGACTAGAGCTATAGAGAAGCAACATATCGGATTGCATTTGGAACTTGGAGGATATTATGATTTTAGCATTGACATTTTAGCGAAAGTGTGATATAATGGAATTATGGATAGAATAATTTCTAACTACCATTGCTATGTATTTGAAACTGCCTTTACTGGTGGTCTCTTTGCGTGGCCAATGAATGTAGCTTAGAAACTGTCTAAATTCTTGTAAATCTAGATGAGTTTCAAAATAGCTTATCTAGGTGCAAATGGGGGGGCTAGGGACGAAGAATCCTGGGAGTGTGGAGATTTTAGGATTGCGAGTAGAAACTTTTGAACTATAAGGTGGTGTGGTGGCATTGGTGTTATCGAGCGTAGATGCTTGCCTTCTCCCTAGGTAAACTTAGTCTAGATAAAAACTATTTTGAAACTGATCTAGCCGTATAAAAATCTAGGTACGGTGAAGTACTTTTACATTCTGCGAAAAAGGAGGAAAAAGATATGCAGAAGGACAATAAACGTAACATGATGCTAGTAAAGGCCGAGATGGTAGCTACAGTGGCGCTGTTATCACAGCCGATTATGACGCCATTTTTTAGAAGCTTGGGGCTTTCTCAGTCTGAGATTGCATTGACTCAGATGGCGTTTACATTGGCACTGATGATCCTGAACATTCCGCTCGGGTATGTAGCGGATAGGTTCGGGAGAAAACAGGCTAATGTGGTAGGTGACTTACTGTGTGCGCTTGCACTAATTGGCTACGCACATACGCGTAGCTTTTGGCAAATTGTAACCTGTGAAACGTTGTTTGGAATTGGTGTGGCCTTTTCTCAAGGCGTTGATTCGACTCTTCTTAGGCATTTTTGTCAGAAAGAAGATGCTGCAAATGTACAAGAATTATACGAAAAACAATTTAGTCGAGTAACTGTCGTTTGTGAAGTATATTCCTTTATCTTAATACTACTTGGTGGGCCAATTGGGGCGATTTCGTTTCGCTTGGCGATCGGATTATCCAGTATTCCGCTTTTCATTGGTGCTATTCTTAGCATGATGGTGGAGGACGATAGTCCAAGACTTTTAGTAGTACGTAAGGGGACTGACGGCCAACAAAAAAAGAGATTCGAAGCGCTCACGCAAATGTGTGACATTTTGCAGGAGACATTAAATGATCCGCAGCTTAGACTTAGAATTATGGCGCATATTGTAGTGCGAGAATGTACTCATGGCATTATTTGGATATTTACCCCGTTAATGATGTTAGTGGGTGTACCGCTGAGTATAGTATCTGTGGGTTGGGCGCTGAATGATGCTATGTCTTTTGTTGGTGCGTTTGTCGCTAATAAATACGCATCGCGAATGCGTGACTGGCAGATATATGCTACCCCAATCGTTGGAGTAATGATTGCTAGTTTTATGATGTTTACCTCGCTCAATGTTTTTACAGTTTGGTTGTATGGACTTTTTGGTATGGCGAGAGGCTGGGTGTCGGCGACATCAATGCCGAGACTTAAGAGCTATATCGAAAACGAAGCGGCTCAGACTACGGTTGAAAGCTTTGCTCGTGTGTGCTCGCAGTTTTTATATGTCATCACTGTCTATGTGATTAACCGGGCTGCTGATGTTGAGTTGAGATACGCGCTGCTTGCGACTGTTGTGATCTTTCTTCCACTTGCGCTTCCCGTGGTTATTGCTTTGAAGCGGGAGAATAGTGTTATGGCTTGATATCGAGTGATATTAAGCCGCGAGCTATCTTAAGCAGAATGTCCCCCTCGCCAGAAATGGCGGGGGATTTTTATTTGGGAAGATTTTGTTTGTAGTGTTTTAGGAATGTCTTTAGCTCGGTTATATTGTTAAATATGGTCCCGAAAATATTATAAAGCGTATCGGTACCTTCGTAGGTGCCGATTGCGTAGCATGTTTTGCCGAGGCCGTAGGCTATGCCTGCCTCGATATGTGCAGATTTGCCAGCCGGTAAGACTAGTAGAAGGTTACGAGAGCTTTTTTCTCCTTCTAGATCTTTATGGAATAGCTTCAACGCGACTTCTCCTCTTAAATCTAAGGATTCGAGCTCGCGATGTCTTTCCTCGAGGGTCTGGTCTTTGCTGCCGTAACCCCAGTTTTGTTCGTTTTTATAGAAACAATAATAAGTGATAGATAACTTATCAAATAGCTCACAGATTTCCAAAATCATGTCTTTATTTCTGGTGCTACCCACTATACAAAATTCGTGTTTAATTTCTTCCATTGTTTTGATTGTATATTAGGTCAGGTGGATTGGTCAACAAAAAAGGGCTAACTAGAGCCGAATACGTGTGGTGCGAGCGAAGAGACTCTAACTCTCGACCTCTTCCTTGGCAAGGAAGCGCTCTAAACAACTGAGCTACGCTCGCGTATTGAAGTTATTTTAGCAAAATTGCAGTAAAAAAACAAGGGGGTAGTAGCGATGTTGGTGTAGCTATGTTGGGTAGTAGCGATGTGGCGATAGTAGAGAAATCTAAGTAGCAAAAATGGGTTATGATCTTTAGGCTATTGGACAAAAATGATTATGCTTCCTGATGTCTTGTTAAACAGTGGCAAAAAGTGGTATAATAAAAGCATAAGAAAAGGAGAATAAAATGCCTGTATGGTTAATAATAATATTAGTGATTCTAGTGATTGTCCTAGTGATAGGTGGGACGATTGCTGGAATATATAATAGTTTAGTGCGACTAGATGAACGGGTGAATGAGGCGTGGTCGGATATTACGGTGCAGTTAAAATACCGTGCTGATTTGATTCCGAATGTCGTAGAAACCGTGAAGGGCTATGCAAAGCACGAAAAAGAGACTTTCCAGATGGTAACAGAAGCGCGTAGCGCTGTAATGGGGGCAAAAACCGTAAAGCAAGCAGCTGAGGCCGAGAAGGAAATGCAGACGGCGCTCGGTAGGATTTTTGCTATCGCGGAGTCGTATCCAGAGCTTAAGGCGAATTCGAATTTCGTGAAGCTTCAAGAGCAATTACAGGATGTAGAGGATAAAATTCAAGCAGCGCGTAGATTCTATAATGCTGGCGCAAAAGATCTTAATACAAAGATTAAGACTTTCCCGACTAATATAATCAATAATCTGGTCGGTCATTTTAAGAAGCGCGATTATTTTGAGGTTGAGGAGACCGAAAGGGCTAAGATCGAAAAAGCTCCAGAAGTTAAATTCTAGGTTGTTGCTTTTATCAGAAGCTACGTCTAGTCATTAGGGACTTTGTATGTATAAACAAATTGCAGAAAACAAGCGTAGAACCGTCTTTATTATGATAGGTTTTGTGTTGATGGTAGGTGTGATTGCGGCGTTATTTGCTTGGGCGTATGGTGACGCGGGAATAGCGATATGGACGATTATTATAGCGATTATTTATGCAGTGGTGCAGTATTTCGCGTCTGGCTCGCTAGCAATGGCGATGAGCGGTGCGAAGGAAATTGAAAAGAAGGAAAATCCTAGACTATATAATATAGTAGAGAATTTGAGCATCACGACGGGGTTACCAATGCCAAAAGTGTATATTATAAACGATGAGGCACCTAATGCTTTTGCTACGGGGAGAGACCCAAAACATGCTGCGGTGGCCGCTACAACGGGCTTGATGGATATTATGAATGATAAGGAGCTAACTGCAGTAATGGCGCACGAGATGTCGCATGTGAAGAATTATGATATTAGGGTGTCGATGATAGTGTTCGGTCTGACTTGCGTGATTGGGCTAATCTCCGATCTTGCTTTTAGATTTATGTTCTATGGTAGTAGAAGGCGGGACGACGAAGGGAGTCCGGTGGGGTATGTGCTGGTTTTGGTTGCGGCAGTACTATCTCCGCTAGTTGCGACAATAGCGCAAATGGCAGTATCTAGACAAAGGGAATATCTTGCAGATGCTTCGGCGGTTAACATTACACGGTATCCCGAGGGTATGATAGATGCTCTAAAAAAGTTACAATCACATTCTCGTCCAATGAGGAGCCAAAATATTGCCGCAGAATCAATGTATATCAATGACCCGCTAAAAAAAGGATTTTTTAATAATCTACTATCTTCTCATCCGCCGATTGAAAAACGTATTGAGAGATTGGAGCATGGCAAAAAAACGTTCTAGTGCTAAGAATGCCCGCAAAAAAACAAAAAGCCCTTCAGGTAAAAAAGGTTCGTCCTTTTTTGACAAAAGTAAAATAGCTATTGATAATCTGAAGCGATGGAGAAAAAAACGCAATAAAAACAATCCGCACAAGTCTTTTAAACGAACTTATCGTGAAGATTATATTCGCGAGACAAATATTCCTGGAATAATGCAGCATATTGTTGATAGCTTTCGGATGATCTTTAAGAACTATAAGCTTTTTTTGCCGTTTTTAGCTTTGATGGTGGTGATGAGCATCTTCATGATTGGGCTAATGGGGGAGAACAGCTATGCGGAGCTAAAGGAAGGGGTAGAGCGAAGTAGCGGAGAAAATGCAGGAAGCCTGAGTAAGGCATGGACGATGTTTATGTTTACTTTTGCGACAGGTGGACTTGCGGGAGCTTCGACGGAGGTGACGGTCGCTTTTTCGGTGCTGATATTTTTGGCGATTTGGCTGGTAACAATTTTTATGATTAGACAGAGGATGGCTGGGCACGATATTAAACTCAGAGATGCGCTTTATAATGCGATGACGCCTTTGTTCTCGACGTTGGCGATTTTTGTAATTGTGATGATTGAATGCATACCGCTGTTTTTGCTGATGATAGCGTATTCTGCGGCTGTACAGACGGAATTTCTTAATACACCGTTTTATGCTTTGTTATTTTTGGGGTTTGCGCTGTTGATGATTACGTTGTCTGGGTATCTGTTGTCGAGTTCGTTGATTGCATTGCTTGCGGTTTCGGTGCCTGGCCTATACCCGATGTTGGCGCTTGATTCGGCGGCGGAACTAATGGTGGGGAGGAGAATAAAGTTTGTTTTACGTTTGATTGCGCTGATTTTTACTATGATTATCATGTGGGTAGTAGTGATGATCCCGCTAATATTGTTTGATATGTTTATGAAGCAGTTTGCTTGGCTTGAAGGGGTGCCGTTTATCCCGATTTGCTTAGTGGTGATGACTTGTTTTACGGAAATATATACGACGACGTACTTGTATCAGTACTATCGCTATCTGCTCGATTCTGATTCGTGATATATATAGTTCGGCCTGGTCTTGGTGACTACTAAATTTGGATGTGCGGTATGTTTAGCTCGGCTTGGTTGGCAACGCATTAGATAAAAATTAAGTGTTACCCAAATAAACGTTACCGGATATGTTAGCC
>CAMYWN010000015.1 GCA_947302765.1 uncultured Candidatus Saccharibacteria bacterium
TATTCTGCACCGGTAGCTCAGTGGATTAGAGCACTTGTCTTCGGAACAAGGGGTCGTGGGTTCGAATCCCTCCCGGTGTACCAGATAATTAAAAATGACCCAAAGGGTCTTTTTTAATTATCTAATATGCCAGGAGGGATGAGAACCCGTAGGGTTCGGACGCTGTAGGAGCCGAGTATGAATCTAAAACTCGTTTTAGATTCATCGAGGCGACGCCCAGCGTTGTGGGTTTGCTTTAGCAAACCCACTATCCCTCCCGGTGTACCAATTAGAGCAAAAACAAGCCCGTAGGGCTTATTTTTATTTTACAGTTATCTGACTCAAATCCGATATTTCAATTTCATAAGTATCTTCATATTTCGTAATTGTGCCTCTGGCTTCCAAATGCTTATTTAAATAATTTAAGTTAGCTTCCTCTTCAGTTAATAAATCCTTCGAAATCATCAGAGCAAAAGTACCATTCTTTGTATTATCAATAAAAACATAATATGTAGAATCGTTAATATAGTTTGCGTAAAAATCAACGCAAACTCCTTTTTGATGCAGATAATCCGCTACCTTCTCTACCGGAATACACACTCTACCATTCTTGTAATCTTCCTCCAACTGAGCTTTCTCTTCAGCAATACGCTCAGCTTCACGATTATTCCTGTCAATTATTGTCCAAATGCCAAAACCTATCCCAATTAGAGCCACAATCGAAAGAATAATCCCAATAATCAACCTCGCCTTGATTTTTCTCCTAGTAGTCATTGCGCCAATCTCGGCAATTTTTTCTTCAGATTTTGCCTTAGCTGCATCAGCTTGAGCTTTTATTGCCTTTTGAGTCTCTAATTCCAAATTATGCTTCTTCTCATCAAACACACTCTTAGCTTCCTCAGCAGCTTTTTTAGCCGCAACCGCTTCTTTTTTAGCTGTTTTTAGCTTTTTCGTTAATTCGGTCGCCTCTTTCTCCTTTGACTCTGCTTCTTTTATTTTCTTTTCCAGTTCCGTAACCTTTTGCGTTGCCTCATATTCGCGCCTATCCGCCTCTGCGCTCTTAGCCTCAGCCTCACTCACAGCTTCAAAACCATCCAAACTAATTGAATAGTAATCATGGTATGGCTTTGCCTCAAAATACGAAGCTATCCTATCCACATCTACATTCTTTGAATTCTTCACCCCTATTATATCCCTAATCCGATTAACATATTGAAAAGCATTAGTGATAGAAAACCATGACTGATATTTGCCCGGAACTTTATTCATAACATTCATACCACCCTGAAAACATATCAAACACGCAATCCCAAATTTCCCATATACATCAGAGCCAATTAACTCTTCAACCCAACCTTTTTGCCTTTTTAATTGCTCAAACGGATTAATAGATGTCCCACCCGCGATAATTACTCCATCATGTCGCCATGGGGTATCTTCAAAAGCAGACTCCTCCGGGAGCCACATCTTACCTTCGTGGTTTTTAAAATCAATCAAAACTAGCCGTGTTGGCGTTATCAAAACGCAATCTGGTTTCAAATGCTTATTAGCAGGCACATTTGGGTGCCCAATTAAAATCCCCTCAAGCCCTTCCTCATCAAACATTCTAACCAAATTACTTGAAAACTCACGAAAGAAATCATTTTCATAATCTCTTGATGCTTCATCTGCTTTATATACTTTTAATCCCATTAAAGTTCCTCTACTTTTATTTCCGGACAAGATTTTGTCCCATTATAAATACTTGAATAATACGTATCATAACACCCACTTTCATTATAAGGGCTAACATTGCAAATATGCGCTTGCTCTTCAGCCTTTTGCTTAGATTCCTCAGAATAATCACCGTAGCATTGTGCATACCTTTTACGATAAGTGCCTTCTACGCTACAATAACCATCATGTTTTGGTTTAGTACCTACGACTTTTATTTCGTTTTTTACCTCCCTAGTAACCTCCTCATCTATTAATTCACGCGATACAGCATTTCCAAATTTCTTTATTACTTTGTAATTCTTAACGACCACCCCATTCACGCCCTCAGGCTTATAACATATCACCCCAGAAGTAAGCTGATCGGTATATTTTACAGTACTACTGAATTCTACTTGCTCAACCACTCGCTCCGTACTCTCTACACCGATAATCTCGCGAACCAAAAAGAAGCCACCAATAAGTAGTGGTATCCATAAAAACTCAAGAATTGATAAAACTATATTATTGCCTGACTTACTCATTTTCTTATACCCACATTATACCTAATATATATTATAACATATTTTTTAAGTTTATACCAGCATAATTATTATAATTTTCCTGATTCATTACAGATATAGATTTTTCCCTAAAAATAAGGTATATTATTAGGCAAGCATCACTACAAAGCGCGCCCGTAGTTCAACGGATAGAACACTGGTTTCCGGAACCAGCAATGTCGGTTCGATTCCGGCCGGGCGTGCCAAATAACAATAACGAAAGTTTACTTTCGTTATTGTTATTTGTGGGCCGGACTGGGATATTATATCCCTCCCGGTGTACCATTGTGAAATTAAGCCTTCTTTAAGGTCTTTTTTCATCTGTTCTGAGTCGGTTCGAGCAAGTTCAAATTATTCTTTCAATTCAGGATATTTTTCTGCAATAGGAACCAAGTATTTTACAGGGGTAAATTGTATGGTTCGATTCGATAATTTCAAATCTGCAAAACGTCGGTACAGCTTTAGTAAAAACTTATACATTTATTTTGGCAGTACTTATCCCGTCTTTGTCTTTAATCACGATAATTTGTTTATCTATTCTATTTTTGAGTTCATCAACATGCGAAATAATACCAACTAATTTACCGCCACTAGGATCAGCCAGTGCAGATAATGCATCCATCGCTTGTTTCAATGTTTCAGCATCGAGTGTCCCGAATCCTTCATCAATAAACATCGTTTCAAGCTTTATTCCGCCCGCTGATGCCTGGATTTCGTCCGATAATCCGAGCGCTAACGATAATGACGCCATAAACGATTCTCCACCAGAAAGAGATTTCACGCTTCGCTCGGAACCATTATGGTGATCTATTACATTAAGGTCTAGACCTCCTTGGCTCGTTTTGTTTGCCACGTTTTCTGCACGTTTTAGTTCAAACTGGCCACCTGTCATTATAAAGAATCTGGAATTTGCACGTTCGATAATCCTATCAAAGAAACGTGTCTGGACATATATTTCCAACATAATCTTATCACGCCCCTTTAATCCACCGTTTGCGGTGTCAGATAAGTTACGAAGCCAATCATAACGCTCGAGAAGACGCTCACTGTGTTTAATGGTGATTTCTAGGCTCTTCTTAGTGCGTCGGTTCGCGCGAATTCTATCACTTAGATCTTTGCTAGCCGTATCAAGTAGTGCCTTCTCTTCGCTTAGCTCATTAAACTTCGCATCTATTTCCTCATCATTAAACTTCGGCGCCCCTTCGAGTTGTTTCTTTAGTTGAGTAATTATGCCGGTTAACTCTGCCAAATCAGTTTTAATATCATTGAAATTCTTATTAGCCCCCTCACTTTGTGCTGTAATTGTATCCGCAGCGAGTGTCAATTTGCCGATTTCCTTTTTTGCCTCTTCGATAGTCTTATAGTGCAACTTCTCCGCAAGAGCATTACATCTCTTCTCGGCATCATCCATGCGGGTCTTCTCTATTCCTTCTGAAGTTTTCGCATTCGAGAGATCTTCTTTTGCTTTGTCTTTACGATCATCAATATCCGTTAGCAATTTTTCGATCTGTTCTTGTCGTATTGATTTCCTCTTGATAACATCAAGTTCTTTTTCAACTTGCTTAGATTCCTCGATTAATTTTTTACCCACCTCTGCAGTTTCCCCAAGCGCTTCGGTGAGGTCCTCCTTATCTGTGAATTCCTTCACTAAAGAAACCAAATTATTTCGCGTGGTTTGCAATTGTCCGGCAAGCATACTAGATTCTGCGCCTGCATTCCTCATACGCTTTTCTGCGTCGTCGCAGTCCTCTTTTAGTTTCTCCAAATCATCTTGACTTGGCGCATCGGATATAATTATTGCTGGGTCTGGATGTTCTAACGAACCACATACCGGACACGGTTCATTATCCCTTAATTCGCTCGCTAATATCCCAGCCTGTTCATCTAAAAATTTCAAACTTGCGGAATTATACTCATTATTACAATAAACATAAGTATCCCTACGAATCTCATAACACCTCTTTGCATCACTTGAATCCTTTTTCAATTTTTGATACTCCTCAAGAGTATCGGTTATTTTTCCAATCGATGATAATTGGACCTTAAGTTGCGCTTGCCTGCTTGTCAGTTTGGCACTTTTACTCGTAATTTTAGTGCATTCTTTGTATTCATCATTGAGCTCCTTCGCCTCAGTTGTAAGCTTTTCTAATAATTTCTCGGATTCCTCTTTCCGTTTAATTACATCACCGTGAGATTTTTTTGCGGCCTCATAAGTTTTACGGCATTCTTCGCGCTCCTCATATAGCTCCAGATCTTTTTCTAGGCTTGTGGCCTGTCTCCTCAGCTTATCAGCTTCCGGAAGTTTAGCGTCCACCTCTTCCTTGGTTTTCTTAGCCACTTTTAGCTCCGTAGTCTTCTTGGCGAGCTCAGAATTCTTTTGTTCTAGAGTTTCTCTTGCTTTGCCAAGTTCGGCTTTTTGTTTAAGTTTTACGTTTATTTTTACGAGTTCGGTGGTATTTTTCTCTATTAATTTATTAGTGTGCTCTTCCTTTTGGTTGTCTGATTCGATAATATCATCTAGTATTTCCATAGCTTCACTAACAGGAGAGTCTCCGTCCTTTAGGCTATTGACTCGTGCGGCTAGTTTAGTTTCGTTCTCATCGCACAGTATACCGTTTACGTACTGATTAATACTTTGTTTAACTAGTTCGCAATCATGATACAATTGGTTCGCTTCAGTCTTCAGAGCTTCTTCGAGCTCGTTGTACTTCTCGGTTTTGAATAATTTACGGAAAATCTCCCGACGAGACTTTGAATCGGCATTTAGCAATTTCTGAAATTCGCCTTGCGCAATCATTGCAATTTGCGAAAATTGATCACGATCAATACCTAATAGATTCTCGATATAATCAGTTACCTCGTTTACTTTACTGATTGGATTCTTGCCGTCTGGGAGAATAAGCGCCGCATCGGCAGACTGTTTGGTTACACCGTCTCCACGCTTAGCTGGACGTTCGTATTCTGGATTACGCTTAACTATATATTCTTTACCATTATAGTCAAAGACAAGCTCAACGTATGTTGGCATGTCAGGTTCAGCTAATTTACTTCTTAGCATCTTAGAATCACGAATTTCGCCACTCGCATTACCAAAAAGTGCAAAAGATATTGCATCAAAAATCGTAGTCTTCCCAGCCCCAGTATCGCCAGTCACGAGATATAGTCCGCTTCTCCCTAGTTTTTCAAAATCAATTACCTGCTTACCGGCATATGCTCCGAAGGCTGACATTGTAAGTACTTTAGGTCTCATTGTCTGCCCTCCCATATCTTTTCTATTAATTCAGCAATGTGCTTTTTCGGAACTTCTTCGATTTTGCGACCGTTCTGCTTTTCGTAAAAAGTCTTAAAAATCTCCATAGGCGACAAATCATCAATTTTAATATTATTAAGTACATCCGAAGAAGCTCTGGTTCTCGCATTATCATATTCGAGCCCCATTACGTTTGGATAAATTACTCTAAACTTCGGCAAAGCATCTAGAATGTCGTTTTCATCAGTTAAAATGACTCGGTAATAGTCCTCGCGATTCAATGTATCGTAATAACTTTTGTCTACGAGTTGATTAAACGTACCGCGTATCTCTCTCATCTCATGTAGTGGATTAAGTGGAATCTTACGGAAATGGCATTCACCTTTTTCTTTTAATGCTACGACTAATACAGATTTATCATATTTTATCTCAGAGAAAGAATACTTAAGTGGGGAGCCACAATAGCGAACCGTTTCGGTGATTTTTTGCGGGCGATGAATATGTCCAAGTGCGACATAATCAAAATCCTTAAATACCTCCACATCAATATTGTCTGCACCTCCAAGGCTCTTTTCTTCCGAATCAGAACGAATCGCACCAGTAATGAACTGATGGGTAATCAAGATATTTCTACGACGCTTATCTAATTCTAAATGGTCAAGAACCACAGCCATCGCATCTGTATAGGACTTTATTTTCTCTTTTTCATCTGGATACACCGCAGAGACCACCACGGGTTTAATGAATGGTAGCATATAGACCGCCACCTCGCCATATTCATCGTTTAAGATATATGGATCGAGTTTTCCATCAAAAACTGGTGAAAAGTGAATACCAGATTGCTCAATTAACCTAGATGCAAAGGCGTTTCTCTCTGGCGAATCATGGTTGCCTGATATTAGAAAAGTTTCTCGTCGTCTTTTAGCTAGCTGATTGATGAAACTATCGAGAAGTAATACTGCTTCGGCAGGTGGCACTGAACGATCGTAAATATCGCCCGCAATCAACACAGCATCTGGCTTTTCTTCATCAATTATCCCAATTATTTGCTTCAGGATATATTTCTGATCTTCTAGCATTGAAAATCCATTCACAATTTTTCCGAGATGAAAATCCGATAAATGTATTAGCTTCAATTTAACTCCTCATTTTATACCTTATATTATACAGTGAATACATTATGTGTAAAGTAAAGGTCTATTTCGTTCATAATGTTTACCTAACTATATACAAATCTTCCTTCAGCATAGTTACAACTTCTTTTATTGTGAGCCGGACTGAGATATTATATCCCTCCCGATGTACCAATTAGAACAAAAACAAGCCTGTAGGGTTTATTTTTATGCTAATTAATCCATCGTGGAAAAACAAGAACCCAACCCCACCAATATGCTATGATAGAATAGGTCACAAATATGATTATTGCCGGCGAAATACTATCATTTATAGCTGCCATAGTCCTCGCATATTCAACGTTTAGCAATCAAAAAAAGACCATCATGTGGTGGCAAGCTTTGAATGCGCTAATATACGGACTATCGAATTTCTTTTTGGGCGGCTACACCGCTATAATTTCTTGCGGCCTAATCTTCGCCAGAAACATTCTGTCAGCAAAAAACAAACTAACCAAAAGCGGTGCCACTCTTCTATGCATACTAATGATAGTTATAGGGCTATATTTCAACAATAAGTCCTGGCTCGGCTTGATACCAATTATCGCATCAATCCAGTCCACAATCTGTATCTACGCGCTAAAAACCGCTCAACAAATGCGAATCACGTTGGTCATCAATCTACTGCAATGGGTAGTTTTTGATTTCTCCGTACAAGCATATCCAATGTTTATCATGGACATAATCATTATAGTAATCACATCCATCAACCTCATAAGATATAAAAACAACCACAAAACCAAACTGGCAACTTCTCAACACTAATCATTTTGCAGCAAAGAATCCCAAGCCAAAAACCAAGCGTGTTTTAACCGCCCTGCTCAATCCCTCGTCTCAGTATCTCTTTCCTTAATACAAAATCATCAAGCACTAACAAATTTTCTCGACTTTTCCCTTCGCTAAATAGTTTCTTCAGCCCAGCCAAAGTTTCTGCGCCATCACAATAAAGATAGCTTCGCCCTTCCTCAAGCGAAATTACATTAATCATCCACTTGTCATAATCCGCAAAAACTTTCTCAAGCACCTCCCGCGTAACTAGATTATGATGAAGTATAATAATTTGGCCAATCGCCTCTGGAAGTAACCTACTCACCCATTCCGCTTTCATGTCACCAAGAATTGCTCCCTTCAAATCCTTCATCTGCTCTTGTTCACAAGCCAAAAAGTACTCATACCCAAAATCATCGCTGAGACTGCCCAATTTTTTTAGCTCAGAATAAGCTCTTAAATCACGCTTCGTCGTCGTCTTTGATTTCAGATTTATAGTATTGTCTAATATTCCAGCAATTAAAAGCTTCGCTAAATCACTATCTATCAAGCTCGCCTCCCCAGCCTCAACAAACCTCTCATAAATCTGCGTACAAACTGCCCCCACTGGCTCAATCTGACTTTTTACTTTCTTTTTTGCCCGCCAAAACTCCTCGTACCCAGCGTGATGATCGATTATCTCGCTGACGCTATCTATGTTCACAAAAGTGTCAAAAAAATCCGGATTCGAAACATCCACCAACACAAACCTCGCACCATCCACATCAACCGGCTCGTCTAGTCTATATCGCAAATCGCGCAGCATCGGCGGCACCGTTTGATTAACTTTAGTTGTCGAAAATGCCAAAACCTTATTATCCGACGTCTTCTTTAATAGCTCGCGATAAGAAATCATACTCGCATAGGCATCTATATCTAAATACTTCCGCCCCGCAGTTACTATTGCTTTCGTTGTCATACGGTAATTATAACAAATAATACCGCACTCCCCCTTAAGTCTCTCATTCTATTCACCCAAAATCATTCTTCCTTCTTTAATCTTTTAATTCAGTTTACCGCACCTTTATCATGCGATATAATTAAGCTATCAGCATAATTATAGATACACTAAAGAAAGGTTAAAATGCCACAAAACCAAGAATTAGACACTAATATCCAAAACCTAATCGCTAGTGGCGTTAAAATCATCGATCCACGCCAAGTCTATATCGCTCCAGACATCAACCTATCACGCATCTACCCTGACAGTATTTTATATCCCGGTACCAGATTAGAAGGAGAGCGCACTCTTATCGCGCCAAACGCCAAAGTCGGCACCGAAGGGCCCGCAATCCTAAAAAACGCTTTACTAGGAGAAGGCGCCGAAGTAGCAAGCGGTTTTCTCACCGATACAATCCTACTCCCCGGAGCTAAGGCCGGCGCCAATGCACATTTTCGCGCAGGCACCCTCTTAGAAGAGGGGGCTTCCACTGCGCACGCCGTAGGCCTCAAACAAACCATTTTATTGTCCTGGGCCACCCTAGGCTCATTGATTAATTTCTGTGATGTTTTATTATATGGCGGACGCTCCCGCAAAGAGCACTCCGAAGTCGGTAGCGGTTTTATTCATTTCAATTTCACGCCCTGGGGCAAAAGTGGAGACAAAGCTACCGCCTCACTATTTGGCGACGTTGCAAATGGAGTACTAATGGACCAACCACCAATTTTTCTCGGCGGAGTAAGCGGCATCGTCGGTCCCTGCCAAGTCGGCTTTGGCGCCACGACTATCGCCGGTCAGACCATTCGTCGCGACGTTCCGCCCGAGACCATGTATGGTTCCACTGCTCCAGAACTCAATCGACCATTTAACCACCAGACCTCAAGACCCTCCGACAACCACCGCACTCGCAAACGAGAAAGAAACCTTGCCTACATTCACGAATTAGTTACCTTGAAAGCCTGGTATCAATCCGTTCGTATCAAAAGGAGCCAGCTAGCCAGCGACCAGCCACTAACGCTTATCTATCAAGAAGCTATCAATTTAATTGAAGGTTGCATTGAAGAACGCATCAAACGTTACAATAGCTTCGCCACTGAGTGGGGCGACGCCACAATTAGCCGCGAAGACTTCACTGCACCAGACTTATCCGAATTATCATTAGACTGGAAACCAACCCTATCGCACTGCGAATGGGTTTGGCAACTCAGCGACGAAGAAAAGTCCCAAATCAGACACGCCCTATCCAATTAAAAGCAAGACTCTAATCTTACAACCTACAACCCGAATTCCAGACATAACTAAAAACGTTCAGAAGGGTGTTTTCTTCAGTCGAAGCAAGGTTATAGTTCCCATTCGAGAATAAAAGCCGTCAGATTGGTGTTTTCTTCTTGCGAAGCGCATCTTATGGATGAGCGAGCAAGAAAAAACGCCAAGATGGCGGCTTTTATCTCGAATGGTGGTACCGGGTGGGATTGAACCACCGACCTCGGGCTTATGAGTCCCACGCTCTAACCAGCTGAGCTACGGTACCAACTCCGCCCATTATACCATAAAACTATGCTATAATAAAAGCATGAATACAAAAAAAGGCTTCACCGTTTTAGAAATCATCATCGTTTCCTGTTTTGCAACATTGCTTTTAATTGTCTTTTTCATTCAAAAATCCAATATTGACGCCATGGAGCGCGACAAGCAACGCAAAACCGCTATAAATGCGATGTACTATGCTCTAGAAGAGAGCTTCTATAAGGAACATGGCTATTACCCAGAATTCATCTCCGAAGACAATATCAAAGTTATCGATCCAGCTCTCTGGACTGATCCATTAGGCTACAATCTAGGTAATCCTCAAGGCTCTTATTTCTATGAAGCCGCCAATTGTAAAGAAGGCAAATGTAAAGAATATGTCCTAAAAGCTTATCTCGAAAAAGAAAACACTTACGCAAAATACAATCGCAATTCATAACCAAAAAGAAAACACTTACGCAAAATACATCGCAATTCATGACCAAACAGAAAACACTTACGCAAAAGACGACAAATCTTTATCTAACACTATGATGTCAAACCGACAATAACACTCAACCAAAGCAATACATACCCACCCCCAAATTAGTTTGATTATTCTCCCGACGCCTTACTTATCTTTTTTGCGTTAGAAATCAAATCGGTCACCGCCTTCAGCTCCTCAGGCCGAATATCGGAGTAAGGGAATGTGTAAGTTGTTTCATCGCCTACCGTTGCTAATCTAAGCGTTCCAAAATGGAACATCTTCTGCAGCAAACTATCTTGCCTAAAGCTCGCGTCTTCAATCGAAAACAAATCAATAATATTAATCGACGTCGCAATTGGCGAAATCATCACCATCTGGATTACTTTTCTATTGGTCACGAACAGCTTGTTTCCGTAATATATCTTCAATGCAAATAGAAGTATAATCACCACAGCAGCAAGCAAAGAAAAGAGCACAATATTCATAAAATTCAAGCCCATCTCATCTAACTGCGACTGCCCCAAAAGCACTAACAAAAAACCTAATAGTATCGCCACTACGCTAAGAAAAGCTCCGCCCCATATCGCCATTAGGCAAACTCTCGCCCGCCTAAAAAAGAATTCCACATATTCGTCCTCTTCGAGCCTCAGCCCAGGAAAGTCCTTTACGCTCCTCTCGTGACGAATTTTTGCTAAAGATTCATCCATATCTTCTCCTTTACACAATTATAACCCATTTTTGGCCTTTTGTAAATGCTGCCTTCCCTTTTCCGTCACAATTCTTCCCTTAGGCGTCCGCGCCAAAAGCCCCATCTGCATCAAATACGGCTCATAGAAGTCTTCTATCGTCGCCGCTTCGTCCCCCGTCAGCGCCGCAATTGTTGCAAGCCCCACCGGCCTTTCTCCATAATTCTCATACATCAGCCTTAGCATATTTCTATCCGCCGGATCCAGCCCAAGAAAATCTATCTCCATCAAATCAAGAGCCCCCTCAGCCGTCACCGTATCAATAATTCCATCCCCATTCACATCCGCATAATCTCTCACCCGCTTAAAAATCCTATTTGCAATCCTCGGCGTCAACCTAGACCTCGTCGCAAGCAACTTCGTCGCCTCTGGCTCAATCTTCGTTTTCAAAATCCCCGCCGTCCGGTTAATAATCTGCTCAATTTCCGGCTCTTTGTAGTATTCCAATCGATGAATTATCCCAAACCTATCTCTAAGAGGCCCCGCTAGAGACCCAGTCCTAGTCGTCGCACCAATTACGGTAAAATGCGGTAAATCTAGCCTCACACTCCGCGCCGCTGGCCCCTTCCCTATCACAATATCGAGTTTATAATCCTCCATCGCCGAATATAGCACCTCTTCGACCGCCCTACGTAGCCGATGAATTTCGTCAATAAACAGCACATCGCCATCTTTCAAATTCGTCAAAATCGAGGCAAGATCTCCCGCTCGCTCGATCGCCGGCCCCGATGTCACCCGCAGCGATGCCGAAAGTTCATGTGCGATCACCCCCGCCATCGTCGTTTTTCCAAGCCCCGGCGGACCATATAATAACACGTGGTCGAGCGTCGAGCCATCCGCCCGCTTCTTCACTGCTTCAATCGCCAGTCGAATATTATTCTTCAAATGCTCCTGCCCAATATACTCATCAAAAGTCACCGGCCGAAGACTAATTTCAATCTTCTCCTCTTCCATATCTCCGTGAGCCATCGTCGGCTCCACCAACCTCTCTATTGCCATACCTCATATTATACCCTAACCCCTCAAAAACTCAAATAAACCACCAATGCCATCCGTCAATCCCCGCCACCAGTTCCCTCTATCAAATTCTCACTGAAACTTGCATAAACGGTTAAAATATATTATAATATACTAAGTAACTCAGAATATCGCACCTTAAAAGGAGATAAGAAATGAACATAGCTAGCCAACTAACCGATGATGAACTCATCTACCTCATTAATAACTCATCCTATATCAAAAAACATAACATTCCAAAGGCTCAGAACAAAGATGACAGAAAAGCCCTAGAACAACTCTACTCGACATGCCGCTCTTATGCTTGTAAATCAATTGTCGACAACTTAAGAGATTTTACTGAACTCAAAGCAGGCAAAACATACCACATCTACTGCGACCGTGAACAATTCTATATTCTGGCCCGAGTCAGAACAAATTGGGAGAACGAGACGATAGAAGAGACGGCAGAACGTAGAAAGTACCTCAGTTTTACTATTCTAACAGAAAAAAACCTTTCTCACTTCCCCGGTCGCGTTCTTTACGGCTATTACAATGGGGTTAAGCCATCCATGATAGGATATATCTATTCCGAGGACGGCAACACTCAAGCTTACGCAAAAAATCGGTTGGATCTAGCCGAAATGCCAGAAGAATTATACGATATCGAAGACCTGTGTGAGGCGGCCAGAAAGAAAGAAACCTATTGCCAAGTCTCCATCGAGTCCAAAACAAAGCAATACGTTGGCCCTAGAATAATAACATCCACGTTGCTTCCAGCAGTCGTCATTAGTATCGGAAAAGCATCGAGCGACGACATAATAGCTGCGAGACAAAGACAAGTACCACATATTATCTTACATCCCGGCCGAGAGACAATTACCAAGGTACACGATCTCTTCCCAACACCAGATCTATTATCTCCAAAATACATCTAAAGGAGAGCCGCAGATAATTGCGGCTTTTTTAACTTAATTAGATCTACAATACATAATAATCCTAATTAGCAGTCTTGACAAACGAGTGCCAACGCGCTACAATAGATAACAATTAGCACTCACCATACACGAGTGCCAACGACAAATTAAAGAAAGTGAGGAAAAATGAGTAAGATAATCGGTATCGATCTCGGCACCACCAACAGCGCCTTCGCTTACATGGTTGCCGGCAAACCAGAAGTTATTACAAACGCCGAAGGCGACCGCACTACTCCATCAGTAGTCGCTGTCACCAAAAAAGGCGAAAGACTAGTAGGTAAGGTCGCTCAGAGACAGAGAGTGACGAATCCCAAGAACACTATCTATGGCATCAAGCGCCTCATCGGTCGCAAATTCACCGACAAAGAAGTCGAGCGCGACAAAGAAATCAGTCCATACAAAATCGTCAAAAAAGGTAACGGCGTAGCTGTCGAAATGGACGGCAAAGAATACACTCCAGAAGAAATCTCTGCTATGATTCTATCTAAAATCAAAGCCGACGCCGAAGCTTTCCTCGGCGAGCCAGTCACGGAAGCCATTATTACTGTCCCAGCCTACTTCGACGATTCTCAGCGCCAGGCAACCAAGGACGCCGGTAAAATCGCTGGTCTTGAAGTTAAACGTATTATTAATGAGCCTACCGCCGCTGCATTGGCCTACGGCCTTGAGTCTAAAAAAGACGAGAAAATCGCCGTATTCGACCTTGGTGGTGGTACTTTCGACGTCTCCATCCTAGAGCTCGGCGATGGCGTCTTCGAAGTAATGTCTACCAATGGCGATACTCACCTCGGCGGTGAAGATTTCGACAACATTATCGTCAACTTCCTCGTCGACGAATTTAAGA
>CAMYWN010000016.1 GCA_947302765.1 uncultured Candidatus Saccharibacteria bacterium
TCTTAAGTATTATGGCGAGGATAATCTGTGTAACAAACCAAAAAGGCGGCGTAGGCAAGACCACTACGGCAGTCAATCTCGGCTATTATCTCGCGAAAGACAAGTTTAAGACCCTACTTATTGATTTTGATCCTCAGGGCAACGCCACTTCTGGTCTCGGTATTGAGAAAAACCAAGACAATTTCGGCCCCACTATGACGGATGTTTTATTAAAGACTGCTATGATTGAGCAAGTCATCCGTCCAACCAAATACAAGAATTTTGACCTCGCTCCCACTACTCCTGAGCTCGCTAATGCTGAGGTCGAGATTACTACTCAGCCGAGGAAATTCACTCGTCTTCGTGACGCGATTAGTCGCATAGAAGGGAATTACGATTACATCATTATCGACCTTCCACCTTCGCTTAGTCTCCTTACAGTCAATGGTATGATTGCCTCGCACTATTTACTACTTCCAGTTCAAACTGAGTTTTATGCCTTAGAGGGCGTTGCTCAGCTCCTAGAATCCATGAAACTTGTGATGAAGCAGGCAAATCCCAACCTCCGGCTTCTTGGTGTTCTAGCTACGATGTACGACAAACGTACCAGCCTATCTGCACAGGTCTACAATGAAATCAAAAAATACTTCAAGCAACTCACCTTTAAAACTGCTATTCCGCGCAATGTCCGTGTCGCCGAGGCCCCGTCTCACGGTGTCCCAGTTGGTGCCTACGATAAATTTAGTAAAGGTGCCAAAGCTTACAAAGAATTTACAAGAGAATTGGAGGAAAGAACCAAATGAAAGGTCTAGGCCGAAGTTTTGAATCATTAATCCCTACTGAGCTTATCGATGACGAGTTCGACCCTACGTCAGCAGAGGATAAGAAAGAAAGTCAATACAGGGAACTAAAGATAGAAGATATTATCCGTGACGAAGACCAACCTCGCCGCGAGTTTAGCGAAGAAGCGATTAACGCGCTTGCTGCTTCCATTAAAGAACATGGCGTGCTTCAACCCATTGTCGTCACAAAAGAAGACGGCAAATACAAAATCGTTGCCGGTGAGCGCCGCTGGCGTGCCGCCAAAATAGCAGGCCTTGACAAAATCCCCGCCGTCATTCGTACTCTAGATTCGCAAAACCGTCTTGAACTTTCTATTATCGAAAACGCTCAGCGCGAGGATCTTAACGCGATTGAGCTCGCTACTGCCTACGCTAAACTAAAGTCCCAATTCAATCTCAGCGCCGGCGAGATCGCCACCAAGGTCGGCAAAAGCGAACAAGCTATCCAGAATACTCTGCGTCTACTTAACCTACCAGAAGACGTCAAGAAAATCATGGTCAAGGAGAAGCTTTCTGAAGGCGTAATGCGCCCGCTCGTTAATCGCGATGAGAAAGTCATTAAAAAAATCCTCCCAAAAATTATCGACGAAGGCTGGACTTCGCGTAGAGTCGAACGCTATTTCTCTGAGAACAAGAAACAATCTTCCGCTGCCATCATCAAGCAATACCAATATCGTAAAGACGAGGACGCTCTTTCGGCCAAATACTCTGCCATCGTCAAAATTAGTGGCCGCAGCCTTACTTTCCGTTGCAAAACTGAATCCGCTCTAAAAGATTTACTAAAAAAACTTAGCTAATAATTAAATATCAGAACGTGCGAATCCGATCAAAAGGGAAGAGTCTAAGCGCTACTGGCCCGACGATTCTACAAAACGGAATCGTACCTAACCCATTTCTAGAGTCCCACGAATGCGAACCCTCGCGATTATCGCCCGAGACGAATAACTCTCCTTCTGGCACGGTCATATCTACCTCTCCAGAAGTCTGTTGCTTCGGCCCATCCGTTTCAGACGTCCTCCACTCGTCATCATATACAAAACCATCTGGATGCTCATCGTTATAAACTTTTAGCACTCCATCCTTCACCACTACTCTTTCACCCGGAAACGCAATCACTCGCTTGATAATAAACTGATCTGTTACATTAGCTGGCACCGAACACGTCATCGGGTGAGCGACACCTTGCGCTTTGTATTCCTTTACTTTTTGCTCGTCCTCGTTGAGAAAGACGATAATCTGACCTCGCTCAGGAATATAATCCTGGCCCAAAAAGTGTGCTACCGAAACCGCCGCCCGATTTACTATCACCCGGTCCTCATCGTGTAAAGTATTCTCCATACTGCTACCTACTACATTGTAAGAACGATAAACATACGTATTTAAGAACATAGTGCCAACAATAATTGCAGTAATAAAACCCGCAAGTCCGAGTAAATCTTTTAGTAGTGGATGTTTCTGAAAAAAAGTTGGCTCCATAACATAGATTATATCATTTTTAAGCTTTGTTTCAAATATTTGGTATAATATATGTATATGGCTGATTTTGTGTTTGTGAGAAAATCTCGTAACATCGTTAGCTCCATGGTGCACGTCTTGTTAAACCTTCTTCTAGGTATCGGAGCAGTTCTAATTACGGTGTTCTCAAATAGCCCAATACTAGGCATTATTTTAGTGCTCGCCTCGAAGTGGCGCGTGTTTGCAGTGCGTGCTAGATACTTCTTTCTTAACCTTAAGTCCAATCTTGTTGATTTAATTATTGGCATCAGTATTGTGCTTTTAGCTTATTACGCTGGCGCCTCATTTCTAGTTATACATATCCTACTAATGATTTTCTACTCAGTATGGCTCATCTTCATCAAACCTTTGTCATCTGAACCTGCCACACTAGTTCAGTCGCTATTCGCAGTGTTTTTCGGTATTTCCGCATCCGTAATTATATCGGCCAACCTCGACCCGATTGTCAGCGTCCTGCTCGCATTCTTAATCGGCTATGCAGCCAGCCGACATGTCCTTTCTCAGAGTAACGATCGTGATTTTACTTTGACGTCACTGGTTTGCGGACTGATTTTCTCGGAAATCGCCTGGCTTTGCCATGCCTGGGCCATCGTCTACACTTTTGGTAGTACCGGCATAAGAATCCCTCAGCTTGCCATTATTCTTACCATCTTTGCGTTCGTTTATAATTATGCTCGCCAAGCCATGATCAAATATCAGGACGATTTCCGGTTCAAACATATTCTTACCCCAGTCGTCTTCGGAGTAGTCCTGATATGTATTATTGTTCTATGGTTTAGTGACCCAAGATTTAATATTTAAATAAAGGAGGTAAATGCAAGAAGAGAATAGTCAGCTTTCTGACGCAAACACAAAAAAGATGGCCGAGGAGACGAGCAAACAGTCCGCCGCCAAAGTGGCAGCTAAAGATGCTACCCAAGTTGCGAAGCCAGCATCGAGAAACGGTGCGGCAATCCTCATTTCTAGCATCGCGCTCATACTTGGTACGGTTGGGATGGTGTCTGGACTCGTTGCGGTCGGCAAAGTTTCAACCCCGATCACGTTCTTATCGAGTGGCAATGATGGCAATTCCGCCAACTTCACTGAAGGATCAATTGCGGATATTGCCGACAAAGTTTCAAAAAGTGTAGTTTCAATCGTTACTTCTACCCAAGCTACCGATTTCTTCGGGCAAAACCACGAGTCCTCGGCTGCAGGGACAGGGATCATCGTCACCTCGGACGGCTACATTCTTACCAATAAGCACGTGATTAACGGCGCTTCGCGTGTTTCCGTCATCCTAGACGACGGCACTACATATGAAGACGTCGAAGTCGTTGCTACCGACCCGCTCAATGATGTAGCATTTCTCAAGATTAAAGATGTTTCGGATTTAGCCCAAGCTACACTAGGTGATTCCAAGACGATTAACGTGGGGCAACAAGTCATTGCTATTGGTAACGCGCTCGGCGAATATCAGAACACTGTCACGGCAGGTATTATTTCCGGCACTGGGCGTTCTGTAACAGCCTCAGACGGTAGTGGACGTAATGCTGAAACTCTCTCTGATATGATTCAGACCGACGCCGCAATTAACTCTGGCAACTCTGGCGGCCCACTAGTGAACGCTGCGGGGGAAGTCATTGGTATCAATACCGCCACCAGTACAAGTGCCGAAAACATGGGCTTCGCTATTCCTATTTCTAGCGCCAAAGGTATGCTAAAACAACTTATCGAGACTGGCAAAGCCGAACGCACATATCTTGGTGTCTATTCGGTCGAGATTACACCAGAAGCTGCTAAAGCATACAATCTTCCCGTCAACTCCGGCGCCTATGTTTATAGTCCGTCCGCCTATACCGCGGTTTCCAAAGATGGTCCAGCCGCCAAAGCAGGCATTAAAGATAAAGATATCATTACCGCGGTTAACGGTACCAAAGTTGGCTCCGCCGGCTCACTTTCTAGTCTAATAGGTGAGTATAAGCCAGGTGACACTGTTCAGCTAACCGTTATTAGGGAAGGGAACGAAATCGCCATCAATGCTACCCTAGGTGGCTACCCGACTAAGTAGTGGACATGAATTTTTGGCTAAGCTAGTAGCAAGGCGAACCCGCGTTTTTCTATTAATGAGTAACCCTGCTTAGCGGCAAAATTTACGATATCGTCGTGTTGACACGGGTCAGCTTCGAGAATCAGGCTAGGGACCCTTCGCTCCCCAGCCTGTTCTATTAGTCGAAAAATTAGCTTTAGTCCATGGTCTTCAGCGTAAAGCGCCAGGCTCGGCTCGTAGGATAAGGCCTTTTTATCCACCCAATCCCAATCCTCATCTACGTAGGGAAGGTTAGCGATCATTAGATCAAATTGCTCGGTAACTCCATCCATTAAATCCGCTTTTCGTAGCCTGATGTTCACGCCGTACTTTTTCGTGTTGGCTCGAGCGACTTCTAGCGCCATATCGGAAATGTCTGTAGCAACGATGTCTAGTTTTGGCGCCTCAAGTTTTAACGTAATCGCAATGCATCCGCTCCCGGTCCCAATCTCCATTATTTTTGCATTCTGCGCCAGTCGGGCCTCGCTAGGTTTCACACCCGGTAGGTACGGTTTTCCGAGCAGATTTAGGACCATGTCAACAATTGCCTCCGTCTCGGGGCGGGGAATCAAGACGTTAGGATTCACAATGAACTCCCGTCCATAAAAGTCCGCCAACCCCTTCTGGTAGACAGCGGGTCCATCGCTAAATGATGTTTCTGTTGTCATGTATTCAATCTTTCTTAATGGTATAACTTGGTTGACCGAACGCTAAGCTTTTAGATAGTCAAATCCAGACAAGACTTAGTCAAAAGAATCGAGAGACATATTACTGACTTGATAATCCTCGCTCATGTTTGACTAGTTCAGTAACAATATCATCAATATCACCATTCATCGCTGCTGGCAGATTAGAACGCGAGTAATGAATCCTGTGATCGGTAATTCTATCCTGTGGGAAGTTATAGGTACGAATCTTCTCGCTCCTGTCTCCAGTTCCAATTAGGGACTTCCTTGCCTCCGAGGCATTTTTGCGCTCTTCTTCTTTTTTCTTTTCGAGCAGCCTCGTCCTCAGCACATTCATTGCTTTGATTCTATTTTGTTGCTGGCTTCGCTCATCCTGCATTGCGACTACAATCCCAGTAGGTAAGTGCGTAATGCGTACAGCCGAATCGGTCGTGTTTACACCCTGTCCACCGTGTCCGCCCGAACGATAAATATCAATTCTTAAATCCTCTTGCTTAATTTCCAGGTCCGATTCGCTCGCTTCAGGTAGTACAGCCACCGTCACTGTGGAAGTATGAATTCGCCCCTGTGATTCTGTCACTGGTACTCTCTGGACTCTATGTACGCCCCCTTCGAACTTTAACTGTCCGTATGCGTCGTCGCCGGAGATTTTAAAGATGACCTCTTTCGTTCCGCCAGCTTCGTTGAGGTTTTCCGAGATTAATTCCGATTTCAGCCCGTGGCGCTCTGCATATCTGAGATACATTCGATAGAGCTCCCCCGCAAACAGCGAAGCTTCGTCGCCTCCCGCGCCTGCCCGTATCTCGATAATAGCCGGTTTGTCATCCTCTGGGTTTCGCGGGATTAGTAATTCCTCTAATCTAGCTTCATCCTCCTCAATAGTTTTCTTCAGATTTTCCGCGTCTTCCTGCGCCATTTCACCAAGCTCCGGGTCATTAAGCAGGGAATTAGCCTCATCTAAATTGCTCTTAAGCTGGGCAATCTTCTTGTCTAAATCCAAGATTTCTCGTAGTGTATTCGCGCGCTTAGACTTACTAGCAAACTCCGCATCGGCATACGCGTCAGGCTGCGCCAAAAACTCCTCAATCTGTGAGAGTTCTTCTTCCAACTTCTCTAAATCCATGGTATAATTATACCATACTATTATGAGTGTGAACGGGTGACGCCGCTGGGGGGACCCCCGCCCGAGCTCTTGCGAGGGTGGGGGAAGCTGCGGCGGCAGGACCCGTTCAATAATAATAGTGGTGATAATACATTGATGGGGATTTAGCTCAGTTGGCTAGAGCGTACGATTCACATTCGTAAGGTCACAGGTTCGACCCCTGTAATCCCCACCATAGAAAATACCCAACCATCCGGTTGGGTATTTTCTATAACGGTATTATCAGGTGGCGAACCGTAGGTTCGCTCGTAGTAGGGGGTGAGTAAAAATCCCAAATGCATTTGGGACTTTTCGAACCGACGCCCTACGAATTGTTTGCGCTTCTAGCGCAAACAAACCCCTGTAATCTTTATCGCAGAAAAAAGATCGTAAACTCTATTATATCGTTGTACCAAGTCGCAGGGAAGAGTAATCTCGATTGTTACCCGTACTCTCCCACAAAAACACGTCCCCATCACTCAAAGTTTTATACTTAATACCTTTTTTCTCGCAGTAATTAACGGAGTCGTCAATTAATTTGGTTTCTTTATGATTTGACTTATAATGCGGTAGAAAAATAAAATCAAAGTACCCCAGGCCTTCCCATATGGTATCTATACCGTATGGGTTAATATCCGGCTTGTCACAAACATCTAGTCCGTGGAGGTCTTTGGCGAGTACACATATCCCAGCACTATATCCCGCATATAAATAATCTGGGTTATCCTCTATAGATTCTAAATACCGATCGAAGCCACTTAAGTACATAGCCTGCCTCAGCGCGAAGGTATTTCCGCCGATTACATAAAAAGCATTGAACG
This sequence comes from uncultured Candidatus Saccharibacteria bacterium, assembly GCA_947302765.1. Taxonomy (GTDB): domain Bacteria; phylum Patescibacteriota; class Saccharimonadia; order Saccharimonadales; family Saccharimonadaceae; genus Nanosyncoccus. The sequence goes on from CAMYWN010000016.1 coordinate 7,053, forward strand.
GCTTTAGTGCGTTAATTAGTCCATCCTTGTCGCCAAAGTATTCTTTTAACGAAACTATCGTCACATCGAAACCTAGATTCTTTAGTTCATTAGCGTCCGACAGAATCCCGTTTGTCTTCCGCTCGCTATCGGGATATATATCCCTCGAGTTGGGTATCAGACAGATTTTGTTGCCGTGGCAACTAATCCACTTTTTTAGCTCATTGGTTTTACTACCGACCTTATATGATGACAAATAGAACTTCATCTTTTTCCTTTATAACTCATTTTCCATTATAACATCTTCTAGGAGCTTATCTGGATCAGTGTAAATCTGTCCGCATGGCCACAAAAAGAAGCGAATCGACTTATATAAAAATAAGCATAAAAACTCTTGCAATTCCATATTTAGTGGTATATACTATCTATAAGACACTATATCTAGCGTCAGACAAGGTGAATTAGGTGCGAATGTAAGTCTTCGTCTTGAGCAGCGGTAGCGTCATCATCGTCAAAATATAAATTCGAATGAACAAAATTTGAAGGAGGTATTTTATGTTCAAAAGAATTGTCAAAAGGGATGGTAAAATCGTAAAGTTTGATCCCGAGAAAATTACCGAGGCCATCGCTAAAGCTGGTCTCGTCACGGAAGAATTCAAACACGATCGCGCCAAAGCTCTCGCGGACAAAGTTCTAGCCCGCGCCGAAAAGGAAATTACTGCACGTACTCCACACGTTGAACAAATCCAAGACATCGTGGAAGAAGTCTTAATGGAATCCAGTTTCAAAAAGACCGCCCGCGAATATATTCAGTATCGCCAAGAACGTTCCCGTCGCCGTGAGGCAAAATCTGACCTAATGAATATCTACCGCACCATTTCTCACGCCGACGCTTCGGAAGATTCTGACGTTAAGCGTAGTAATGCTAACGTCGATGGCAACTCTGCCATGGGTAAAATGCTTCAGTTTGGCGCCGAGGGCTCTAAGTTCTTCGCAAAGACCTTACTGCTTCGCCCAGATATCGCCGCCGCGCACGACAATGGCGACATCCATATTCATGATCTAGATTTTTACGCTACTGGTACTCTGACTTGTTGCCAATCCGACCCGTTCGTGATGTTCGAAAACGGTGGTTTCAACACCGGTCACGGCCATCTTCGTACGCCAAATTCTATTGGTTCTTATGGCGCTCTTGCCGCTATTCTCTTACAGGCCAACCAGAACGAACAGCATGGTGGTCAATCCATCCCGAACTTCGACTATGCTATGGCCCCAGGCGTCAATAAATCATTCCGCAAAGCCTTGAGGCGTAATCTCAAGAAATATAACAAATTCACCGGCAAGCACCTCGACCTAGAAGTTAAGGATGACTACGAATATGGTGACGACGACAAACTCAAAAAAGCTAAATGGCCCAAGGAGGTTATCGAAACATCCAATGAGGATGTTGAACGCGAAACTTTCCAAGCCATGGAAGGCTTCATTCATAATCTCAACACTATGCATTCGCGCGCTGGCGCTCAGGTGCCATTCACGAGTATTAACTTTGGTACCGACACTACCCCAGCTGGCCGCCTCGTTAGCAAATACTTACTAGAAGCCACCGAAAACGGTCTCGGCAAAGGTGAAACTCCGATCTTTCCAATTTCTATTTTTAAAGTCAAAGAAGGTGTCAACTATAATCCGGACGATCCTAACTACGATCTCTTCAAAAAATCCATGGAAGTTTCCGCCAAGCGTCTCTTCCCGAACTTCTGCTTCATTGATGCGCCATATAATCTTAAGTACTACAAGAAAGGCGATTATCGCACTGAAATTGCTACCATGGGTTGCCGTACTCGGGTTTTCGCCTCTGTCTTCCCAGAGTCTGACGGTATCGTGACTGGGCGTGGTAATCTTTCATTCACTACCATTAACCTCGTCCGTATCGGAATTAAGCATGGTATTTGTCTAGGTGACCGCAAAGAAGCTGATTGGGACGGATTCTACAAAGAGCTTGACGAAAAGCTAGACCTCGTAAAAGACGAGCTACTTGATCGCTTTGATTTTCAAGCCAACCAACACGTGCGTAACTTCCCATTCCTTATGGGGCAAGGGAACTGGATGGGTTCCGAGAAACTCGGGCCAAACGACACTCTGAGGGATGTTATTAAGCATGGTACTTTGTCGATTGGCTTTATCGGTCTGGCCGAGACTCTCGTCGCCATGACTGGTAAGCACCACGGCGAAGACGAGGATGCTCGCGAACTCGGTCTTGACATTGTTACTCATATGCGTGAAAAATGCGATGCCTACTGCAAGAAGTATAAACTCAACTTTAGCCTCCTAGCTACTCCAGCCGAGGGTATCGCCGGCCGCTTTACTAAGATGGACCGCAAAGAATACGGTAAAATCAAGGGTGTCACCGATAGGGAATTCTACACCAATTCCTTCCACGTCCCAGTTTACTACCCAATTTCTGCCTTCGAAAAAATCGAAATCGAAGCCCCTTACCATAATCTTTGTAACGCCGGCCATATTACCTACATCGAGCTAGATGGTGACCCATCGCAGAATATTGCCGCTTTTGAGTCTGTAATTCGTAAGATGCACGATGAAGGTATTGGCTACGGTTCCGTCAACCACCCAGTAGACCGCGATCCTGTCTGTGGCTTCTCCGGTATCATCACGGGCGACCGCTGCCCACACTGTGGCCGCCTCGAAGGCGATCTCCCATTCGAAAAGGTTTGCTCCTGCGCCAAGGGAGATGTTTAATAGTATGTATTATATGGGCGGGTGACGGCTCTGGAGGGGGACCCCCAAAATCGCAGTCGATTTTGGGGGAGGAGAAGAGCCGGCAGGACCCGCCCAGAAGAAGACAATATGGACTATCATAAAATATCACTAGGTAAGATTGCAAAACAGCTCGAAACGCCAGCCGGCTTCATCCGCCTAAGCGGTCCGCTCGAGCATGACAACATCGTCAATGGCGACGGGCTCCGTGCTGTCCTCTGGACTCAAGGATGCCCCAACCATTGCAAGGGATGCCAGAATCCAGAGACTTGGGATTATGAAGCAGGGTTTTTAATTGAGATTGACGAAATCAAAAAACGCTTGAAAGAATTTCGCGGTCAGGCTGGCCTCACTTTCTGCGGTGGCGAGCCCTTCGTACAGGCCAAAGCTTGCAAAGAAATCGCCGACTGGGTGCGCGCCGAGCTTGGCTGGAATGTTTGGAGTTTCTCTGGGTTCACCTACGAAATTATTAAGGAATATGGCGGCGCTCCATGGGAACTACTTAAATCTCTAGACGCGCTTATTGACGGCCCATTCATTTTAAGTCAGCGTGACTTAAGTTTACGCTATCGCGGCTCCAAAAATCAGCGCCTGTTGAAACTAGAACTGGGTACGGCCAAAATTTTGTCAGTCGAATAATCTTTGTTATAATACGTATAATGGAAAGTGGAGGAAATCATGAATAATACATTTACGCTCTTGCCGATGAGTCAGCGTTTTACTCTTACGCCCGGTGAAGTCACTGAGGGCTCAATTAAAATCGTTAATCCTGCCGATGCTACAGAGAATTTTTCTTACAAAGTCTCCGTTACGCCATATGGTGTAGTTGGTGAGAGTTATACTGCAGATTTAGAGCATGAGTCTGCCAGGACATCTATCTCGAAGTGGATCAAGATAGCAGAACCTACGGGAGAAGTCAAACCAAACGAAGCAAAAGAAGTTAAATTTACAATCGACGTTCCAGAAGATGCCACGGTGGGCGGGCAGTATGCCACCATAGCCGTCTCTTCTAATGCTAGCGCTAGTAATAGTAGTGGTGTAGCGGTTCAAAACGTTCTCGAAATGGCAAGCGTCATTTATGGTACGGTCACGGGTCCCATCGAGCGAAGGGGTGAAATATTGGGGAACGATGTTCCAGGGTTTATTACTAATCCACCGGCTACTCTGGGTGCTCTCATTAAAAACGAGGGCAACGTTCATGAAGACGCCTCGTTTACTATTACTGTATCAGATTTCTTTAGTGGCCGCCAAATTTTGCCTACCGAGGAAGATACTGGCCAGTACTCCGAGCTTATTATGCCAGAAACGACGCGTTACATAGAGCGCGAAGTCAATAATCTTCCTGCACTAGGAGTGGTTAAAGTTAGTCAAACGATTCACTATATGGGTAGCACCCCTAGCGTTGTTGAAAAGACCGTAATTATTTGCCCGATTTGGTTCATGGCACTCGTCTTTGCAACTTTGGCCGCCATCATCTTTACGGTTGTCCACATTGTCAAGAAGCACAAGAAAAACAAAACATCTAAGTTAGTGGCCTAAAATGTCACCCAGAGCAGATGCCGAATCAGACCGCCTAAAAAAAGCCATTACAATGGCCAAAAAGGCTCACTCTGGTCAATTTCGCAAGACCGGTGAGCCTTATATTGTTCACCCCCTAGCCGTAAAGAAGATTCTTGAAGAATGGGGAATGGATGAGGATACTGTCATTGCCGGCGTCTTGCACGATACGGTGGAAGACACCGACTTAACACTAGAAGATATCCGTAACGAATTCGGCAATTCGGTCGCCTTTCTAGTGGACGGCGTCACGAAGTTATCCACTGCTCGTCGCGGCATGCGCGACATCGACACCTATCTTCCGTCCACGAAGGATAATTTTCTGCGTCTCATGATTGCGCTCGGCGATGATATCAGAGTTCTAATTATTAAGTTAGCCGACAGACTACATAATATCCGCACCTTATCTGCTCTCCCGCCTGAAAAGCAAAAGAAGATTGCTAAGGAAACCCTGGAAGTATTTGCGCCACTCGCTGACCGGCTTAATATGGGGCGTCTTCGTGTAGAGATGGCAGACCTTGCTTTTAAGTATGTCGACCCACGTCGTTTTGAGGAGCTTGAGACGCTAATTGAGAAACGCAACAAATCCGCCGAACAATCACTGAAGAAGATCAAACAAGAGGTTATGGAGGCTCTTAAAAGAGAAAAAATCACGGCCGAGGTATCTGGTCGCGTGAAGTCAGTTTACTCGCTTCACAGAAAACTCGCCAAGCATAACCAAAATATCAACGAAATCTATGATTTGACCGCTCTTCGTATCATTGTAGACGACATTACCGATTGTTACCTCGCCCTCGGTATCATCCACTCCCTTTATATGCCCATGAATGGTCGTATCAAAGATTATATTGCTATGCCGAAGCAAAACGGTTACCAGTCGCTCCACACTACAGTGATTACTAAGGATAAACATATTGTTGAGTTCCAAATCCGCACTAAAGAAATGCACGAATATGCCGAACGGGGGTTGGCCGCCAGTTTCTACTACAACGAGCAAAAAGTTACCGAGAATTACAAACAGGGAAAGATCAAGCATCTCCCCACCAACCTTCTCTGGATTACAGAGCTTCAGATGGCGGCTGCCAAGCTCCGCGAGGGCAAAAAAATCGATCTCAAAAAACTCAAGCTCAATCTTTTCGCCGACAAAATATTCGTCTATACGCCAAAGGGCGATATTATTGATCTTCCAAACGGTGCTATGCCACTAGATTTTGCCTATCGCTTACATTCCGAAATTGGCGACCACGTGGTGGGCGTCAAGATTAATGGCAAGATGAGTAACCTGAACAAAAAGTTAGAACAAGGCGATATTGTCGAAATTCTTACTTCCAAGAATCAAACCCCCAAGCAATCTTGGCTCGAAAAAATCTTCACCTCTCACGCCCGCACTAAGCTAATGCACGCACTTCGGCCGTCTACTATTTCGGAAGAGTCCACTCGTAGGAAACATAGAACCAAATAGTTAGTAAGTCGATCTTCGCTCAGCGTCCGATCCTTTGTCACTTTTTGTAAGCAAGTATTTAATGAAGACCCCCTGCGCCACCGCTTCGCCAGCCCTAAAAGTGATGGTTTTATCTCCCTCATTCTGAATTTTTACAAAAATATGGCCTTCATTATCTTTGTTATTATAATAATCTGCATCAATCACTCCCACCTGGTTCACTAGGCGGATATTATATTTGAACCCAGTTGAGCTTTTTACGATTATTAACAATACTTCATCATTTTCGCAACGCATCTTGACGCCTGTAGGTATTTTCACAATTTCATTTGGCGCAATCGTTAAATTTTCCACTAAGAACAAATCATACCCGGCCGCAGCCGTAGACTCTCTGTTCGGGAGCTTATAGCTTTCGTATAGCTCTTTATCATCCTTGATATCTTTTCTAAACTGCTCAAAGCTAATTTTTTCAAAATCTCTCATCTTTCCTCACTATTTACTTATATCATATCATATATCAAAAAACGCCAAGATACTGGCTTTTAACTCGAATAGATGGAGCCGATGGCAGGGAT
>CAMYWN010000017.1 GCA_947302765.1 uncultured Candidatus Saccharibacteria bacterium
TATCACTAACTATTTTACCTTATTGAGTGTCCACGGTCTATTTGAGGATTAACAGAGGGTTTTTCCACAGTATGCGAAAAACTTTGCTAAATAATGTTCGGATTTTTTCACATTATTACGACACATTTTTTAGAATTAGCATATTGACAAACGTTAAGCGCTATGATATAATTAAGGTATTCACTCTGATAGGCTACCCATCGACGAGTGACGGGCCTGGAGGGAGACTTCCAGAATACTTGCGTAGCAAGAATTTTGGGAGAGGAAAAGACCAGGCAGAAACCGTCGAATAGGGTGCGTAATTAGGTGGTGTGTCATTAATTTAAGTATTTGGTGGGCAGAAGGAGTTCTAGAATGGCTGGAACTAAAGCTGGCGGCATGAAGGCTGCTGCTACAAACAAAGCAAAATACGGTAAAGAATTCTATGCCCGTATTGGTAAAAAAGGTGGCCAAAATGGTCACACTGGTGGTTTTGCCGCTAACCCTGCGTTAGCTCGTATCGCTGGTGCTAAGGGCGGTCGTATTTCTCGCCGTGGCCCAGCTAAAAAAGCTGCCTAAGCAAAATTCTCGCATCTCGGACAGTGGTATTTGCTGTCCGGCGTCTGAAATCGCGTTAGTCCACATTTTGGACAACGCGATTTTTGGTGTAACCACTCTCTATATGTATCTAGCTCGTCTTGAACCAGATTCTCGTCTATCTCCACGCCGTAATGGTTTGCCAATTCTTTTGCCTTTTCCCAAGCTTCGCTTTCCATTTTGACCCTATCGATGTCTCTAGAATAATCCCGATGGCCTAGCAGTGCGTGCGAAACCTCGTGTAGAAGCAGCAAGCTGTCAAACGGCTCCGATGGGCCAATCGTAATTGTCTTAGGATACCTAAAGGCGAACTTTCTACCTGTTTTGAAAGTAAAATTTGGGTAGTCTGCCTTGATTTTAATAATTAAATCTCGTAAATCGCTCGCTCCTGTCATTTCGAAAGCCTGATACTCGTTATCCATTACGGCGTTGGCCGGATTATTGGGTGTCTTTGGTGGTATTTGGCGGAACTTCACTTCCTGCCTTATCTTTAGTTTTAGCATAGATATAGCAACCATAAATCGCCGATTCGGTTGGTCGTTTTGGTCGCCTTAGCTTCACGCCTAAATCTCTTGGTAAGTATGGCTCAAAAAGTCGGAAGATTTTACCCATTGGGCCACCTAAAATCATCATATCTGGGCGGTGTTCTCTTACGATATCTGGTATCCCTAGAGAAATACGGTTCGCAATATCCTTCAGGACGTCCTTACCACGAAGGTCGGTCGCTCTGTCGACGTGATAGAACTTCTCAATCGCACTCGCTGCGGCGATATCCTCCCATTCCTTTTCTTTGTTATTGTAAACATATAACAGATGACCAGGTTCGAAACTCTTCGAACTCGGTAATATCTGATTGCCTTCAACAATCCCACCACCGAGCCCAGTTGAAAAGGTCAAGAAAATTATCTTGCCGGGCAAATTGTACCCCTCGTATAAAGTAGCTAAACTTGCATCATTTTCTAACCAAATTGGGCAATTGAATAAATCTTTTATTGGGGTATAAACGTCAATCCAACCCCATTCGCGACGATTCCCAAACCTGACTGAACAATTATTTTGTACAGCCCCCGGGATGGCGACCGCGATAGAGCGAATTTTGTACTTTTTAAATGGCTCTAGCTCATTAATAAGTTTTCGTAAAAAAGTCTGCGAGCCATGCGGGGTGGGGAATTTCTTGCGCTTAATAATCCGCCCCCGCTTTGTAAATAAAGCAATTAAGGTTTTCGTGCCTCCGATGTCTATCCCTAAATACATGCCTTGATTATAGCATGGTTTTTTGCTATAATTAACCTAAATTTAGGCTCATTCACTAATTTTTGGCCGGCTCTACACCAGCGGGTGACGGGTCTGGAGGGGTCCCCAAAAGGTTTTGCCTTTGGCAAAATTTTTGGGGAGGAGAAGACCCGGCAGGACCCGCTGGGAGGATGCTAGACAAAAGCTAATGAATGAGTCTAAAGGAAGGAATAATTAATCATGGCAAATGCCAAAAAAATATCAATGGATGAACTGCTCGAGAAGCATGAAGATTCATTCAAAAAAGCAATGACAGGAGACACCGTAGAAGGTACAGTGTTGTCTGTTAAAAAACACGAAATATTAATCGACCTAGGTCCTCAAGGTGTTGGTCTCGTGCCACGCCGCGAAGCATCCTTTGTGCGCAACTTAAACGTTGGCGATGAGGTTACAACTTCGGTGATTGAGTCAGAAATGGACGACGGGTATGTATTACTCTCGCTCAGAAAGGCTGTCAAAGACAAAGGTTGGGACGAAATTCAAGTCAAGCTAGATAGTGGTGAAATTGTCGAGGTAACACCGTTTGATGCTAATCGCGGCGGCCTATTAGTGGAATACGAAGGTATCCGCGGTTTTATGCCAGTTTCACAGCTCTCTGCAGAGCATTACCCACGTGTCGGCTCCGCCGATAAAGACGAAATTTTGCAGCGTCTCAATTCATTGGTCGGTCGACCAATCAAAGCTCGCATTCTAAATGCTAACAAGAAAGAAAACAAACTAATCTTCTCTGAGAAAGAAGCTATTAAAGACGGTCTCGCTGAGCGCTTTGCCGAACTCAAAGTCGGTGACGTCGTAAAAGGTGTAGTGACTGGCGTAGTTGATTTCGGTGTCTTCGTGAACGTAGACGGTATCGAAGGGCTCATTCATATCTCCGAGATTTCCTGGGAACGAGTCAATAACCCGTCTGACTATGTCAAAGTTGGCGACACAATCGAAGCCAAAATTATCGCCATCGATAAGGAGCGCTTGTCTCTATCGATGAAGCAACTCGTAGAAGATCCTTGGATTTCAGAAGTTGCCAATCTAAAGAAAGGCTCCAAAGTTGAGGGAACCATCACTAGAATCACCCCATTTGGCGCATTCGTCCAGATTAGTCCAGCTGTCGAAGCCTTGGTCCACGTTTCTGAGCTTGGCGAAGGCTCCGATGTAGACCCAGAGAAAATCTTCACCCTAAATGAGCGCAAGAATTTCAAAGTCCTAGACATCGACAAAGAGGGCCGCAAAATCTCCCTCTCAATCACGAAGTAACCTCTTCCGACCAAAAGCCCCACATGCTGTGGGGCTTTTTGTTGCAAAAAAAAGCGTTATCGGCTAATATACAACATAGAGGAGAATATATGCGAAACGGCGAAAGAATAGAGTCAATCAGTCAGCAAATTGAAAAAAATATAGAGGAATGGTCACGGCAAACACCGAAGAATCCCATAGTTGAGTATTATGGATTGCAGCTTTACGACGATATAGATTATCTTGCTAGTAAGATTGAGAAAAATGAAATCACTATAGATGAGGCAAATCGGCAGCTCGATGAGCGAGGTGCATTGTATCTAACGATAATGGAGGAAGCGAATCAGTACACCTCTTCTGTTCCTTTTCATGAAGGAGAAACTCCAAGAGAATACTGCGAAAAGATCTCCAGGATAAGCGGTTCAAGAATTATTGCGAACTTAATTCCGGCAGATGGCCTAACTGATAAACAGTACTCCAATATTATTAAAAAGGTATATGAAAGGTTCCCTAAGAAACCATACGAAAGGGAAGTGGACTATAAACAACGTATTGACAGCGCCTACGAAGATTGCGATATTCAGAAGACCATTATAGATATAGTCTTTGAATCTGAGCCGCAAATACATGATCAGCTAGTACAAAGGATAGATGCTCTTGAGAAAGCCCAGGGACGTTTGGATCGAAACCCTGACGCTCCGAAGGACGGGCATGGGCTAATCTCTGAGCTTGAAATAGAAATGGTTATGGATGCAGTCAAGGGACTATACGAACAAAATGCCGAAGGGAAAAAGCAACACACTGATAGTGTAACAGGGAATGATACAGCAACGCAAAACGTAGACATAGACGACGATAGGGATTGGGTTCAAAAATGGGTAGCTGAAAAAAGAGAAAAAGAAAACTGGTTCCCCACAAGAGTAAGAAAAGCAATGGAATTTGGCAAAAAAACACTAAACGCCTTTGGATTTGGAGAAATTAACCCACAAGAAGGGGATAGGGAAGAAAAAGAAAGGAGAAATAAAGAGTTAAGAATGAAGATGAGAAGAATTGGCAAGAAGATATTAAAGGCATTTGGATACTTGTAAATCTGGCTACAGCTAGGCAATTTCCTCAAACTCGCAGATTTATGTTATAATTACCACAAGGAGTTTTTTGTGAAAAAAGAGAAGAAAAAAGCCCAAGCTAAACCTTGGTTAGAATACTACGAAGAAGAGGGTGTGCCCTCTACGATCGAATATCCAGATTGTTCTATGGTTGACATGGTCATGCAATCGGCCGAGAAATGGCCAGATAATGTCGCTTATAGCTACTACGGGCATAAGGTTACATTCAAGAATTTCGTCAAGAAAATCGAAAAAGCCGCTCGCGCCCTCAAGAACTATGGCGTCAAGGAAGGTGATAGAGTTACAATCTGTATGCCGAACACTCCAGAAGGGATTACGATGGTATACGCCGTAAATATGGTCGGAGCCGTTTGTAACATGGTTCACCCCCTTTCCTCCGAAAAAGAGCTCGAATATTACATTAAAGTAGCCGAGTCTAAGTACGTCTTAGTAATTGACGCTGTTTTTGATAAAATCTATAAGCTTCGTGACGTCGCTCAGCTAGAGCGTATTATTGTTGTTCGTCCGTCTGCTGGACTAGGCTTCCTCAAAAAGAAGTTGTACAACACTCTTCATATCAAGAAGGTACGTCTTCCAGTCAATGATAGCCGCGTGGTGCTTTGGGAAGACTTCATTGCCAACTCGTACTTCTATCAGGGAAATTACCACGAGGAGCGTGGCGGTGAGGACCTGGCAGTTATCATGTATTCCGGAGGTACCACTGGTGCTCCTAAGGCGGTTATGCTATCGAACCTCAATATCAATGCCGAGTCTATCTGTGACGCCACTATGATTCGCCAGGTCGTGCCCGGAGCTACAGTTTTGTCTATTTTACCTCTGTTCCACTGTTTCGGTCTTGGGGTCTGTATCCATACCCCGCTTTGCCGCGGTATGGGCTGTATTCTTATTCCTGCTTTTTCTCACAAACAGTTTGCAGACATTATTCGGAAAAATGAGCCGAACTTCATCGTTGGTGTGCCTACCCTGTTTGAGGCGCTGATTAATACCAAACTAAAATCCAAAGACCTTAAGTCGGTTACGGCAGTTATTTGTGGCGGCGACGCCTTAAATCAAACGCTAAGAGATAAAGTTAACCAGTTCCTAGAAAATCACGGTTCCGAGGCCAAAATTCGCGTCGGTTATGGTCTCACCGAAGGTTCCGGCGCAGTCTGCCTCTCGCCCGAGCGCACCTTCGCCGATGGCATCATCGGTGTACCGATGCCAGATACTGACTTCAAGATTATCAAAAACGATACCTTTAAAGAGCTCCCAGCCGGAGAAGAGGGCGAGATCTGTATCTCTGGTCCACTAGTGATGATGGGGTATCTTGGTGACGACGCCGAAACCGCTCAGACCATCCGTCTGCATGACGATGGTAAACTCTGGCTTCATACCGGCGATATCGGTTACTTAGGAGAAGACGGCCTAATTTACTTCGCGCAGCGCCTGAAGCGAATCATCATTTCTTCTGGCTACAATATCTACCCGACCCACCTCGAATCTATCATCAATTCACACGAGGCGGTACTCACCTCTACGGTTATTGGTATCGACCATCATTACAAAGGCCAGGTGCCAAAGGCCTTCATAGTTTTGAAGCCTGGGTATAAGCCCGGGAAACGTATTGAGCGCGAAATTAGGGAACTACTAGAGCGCAATATCCCGATCTACGCTTTACCGGCTGCCTATGAATTTCGCGACAAGCTCCCTAAGACCAAAGTTGGCAAAGTCGCTTTCCGTGAACTAGAAAAAGAAGAAAAAACCAAGAAATAATCAAGTAAGGTGGGTGTAAGGGTATTTTAACTCGCCTATAATAGCCTCGCCGACAGTCAAAATTACAACGGGTACGGACGAGTAGCCGGTACTGTAATACCGGGACGAGTCCGACTAGCCGTTGTGATTTTGACAATCGCGAGAGGCGTAAAGCGAGTTGAAATATCCTCACACCCACCCTATTTGAATATATCTTTAAAGATTTTATCCGTAATCTTGCGACCAATAGTGCTTCCAGCTGAGCCTAAAATATTGCCGAGTAGTCGATCGCGGGTCTTTCGCGAGCGCTCTTTGGCCTTAATGGCCTCTCTTTCGGCCTGTAAGCGCCTTTTCTCTTCAGCCTTGATACGTGCCGCTTCTGCTTTTTCAAGGGCCTTCTGGGCCGCAATACGCTCTTTCTCGGCCAATTTTGCTTGCTCGCTCGCGGCCTTTTCTGCGGCCTTTTCGGCCGCAATCTGTTGTTTCTCGGCTGCCTCGGCCTCAAGGCGTGCCGAAGCTTCTGCAGCCTCCGTATCGGCTTTTTGCTGAATAATCTCAGCAGCAGACTCTGGGTCTAGGGCTTCGTCATACTTGCCAACCAGTGGGCTCGCATTGATGATTTTATTTCGCGTAAGGCTATCTATCGCCCCCATTAGGCTCTGAGGAGGCAAAATTGTAGCTCTCTCCACTATCTCTGGTGCCCCCTTCTCATTCTGGAAGGAAATTAGTGCCTCACCTGTCCCAAGTTCCAAGATGGCTTTTTCGGTATCAAACTTCGGGTTTACCCTGAATGCTTGTGCCGCAGCTTTTACTGCTTTTTGTTCGGACGGTGTATAAGCGCGCAAGGAATGCTGCACTCTATTACCTAGCTGCGCCAAAATCTCGTCTGGGATGTCTGTTGGGCTCTGAGAAATAAAGTAAAGCCCAATCCCGCGTGAGCGAATCAATTTAACAATCTGAACGATTCTTTTTAGTCGGTAAGCCGGCATTCCATTAAATAACAAATGTGCCTCATCGAAGAAGAAGACTAGTTTTGGCTTGTCGAGGTCGCCCACCTCTGGAGAAGTAGAGAATAAGGTTGTAAGAAGCCAAAGTAGGAAAGCAGCGTACATATCCGGACTTTCAAACAAAGTTACCGCATGTAGGATATTAATCACGCCGTGGCCGTTCTCTGTGGCGAAGAAATCGCTCACCTCTAGTGCAGGCTGTCCGAAGAAATGGTCTGCGCCTTGGTTCTCAAGCGCTAGAAGCGACCTCTGTATCACTCCAATACTCTGGGTAGTAATATTACCATACCGCGTAGAGTACTTATCTTTGTTCTCGCTCACGTATTGCAAAACCGCGCGTAAATCCTTAAGGTCGATTAATGCTAGATTCTCATCCTTTGCAATCGCAAAAGCGATAGCGAGATTGCCTTCCTGTGCCTCAGATAGCCCCAGCATGATAGAAAGTACTTCCGGTCCCACGGATTCCACGGTAGCCCTTAGTGGGTGCCCCTCGGTGCCAAATAAATCCCAAAATCGCACCGGGAACGACTTCGCCTCAAAATCCTGGATTGCTAGCTTATCGAGCCGCTTCTGGATTGCTTCAGTCACCTCACCTTTTACTGCCGTCCCGGCCAGGTCACCCTTAACATCTGCCAAAAATACCGGAACCCCAGCATCGGAGAAACTCTCTGCCATCACCTTGAGAGTCACAGTCTTACCAGATCCAGACGCCCCAGTAATAAGCCCATGCCGGTTCGCCATCTGTGGCAAAATTGCAAGCTCCTTTTTATCTTCAGTTTTTCCGATCAAAAGTTGATTATTTGCTAGCATAAACACTCCTTTTCTTCATTCTATCATGCTATAATTGGATTATGGCAAAAAGAGAGGTAAAAATTCACGGCATATATAAGCATTACAAAGGGAATTACTATATCGTTGAAGACGTCGCTACCCATACTGAAACGGGCGAAAAAATGGTAATCTATCGTGCCTTGTACGGAAAACATGAACTCTGGTGTCGCCCTTATGAAATGTTTTTAGAAGCCCTTGACCCGGTCAAATATCCGGAGGCCGTTCAAAAAGACCGTTTCGAGCTTCAAACCGACTCGCCGTTCGCTAATGTATTAGCGACGGTTGCAGAATAAGAATCTACCGAATAAGCATTGCTATATGTTACAATGAATCTATGCTTTGGAAAATGCTTATTGTTTTACTTATTTCGATGGTCCCGCTCATTGAGCTTCGTGGCGCTATTCCGGTCGCTGTCGGTATGGATTTAGGCCTTCCTGAGTGGCTAGTCTTAATCGTGGCTATCATCGGTAATATTCTCCCGGTTCCGATTATCTATTTCTTTGCACAAAAAGTTCTCATTTGGGGTAGCAAATGCAAATGGAAAACGTTTAAGAAATTCTGTAGCTTTTGTCTTAAGAAAGGGAAGAAAGGTGGCGAAAAGCTCCTCCAAAAAACCGGTAAACACGGCACCTACTTCGCGCTCTTTCTCTTCGTCGCTATACCGCTCCCCGGTACCGGCGCTTGGACTGGAACCTTAGCTGCCAGTGTCTTGAATCTAGATTTCAAGAAAACCATGATCGCAATTACTGCCGGCGTCCTCACCGCTGGCCTAATTATGCTTGCGGTCTCTCTAGGTCTATTCAAAGTTATGTTTAGCTAACGTCTTATATCAACCATCCATTTGAAAAAGGGCAACGGCACGAGCTTTGTTTTACTAGAATGAACCCCCATGTATGTGGTAGAATAACTATAAACCATGAAAGAAACCTATAACCCGACATATTCTTCTGAAGACCATACGAATCGGAATGTACCCACCGATTTTGATTTGGGTTTTAGCACAGAAGGCGCTAAGGGTTATCGGAGTGAATTCGATGAACTTACGGGGGAAATTCAAGAATACAGTGAGCTACTTGCTTTAACTATAAATGCGCTAGAAACTAAAGGGCACTTGGGTATTGAAGCATTCTCCGACCGGGAAAAATCTCTTTTCCATCATTCCTCCTATTCCAAAGAATGGCTCATTGAATCTGCCGAGTGGCATATAGCTCATGAGAAACGAGGAGAAGCCCTTGCTTTCCTGTCTGGGCGTATACCAAATGGGGGAATTGGGGTGTTCGAAAGAGACGCCAATTCGATTGCTATAGCAATTAAAAGACTAAGCGGGGCGCGCGGGGTGCCGCGCGAGGGGTTGCAAGCTGACGCAATTAACTTTGCGCAAGAAGTATACGACCCTTCGCAAGCTCAACGAGAGTTAAGTGCGGAGCATGTAAACCCTATCGCTGAATCAATCAGTTACGATGATATGTCAAAATTCATAGGTGAAGATATGGATAGAATCCTTGAAACAAAAGACTTAAGTAATATTAATATTGTCTCGATTTTAGAGGGATTAAGTTTGCTATTTAATAAATATTTAGAGACGAACGTTTCTGTAGAGCTTGGAGATGTAGAGGAAGATGATAGCGGCGGGCACTATGATCCATTTTCACGCAAAGTCACGATTGCATCGAAATCTTTAAACCAACGAATTGCTCATACTAAAACTATCCTCAAAGAAGAGGACAAAGACGCCAGTAATTTGGTTCCAATTATATTAGTTTATCTGGGTGAAACTGTGTCTCACGAATGTTTTCACGCATACCAACATAATTACGAAGATAAGAATGATGACGATCGTGCGTTTAAGTACGCTTTGAATTTTGCGTCATACATCAAAGGCGCGGATAGACCAGAGGAATACAAGGGACAGCTAATTGAACGTGAGGCCTTTGCGTTTGGCGTGGCATTCAGGAAGAGATTATTGCAATTCATTATAGACCGTCTTTATGTAGGGTATCAGCCGCTAGCGTCTTAAATCTAGATTTCAAGAAAACTATGATCGCAATTACTGCCGGCGTCCTCACCGCCGGGCTTATCATGCTCGCCGTTTCTCTGGGTCTTTTTAAAGTCATGTTTGGCGGATAACAGAGATAAACCCTTGGTTATTTATCTTAATCATGATATAATAATACGTAGAGAAGCCATCGTTTTTTATTACAAGAAGGAGGGAAAAGTATGGCAACTAGAACTATTATTGGAAGAAACTTTTCATGTCTCGGAGGAGTTGTTAAGTTCTTCGGGGTCGAAGGACGACAAAATGATTCCGTGCTGAAGGCAATCGAAGGAGAACTGTTGAGTTTTTCGCCAGAACAGCTCGACCGTCTTGCTCAGATTCATATTGATCCACCGAGTGCAGGGGCGTTGTACTGCTCTGGAATAATCACTATCAGTAATCTTAGTAGGTCGCAAGAAAGAAATAGTGAACGGATTTCTATACCGGATGTAATAATAAATGGGCATTGCGTAGAACTTGTCGTTGAAAAATACCCTGGCGACGCAATCCGCTATACGAACACAGCAGGACTCGATATCCGGCTTCTTTGATAACGCTATCGGTTATACGAACGCAATAGAAAACAATATCTAGTGCAAACCCACCCACAGTAAGCGGTCGTCGCAATATGACGACCGCCTTCGATACTTAATATTATGATCAAAAATCCCCGCAGCCCGCGGGGATTTACTAAATTTAGGCCCAACGATTCGGGATAAATATTTCCCACGGTTGGACTTCGCCGTCCGCAAAATTACCCTGAACACCGAAGAACAAAAGACCTTCACGAAACAGTCTAATACTCTTCCGGTAGAGCTCCAATACGACCTTTTCTATTAGGTCATATACCAACTTTCTGTCGAGTGGTTGGTAAGTTATTGGTAATTTACCTTCAACGATTTCGGGGTCATATCCGCAACTCGCCGCTAGATATCTAAAACGCTCTTCGCGTTGTTTAGCATACTCTTCTGGCGACACGGTGTATGTATTATGTCCTCCAGATAATAGTTCTGCCATCCTTTCGATGCGCCGACTGGGTTCTGTAATCTCTTCTAGAGAGCACAGCTCCCCCCAAGGAATGACGTACTGTTCGTGCACCGCCACCCCAGATGTCAACTCATGCCCGTCAAAGCCTCTACCGACTAATTCAATCACGACTTCATTACGGCGATTAAAATCAAATAACACATTAAATCCACCATCATTATCATACCGATAAACACTTTCTTTCTTAGTCTTCATCAGTAATAAAACGTATTCGGGGCAGTCCTTTTTGGCCATTTCAAGCAGGCGAGGAATATCCTCGGGCCTGCCACTTGTGCCGTATTTGGCGCTCGTCGGCTTTTCTGCGTCAAGTGGCCCATCAATCCTTTGTAATATGAAGCCTTGCCAATCATCTCTTATAGCTTCCCAATCCTTGATTGAACGAATAATAGCAAATTTAGAAATCGGCGTCACCTCTGGCAATAAATCCATCGACAATGAGGTACCTTTCGCCTTCCCATACTTTTTATAGTCAGAACAACTTATAGACATAATGCTCCATCACCTCCTATATTAATATACGACCCCCCACCAAGTTTACTAAATTATAACATAATGATGCCAAAAACGCTAATTTAGTCATCCAGATAAATGCTTGGGGTAGAGGTATATATGCTTGCAACTTAGTAGCCCAGATTGCCTTCATAAAAAAGCCTGGCCGTTTGGCCAGGCCCCGATATATTCATCGGTAAAGCTCCGCAAGTGAACATTCAACGAAGGGCTCGAGCGGGCTCTCAACCGTGAAACCGGAATAGCTGTCGAAGAACTCCCTAGTAGCAAGCAGGGCCATAGCGGCGCTTGCAAGATCCTTATTTTCCTCGGAACCAGATACGCCCACATAAATGATAAGCCATGGGATACCATAAAGGTACACGGTAATACCTCCGGCACCCTTCCAAGGGGCAAAACCGTTTTCCATTTTGTAGGACCCCCCGAGTTCGCTGAAGCCAGAGAGCATAGGTTTATCCGAGTCGGCCCGATCATCACAGACGGCAATTTTCGTTTCCGCTATTGCCGAGCAATCTCCCGTTTCTCCGTCGTCGAACGTAACTCTAACAGATCCGCCGGGGATGATAGAGCGGTCGCCGCTATAGCTGGCGTAGTCGGGTGGATATATCTTAAAGTTACTTTCTCCGCCCAGCCAATGGTCAGCTTCTTCGCAGCATGGGCACATAGTTATTCGGATGGCACCACCCTTGAACCAATCCGAATGCCTTATTGCGACATAGTCACGAATAACTTGAAAGATCCGCTGCCTCAACCCCTTGGGCCTATTTAAAAGACACCACAAGCCGAGTGACAGTTCCTTCAATGAAGAGTCTACGAATCCAACGTTCATTTTGTCACCTCCATGTACAATATTTCAGGCAAGATCGCCTAATGTATCGCTGAAATTATATCACATAATTTTCCAAAAAGTCAAGGGGTCCATCATCCGAAATGTATATGCTATAATCACAATATGAAGAAGAAAGCGAAAAAAACAGCAAAGTATAATCCATGTCATATTCTATGCCATCCATCTACTTGGATCGCGGCGGTGCTATTACTTGCACTACTGGTGGTTTATGGGGTATCCATGTATGGATTTAGGGCTATAGGACCAAAGACTAAGCTCGAGGCAGCCAAGTTAGCTGTGATAGACGACGTGCTTCGAGATTACACCGAGCGATATGAAGTCGTTGATAGCGGCAGCTACCAGCAAATGACAGGTTACGGGATAAGTGATGAAGACAACGTATTTTACGTAACCTTCGACTATATCAGATACGACGATGAGAATCATACGGTAAAGCACGGAATTATGTATTTTTGGCCAAGCGAAGACGGTGGATATAGCCGGGCCTTCTCCTATCATGACGACAACTATCACCCCGGCGGAGAATACGTCAAAATCAACGATGGTATGGATCAAGAAACTGTTAGGCTAGCCCCAGATGGATGGCAACCGTCCACCAACGAATAGTACATATAGTAGTCTATTCTGTTATCGATGTCTTATTGTATGCCGAGATGGCGCTCTTCGGCTTTAATAATCGGCTCCCGGGACTGGACTAGACTTTCGCTTGCGCAAAAGTCTTCCTCTCCGCGTCGTCTCGGAATAAGAAAAACAAGTTTTTCTTATTCGCTCGTCTCCTTGAGA
>CAMYWN010000018.1 GCA_947302765.1 uncultured Candidatus Saccharibacteria bacterium
TCACATGTCCATTTCGCGCCAACACTTCCTGCACGTTCGACACCGCTTTCTCAAACAGCATCCCCTTCGGCAAATACGCCACCTCAAAGAATCTGTCATCCACTAGTGCCAGCGGCCCATGCTTTAGTTCACCAAACGCGTATGCATTGGCATCCACATACGATACCTCCTTTAGCTTTAACGCCCCCTCCATCGCCACCGGATAAGCTGTATCCCGACCAAGATAAATCGCATGTTCATACTCTTTGTATTTTTCGGCCGTCTCCTTAACCTCGTCCTTCACCCCTTGCAAAGTCTCACGTATTGCTTCTGGTAGCTCCGCAATCTCCTTAATATATGGATACAAAATCGCCGATTTCACTCCCTTTGCCTGCGCAATCGTCAACCCAAACATTACCATTGCAATCACCTGCGAAGTAAATGCCTTCGTCGAAGCCACCGAAATCTCTGGCCCTACGTGCACATAAGTGCCGCCGTCCACTTCTCGCGCAATCGTCGAACCAATCGCATTCACAATTCCAATCGTCTTCACCCCTTGTTTCTTAATCTCTCGAAGACACGCCAAGGTATCCGCCGTCTCACCAGATTGCGATACGATTAAAGCTACCGTATCTTCCGGGATATAAGCCTGTCTATACCGATACTCCGACGCAATCACCGTCTCGATTGTAATTTCCGGCGTAAACTGCTCGATATAATAGCCGGCCAGCATCCCTGCATGATACGCCGTACCACATCCCACAATCAGTAAGTGCTTAATTTTACGAAGCTCCGCCTCGCTAAGCCCCGGCCCACCAAGCCTCACTGTCTTATTCTCTAAATGCACCCTACCACGCAAGGTCTCCGTCAAAGACTCTGGTTGTTCCATTATTTCTTTGAGCAAGAAATGATCATAACCACCTTTCTGAATAGCTGACAAATTCGTCTCAATCTCTTCCACCTTTGCCGACACCGGCTCTGCATTCAGAGTCTTAATCGTAATACTATCCTTCGTAATCGTCGCTACTTCCCCATCATTCAGATAAATCGCTCTCTTCGTATGCCCAACTAGCGCCGACGCGTCCGAGGCTATCAAAGTCTCGCCGTTCCCTACCCCGATCACTAGTGGCGACCCCGCTCTTGCTACCACAATTTCTTCTGGGTTTAGCTCCGATACTACCGCAATTCCATAGGTTCCTTTCACTAGTTTTAGCGCCTGCACTACGGCATTCGCTAGAGGATATTTTCCATCTCCATAAAATGAATTAATTAATGCCGCTAGCACCTCCGAGTCCGTCTCCGACTGAAATTCAAATCCTTCCAGATGGCTTTTTATTTCTTTGTAATTCTCTATAATTCCATTATGTACCAAGAAAATCTTCCCCGCCCTATGCGGATGCGCGTTTGCCTCCGACGGTTCCCCATGTGTTGCCCACCTCGTGTGACCGATACCTATCTTGTCGTCACGATTGTTTTCAGCAATCTTCTCCTCTAAATTAATAATCTTACCCTTCGCCTTCAGTAGAGTTGGCTCTCCATTTTCCGCCAAAGTCACAATCCCCGCTGAGTCATATCCCCGATACTCGAGTCGTTTTAGCCCACTAATCAGATAATCCTGGGCTTTTTTCTCACCCACATAACCAACAATTCCACACATAAAATCCTCCAAATTAGTTTTTCTCATTATAAAATAATCGCCGCCAAAATTGGAGTCTTCCTTTTTGCTAAAATTTATGATATAATAAAACAATCCGGGCCGGTAGCTCAGCTGGTTAGAGCATCTGCCTCTTAAGCAGAGTGTCGAGGGTTCGAGTCCCTCCCGGCTCACCACGAAATAAAAGAAGACCTTTATGGTCTTATTTTATTTCGTAATAACCTGGTGAGGGCGAGAACCCGTAGGGTTCGTCTCGCAAGGAGATGAGCGAAAAAGAAAAAAATTTTCTTTTTCCGAAACGACGCAGCGAGAGAAGGTTTTGCGAAGCAAAACCTGAAGTCCCTCCCAGCTCACCACAGGTAATTTGGCCTATTTTTACGCCTGAAATTAAAGTTTGAAACGGTTCTTTAATAAAAAAGGGCCGTTTTTTGTTAGTCAATTATAAACAAAACCTCGTCGTCTCGAAGAATAAAATGCAAGCATTTTGTTCTTGCTCGTCTCCTCGTTTTTCGAGGTTCAAGAATACTTTTCGAGCCAAAAGGTGAGCTAATAGTCAAAATGTGTGTATTCACACCTCTGTCCTTCCAGAGAGAAAAATTCGGATAAATATAATTTTTTGGTCCATTTGAAGCATATCTGCCGCTCTCATCTGTAAATCCAGGGAATTTAGGGGGTTCAAGAAATTCTCAGCAGTTAGCTTCAATTTGCTTGGATCGCCATTTCTGACGATATTTTGATAGCGGCTTATTACTTACTGTTGTAATAATAGTGACCAGATTGGCCCGGGCTATAAGATGGGTCTAGAGCGCGTGATTGAGAATCTGAAACATAGCGAACTTCACCAGTACTACTAGTACATTTATTGTCGTCATATGGGTTTTTGTTATACGATGTTGCATCTACGCAGTGCCAGACAATTTTAGTTCCTTTTACAATCACTTTCGCCACTGGTTGTTTGGGAATCTCTTCTTTTACGAGTTCTCTTGAAATTTCTTTGTCGCCTTTATAGGTAACATTATAAGTGTAAATTTTTTCGCCATATGATCCTTCGGTTCTAACTACAGTTTGGCCATATTCGATAGAGCCATCTTCCACCGTCTTGGTCTCGTAGCTGATGGATTCTTTCTTTGTTTCAGTAACAGTGCGTTCTACCTCGGTTTGTTGAGCTTGAGTTTGATCGTTATCTGTTTTATTGATATTAGTAGTGCTCAATATTACTCCACCAAAAACAAGGCCTGCCACAGCAGTTACGCCCAGTGAAATAGCTATTTTCTTGGATATTACTCCCATAATAATTCCTTATGATATATTATGTATATTTTACACTATTTTATACTATTTGTCAATACGCTTAAGCTGACAAAACTCATCAGACGTCCCTACCGTTGTAGTGGATAGTGGAGTATTGCTTTATTCTGGTTTTATTGTGTAATTTGGCTATATTCCACCGATTGTGTTCAATCGGTGCTATCCCTGTAAGCACCGCTAATAAACAAGCGGTTGAGTAGTACTTTTTCCATAAAAATATCCACCTGTAAACAAGTGGACCGAAGTACGTTTCTCATCCGTTAACTCTATTCTTGCTGCCTGCGTGTTAGCGGTAGTATTTTGTACCTTCTTCGCTATATAAGAGAATAAAAGCTACATACTTTCTTGCATGTATCTGTAGACTATTGTGATTATTTTTTGAATATCTTCATTGGCATTCTTAAAGAATACCTTATCATATACCGTATCTGGATGTTTGCGCAAGGCATCGCTAATAAGAGCATGTATAAAAGATTGGGTGGCACCGGATACTCCATCAAAATCAAAGGTAACATCCTCTTCTTTCTCTAGCGCTGGCAGTAGTTTATTTATTCGAATATCTTTTGCTATATCTTTATTTTCAGCGAAATCACCGGCCACATTTTTCATTTTTATAGTAATCATACGATCTCCTTATATAAAATTAGGTTCACGATATTTACGTTCTTTTCGTTCATGAATTGCTGCTTCGTATACATTGCCAATCATATCTAACATCTGTTTGAATTCTACGGTCGTGTCAAGAGAAATATCTACCGCCACTAGAGTTCCATCAAAGCGAGCAAGGCCAGTTTCTCGGACGCATGAGTCTTCAAATGGGTTTGCTTTTAACTTTGGCTTTTTTTGGTCGGGCCTGGTTTTCTTTAATACATAAGCCGCGTCTCCACTATAAATTGCAAAATTGTTTCGCGTGGTCTTTGCTATTGATTTTATGAAGAACAACCCAGCCCCTGCGTTTTCCGAGGTTCCACCTTCTTTTCTCGTAGTACCTGATATACCAGGAGTAAGTGCAAGTTGAATAGCATCTTCGTCAGTTCTTGGATGCCAGATCTTGAGTCCTTTCCATAAACCAATACCGGCATCGCATATGGCAAGACTAATTCGATTGGTGTTCTTAAAATATTGTGCGGCAACAATTGCTCCTGAATCTGCATATGCGTGTTCCAAAACATTGCGCACTAATTCGCCGATGATGTATTTAATCGTAGAGGCGTCATTTTCTCCTAAATGCAAAAGTGGGACCATCTCTGTTATAAAGTGAGATTGACCAGAAGAATTCTTAATAATAGTAATCGGAATGAAGCGTCCTGATGGGTCTTTACGTTCGTAACTCCCAAAAGGCGATGGAGTCTTCACAAAGTTATATAAGCCCATGCGATCTAGATACCTGGCAGATTCAGGAACATTGGATATTATTTCGGAATTTTCTTTACCTACTTTGTTTGCTAGGGCTGCGGTTAATACCAGATGAGCTGGGTGCACATTCACCCATCTTTCATCAGTAACTATTTCTAGCTTATTTGGATTATCAAAATCAAGACGTTGGACGAAATGCCCAAAATACCTTAAGTTCCCTTGGTTGCTGAAATATATTCGCATAATAGTATTTTATCGTATAATTACAGATTTGTCAAATATGTAATTATACGAGGAAAAATAATTATATGTTTCCTATAAATCCATGTTTTCGAAATATGTAATTATAGGAACAATGACATTGTAGGAATAAGTCATTCCCGTGCATTGGTTCAGTGTCTGTGATTCTTTCATTAATTATGATTATAACAATGATTTAAAACTCCGAAGCAGTTTTTTGATGCCTTTCTCGGCGTCAGCAATTCTCTCGCTTGGCTTCTTAACTACAAACCTATCCAAGGTCGCCAATAGGGCAGGTAGCAAAATCAAAATAATTAAAGTCGCGCAGAAGGTGCCTAACGAAATCGCTTGGCAGACTGCTGCCGCGATTGCGGACGCCAAGTTGCCGACAATCGCCGTCACGATAATTAGAATCGATGCCGAAGTGAGAATGGCATTAATGGAACGATTATAAGTACTAATCAGCGCATCGCGTATATTCATTTTGAAGTAACTGCGGTTTTCAACATAATACGACGTAAATAGAATCGCATAGTCAATCGTCGCGCCCATCAAAATCGACTGCACGATAATTAGCGCAATGAAGAAAATGCTCGATCCGGTCAGCGATAAATATGCCATCACAATGTAGACTGCACATTGAATAACTAGCACTAGCAACATCGACACGAAGAACGACTTAAAAGTGCATACGACCACCGCGAAAATCGCTAGCATCGTCAAAATCGTAATGAAGTTCATTTCGTCGCCAAACGTCTGCGACATTTCGTAGGCCATAGCCGAGTCGCCCACCATGAAATAATCCTGTTTATTGCGCGGTCCTAGCGCACTTTTGAGATCGCTAATTAATGCAAAAGTTTGCTCGCCCTCCGCTGGCAGATTTGATTCGATTAATGCGCGGTAATGCTGCGGCCCCACCAGCAAATCTTTCGCTTCGTTAATAGTCTTGCGACCGTCGGTGATTTTCTCGCGCATCTCATCGTCAATTCTTTCCGCAAAACGACTGTCTGGCAAAATTTTATCCGAGACAAAGTTGATAAACTTTTCGACTGTCAAAGTCCAGTTTTCATCGTAGTCATACAGTGAACCGTGATATAAGTAAGCGAGGAACAATTGATTCTTGTCCAGGTTGCCAGCTAGCGGCAAAATTGCACGGTATAAGGCCTCGTAATTGTAGGTATTGCCATTTGCTGCCGCGCGCATCAAAGTCGCAATTGTATGTAGCTGTGTTTGCTCGTTTTCGCTGAGTCTGTTGGCGTAGTTTGGATTTGGCAAAACTTTTTCGTCAATAAAGTTAATCAAAGTTTTGAGTGATAATTCCAAATTCTTATTTTCGTAGCGATAATTATATAGTGCATAGACTAGTTTAACTTTTTCTTGGTCTAAATTGAAAGCCTGCGCTAAGCTACCGGCCGAATACTTCGTGCTCTGGTTGTTCATAATGTATTGCGCTAGACCTAGCTGCTTAATCGTATCGCTCGTTAGAGCGCCTTTTAGCTTGTTATCATTCTGATGTTTGAGCAAGAAGTTCACTAATTCGCGCGGGGAGATTCTTGCGACATTGACTGTCGTTTCGGCTTGGTAAAGTTTGTAGATATTCTTGAGTTTTGCAAGTTTATCGTTTAGATCAATCTTTTGACGAGCTACATTGATTTCGCTGCTAATCTTTTGCGCAGCTTCTAGAATTGTAGCTTTATCTTCTTCGCTTAAATCCGCAAAGATTTCTGGATAGCTTGCCTCCAAGTTATTTAGCCAATTGTTTGTCTTAGCCAAAGCACCGTCAACTTTCGTAGCCGCATTCGCAATATCCGCATAAGTGTATTTCTTCGTCAAAGCTTTTTCTGCCTCGCCGACTTTCGCAACCAACTCTGCGCGTAGTGCGGTAATTTGTGGCGCCAAAGCTTCTTGTGTTTCGGCTGGCAATTCCGCCACGGCCTGATCGAACATGGCTGGCGTATTTTTGAGCTCGCCAATTCTTGTTTTTGCAGCTGCGAATTGAGTTTTTAGCTGCACTACTTCATCCGCCGACAAGCCCATCTCGTTAATTACGTTTTGATTTGACAATGCAAAATTCACTAGTTCTTCAATGGAAGCCGAAGCGGTTGGCGTGTCGTTAGTAGTGTAGCTGTAATAAACTAATAATTGCTCCAAAGTTTTCTGGTCGATGCCGAAAATCTGCGAAAGTTCCGCCGCGCTTCTTGGTGTATCGGTCACGGCCTTGTCGCTAAAAATCTTCAGTTTTGCAAGGTCGGCACGTTGCGCTGGCGTAACCATATCTGCGTATTTGGAATTCGTCAAAATATCGTTCGTTACAAACTGTGCAAATTGATACAAGGTCAGTTTGGTTGGAATATTCTGCTCGGACAAATACAGAACATATACATCGTCCAACTTTTTACTATCGACGCCCAAAACGTTCGCAATGTCTTGCTTAGTGCGCAAGCGATTAACTTTGTTCTGGTTAGTGAAGTTTGAGAAACGGTCAACTTTCGAAACCATTTCGCCAGACACGTTATCGGCAAAATTCTTATTTGGAAATACTTCTTTTTGTAAGAAAGTCACCAAATCATCGAGCGAAATCTCGTGCGCATCAACATCTTTGTAATAGTGATAATAAATTGCCTTAATTAAATAATCTTCTGTTTCGACTTTTTCGGTACTTAAATTATTAATCTTCGCAACTAGCTCGTTATATTTTTCTGGCTCATTGATCGTATTGCCGTAGCAAAGCACACGCGTTGTATCTTCGCGCTTGTCGAAATCTTTGCAGATTTTTGTAACTTTCTCGTCCATTTTTGCGTCATACACTAGGGCCATTTGATTTGTTTCACTAAACACATCCTTAATGCGATTGTTCTGTTCGGCCGTAAAAGTAATGCCGGTACTGCCTTTGAGGATGGCGCTGCCAATAAAAACTAACAAGAATAATGGCATTGCAATCTTGCGCAAATCGTAACTACGTTTGCCGAACCAATCCATCTTGAAATTCAAAGTTTTCTTTTGAGTCTTTTCGATGACTTTATCGAATATCAATAACAACGCCGGCAGAGAAGTAAAAATCGACACTAAGCTCAAAACTACACCTTTACTTAGCACGAGCCCCATATCACGTCCGATCGTAAAACTCATCGCGACCAGCACGACCAAGCCAACTACTGTCGTGACGGAACTGGACGAAATCGCACCAAACGAATAACGCATCGCACGACGCATGGCGGTCTTTTTGTCGGGGTGGTCTGGCTTGGCCTTCTCCTGACGATAGCGCGTAGAAAGCATGATGGCGTAGTCCATCGACAGGGCCATTTGTAGAATAGCCGAAATTGCATCCGTAATATGTGAGACATTCGGGAAGATAATATTCGTGCCTTTATTGGCAATTACGGCTAATAGAATCGCAAACAAAAACAGCCATGGCTCTACCCACGATTCGCTCATTAGTAGCAGAATCAACATTGCACAGCCGATTGCTAATAATGTGACGTGCAGTTTCATAACTTCGCCGTTGAAGTTGTAAACTTGGCCCGCCTCTTCGATTTCGAAGCGTTCTTTATACTCGTCGTGGATCGTATTATAAACACGGTTTGCGGTTTCAGAATCGGCTGGCGCGTCGACGGTAATTTTGTAGCGCGTATATTGATCGCGGTTATAAGTGTCACTTTCATCGTAGTCGACCGAAGCCACGCCTTCAATTGACTCGATATTCCTTTTGATCTTCATTTTTTCATCGTCTGGCACATCGGTCAGCATCATTTCGTAGGCGCTGGTCGAGTCGTAACTGAACTCGTCATTCATAATGTTTAGACCTAAAGTCGTTTCTGAATCAGACGGCATGTAAGAATAAATATCTTTATTGATATTTACGTGCGTAGACAAGACTGCGCAAATTGCTACAAACACCAAAAATACGCCAAAAATGACATAGCAATGGTTCACGATAAAATCTGAAATTTTGCGCATATTCGTATATTATAACTACTCCTGTTTAAACAAAGAAGAACAGTATTATTGAACTGTGTCTAAAATTGAACACTATATTGACATTTTGTATGAAGAGTGGTATAATTATATTATGGTCAAAACTTCTTATCTTAAAGCAACCGAGAAAACTCATCGCAAAATTCGCAAAGCCTTCGCGGATCTATTGGCGACGCGCGGTTCTGTCAAAAATATCACAGTGACCGATTTGGCTGAACGCGCCGAAATTACCCGTGGTACTTTTTATAATTATTACAATAACCTGTATGAGGTTGGCGCCGAGCTTCAGGCTGAGATTGAGAAAGAGCTTTTTGCTGAGCGCTATGAATTTAATACTATTGGCGATGTTGAGCAATATGTGAATCAGATTTTTACTTTTCTTAGGCAGCAAGAGAGTGTCTATCGCCAGCTTCTATCTAGCGATGCGCCAATGGCCTTCCTGAGCCAGCTTGAAAGCGGTATGACGCAACGCGTTTTTTCAATTATGCGCGAAAAAGGCATCGAGGACAAAAACGCCGAGTTCGAGCTTTTAATTCTTACGAGCGGCACTTTCGCCATTTTGCGTAAATATTACCGCAACGAAGTCTCTGTAACACTCGAAGATATCCATGACTACCTTAGCTATAAGCTTCGAATAATGTTTGAACGATATGTCAAATAATCTACGCCGTCAATAAATAGCTCTTTTTTATGAGTTCAAATATAGCATTATCTCCTAAAGAATCGTCTAAAATAATCGTGATCCAGTTGTGTTTGTTCATATGATAAGCCGGGAAGATGTGTTTGTTTGATTCGGCGAAATCCAACGCTTGGCCTTTATCGAATTTCAGGTTGATGATTTCTATTTCTTTATCTTCCTCGATTCCTAAACTCTTGCTTTTGATCGCGCCAATTAACGCAAACCATTTCTTGTTATCGTCATGGCGAAAAACCGCATAGCTAGGGTAACGGTCTGGCCATAAGAATTCTGGGTCTGCTCCGTATTCAGATTTAATGTGTTCTATCATTCTATTCAATTGATTTTTCTCGCCCATTTTTATTTCACTCTAATACTAATTGAGATATTTCCATCACCTAGGTTTGGCATATTGTTGATATGTCCAATCTTTGAGTAATTATAACTTGTGTCGAATGATTCGTAGAAAATTACAAGACAGTTATCACTAAATAACATTACATCGCCAGCTTCGATATGTTTCGGGCTATAAGTATTTGTTGGTAGGGGTTTATCGAAATATGCATACTTTTCGTTACTATTTAAGTCACTCATGGAAAGATTTAGTGGCAGCATCTTTACTAAAGCCGAAACTGTAGAATTATCTTCCAAATCCATTTCAAATGTCTCGTTATTGATGTCGATATAAACTTTGTCCATAGCTCTTTCCTCATCATTTATTAATTGGTTTTTCTCAAGAGAAAAGTTTGGATCTTCATCTTTATTATTTATCATCACTGTCGTAACGACAACTGAAACGATTATCGTAATCAAGATTGGAATAGAGATAGTGAGCTTTTTGATCATTCAAATCTCAAAGCTCTCTTTCAAGAAACTCTCAATCTTACCAAACGGAATCTTATCAAGATTATCATACAAATCTACATGCGACGCACCTTCCACGATGTAGAGTTCTTTATTCCCAATTTTAGTACTCCCAACTGGATAGACGCCGGTATATGGCTCTGGGGTTACGCCATTAGTTCTCGTTTCTCCAGTAATCTTTTCAAACGAAGCCTCGCTATTATAACGCGAATGCGCTTTTTCGCCGTGAATAATTAAAACTGGCATATCTATTTCGTCCGCATAAGTCAGAATTCGCGTATTCGCTAGTGAGCCATTAGTCTGAATTGCCCAGCCACCGTTAGAATTAAGACTACGCTTATGGTAACCGCGTGGTGTTTTGTAATATGCATGATAATCTTTTAAGAACTGTGGGGCCGTTTCTGGAACTGGATCTACTACACCACCGGCAAGCTTATATTCACCATTCCTGTAATCTTCGGTGCGCTGATTATTTATTGCCATGCGAGCATTCCTACGAGCTTCTTTATTATCGTCCGCATCAAAATAGCCGTTTCCAGCTACGCGTGTCATGTCGTACATCGTGCTAGCAATTACAGCTTTGATGCGAGTTTCAAGGCAGGCAGTCTGAAGCGCCATGCCGCCCCAACCACAAATACCAATAATCGCTATTTTATCTGCATCAACCTCATCTAAATTAGACAGATAATCCACCGCAGCCTGAAAATCTTCTACGTTTAAATCCGGAGAAGTCATGCAACGAGTTTCGCCACCCGATTCTCCGGTAAATGACGGATCAAATGCAAGAGTTAAAAAACCACGTTCCGCGAGAGTTTGTGCATACAGCCCAGACGACTGTTCTTTAACTGCACCGTATGGCCCAGAAATAGCAACAGCTGGTAATCGCCCCTTAGCGTCTTTTGGTGCGTACAAATCTGCCGCAACCTCAATTCCAAAATGATTTTTAAAAGCTACTTTTCTGTGATTTACTTTATCGCTTTTTTTAAATACTTTATCCCATTCGTCAGTTAGTTGTAGTGTCATATAGGCTTCCTCCTAAATATTATTATAATTCATCGCAAGGTTCATAGGCTTTCAACCCAGTCTTTAATTTCCTCATCAGTAGCATCTTATCCATAAAGCTATTATATCACCAAAACCTCCCTCATTTCTACCCCCACAACGCCATGCTCCCTAGAGTATCTCTTGTTTTTTAAACACTCTATTACGCTTACCGCGTTCTGGCCGTTCTCCATCCTTTGGCTTATGGTTTAACCCTTTTTCTACAATTCTTTTTCATGTAGTCCTTTCTTTACGTTGCTACAGCCTCATTATATTAACCAAACCTTAAATAAAGATGAAAAATCATTAACTAATGACTAGAAAAAGCAATAGCAAACTTAGTGGTTCGCCTATTACTTTCGCAAACTATCTTCCAACCATTTCGCTCGCAAAGTGATTTAGCAATCGCAAGCCCCAATCCGGAGCCATCCTTACTTTTGTCCGTTTGGTAAAAGCGATCAAAAACTTTTTCCTGGTCCTCTTTAGATATTGTCGCACCATCATTTGTCACGGCAAAACCATTTTTTTCTAAACTAATCGATATTTTTTTATCTCCATATTTTGTGGCATTGTCTAGTAAAATATCTAGCACCTGAAGAAAATCTTGCTTCGAGAGAGCAACCATCTTGTTCTCGGAAGAAACTTTAAGAGAAATATCACCCGCAAATTTCGGCTTAAACATTTCTATATGTTTTTCTATTTCCGCTTTTAAATCAACATCTTCGACTACACCTTTTTCTATATTCCCTGCATCCATTTTGGCAAGCTGAAGTAGATTCAACACTAGCTTATTAGCATGACTAATTTCATTCTCAATATTAGCCTTCCACTTCTCACTTTCTTTATCCACTTCAAGCGCCTCCATATTAGCCTGTATAACCGCAAGTGGAGTCTTTAACTCATGCGAAGCATTTGCGATAAACATTTTCTGCTTATCATAAGAATCCTTCACTGGCTCAACTATTTTTTGCGACGCAAAGAAAACGATTAGAAAAGTAGCAACTTCAATCACTGCACCAACACACAAAAGAGTAACCAGAAGACGCTCACCGCCTTCCTTCCGATCTTTTCGAATGAACTCTTTCAAATCCTGGTCGTCATAAGTCGCCCGGTTCGGCGAATATAACTCTTGCACACCAGACTCCGACATACCAAGTTCCTGCATTTCAGCCCCCATCACCGGTCTCGGCTCTGGACGCACAGATGTCGAAAACACCATAATCAAAACTCCAGACAAAACCAATACCACAGTCGTAATTGTCATCGTAATAATTATGATTCTATTCCTTAATTTCCTAAACATATTATTTACTCGTTAATTTATATCCAAGTCCACGAATAGTCACAATTCTAGTCTTACTATGAATCTTCTTTAAAAGCTTCCGAATTCTGGACATATATGATTCTATATAATTATCCTCACCTAGGCCATCTTCTCCCCAAACCTTAGCAAGTAGATGCTCTTTGCTAATTAAAACTTCTGGTGATTTTACAAGTTCCGCAATAATCTCGATTTCCTTAGCAGTCAGTTGCTCACCATTCAAAGTTGCATTTGTTTTGTCTAATACTAAATCACCGTAGGTAATATCTGAAATATCAATAGTTTTCGGGCGGCGCACTAAAGCCTTAATCCTAGCTACCAGCTCGGCGGTCTTAAATGGTTTGGCTAAATAATCATCTGCACCGTGATCCAAATGACTGATCTTGGTTTCAACCTCCGATAAAGCCGAGAGCATAATCACTGGTGTCTGCACATTCTTCTCGCGCATTCGCTTCAAAATATCTGTACCAGATAATT
>CAMYWN010000019.1 GCA_947302765.1 uncultured Candidatus Saccharibacteria bacterium
CCTCCGCCTGTTCGGCAGTGAAGAACTCTCGGTCGTGCAAATGGCAATGTGAATCAATTAACATGAGAAAATTATATCATAGAGACTCTAGTGTGTTGGCTTTTATTGCCAAAGAGAAGTGAACAGCTTACAGGAACTGGCGTACCGAGGCCTAAACGGCTTTATTTTCTCTTTTTCGCTTGATGGGGTCAAGTTGTCTTTTGCGTAGCCTCAGTGACTTCGGCGTGACTTCTAGTAGCTCATCGTCAAGTAAGAAATCTAGACATTGTTCAAGGGATAGCTGTGTATATGGGGTCAGCTGGATGGCGCCATCCGAAGCGTGCGTCCGCATGTTGGTGAGCTGTTTTTCGCGGCAAATATTGATGTCGAGATCGTCCTTTTTGTTGGACAAGCCAATAATCATACCTTTATAGACGGGAACTCCGGGTGGAATATACAGAATGCCGCGTGCCTGCGCTGCGTCTAGTGCGTAAGCGGTCGAGACTCCGTCTTCAAATGAGACCAAGGCGCCGTTACGTTCTGGTTTATACTTCCCCTCAACCGGGCGATAACCAGATGGAATGCTAGACATGATTACAGTTCCCTTTGTGGCGGTTAGTAAGTTATTGCGAAGTCCAATCAGGGCAGCAGTTGAAATTGTATAGACAAATCTAGTGGCGCCCGATGAAGTAATCTCTTGGGTTTTTAGTTCTGCTTTCCTGACGCCTAACTCTTGAGAGACCGCACCTACAAACTCCGGGCTCACTTCAATCGTCAAATCCTCAATCGGTTCACTCTTGACGCCATCAATCTCGCGATAAACCACCTCTGGCCTACCAACTTCCATCTCGTAGCCTTCACGACGGAGAGTCTCAATTAGTACCGAGAGATGCAATTCCCCACGCCCTGAGACCTTGTAGCCAAGCCCATCGGGCTGAATTTTAAGTGCGATATTGGTTTCTAGCTCTTTCTCGAGCCTCTCGGCTATTTGTCTCGAAGTTGTGAAATCGCCCTCACGCCCCTTCAAAGGTGAAGTGTTCGGCCCAATATAGATAGATAGAGTTGGCGCCTCAAGTTCAATCGTAGGCAGAGCTTCGGGATTATCTCCGGTGGCAATCGTATCACCGATATTAGCTTCCGCTACTCCGGTAATCGCCACAATATCCCCCGCAATCGCCTCCGGCACTTCCTCCTTGCCAAGACCCTTATAGACAAACAGCTTGTCTATCTTTGCCTTCTTCCCGACGGGTCCTGCCACCGCAGCTTCCCCCACGTCGTCTGGGGACTCCGCGGGGGTCCCCCCAGCGGCGTCACCCGTCGGCGAAGAATGCAAAATCGTGACATTCTGGTTTTTCTTTAGCTTGCCGCGGAAGATTTTGCCGATACAATACTTGCCGAGATAACTATCACCGGCTAGTGCAGCCACCAGTAGTTGCGCCGAGTCGGAGTCGGTATCAACGGATGGTGCGGGGATATCATTGATAATTGATTCAAAGATCACGTGCAAATCATCATCTAGCTCCGGGGTTTTGCCGGCTCGCCCTTCGCGTGCGATTGCGTAGTATACTGGGTAAAACAGCTGCGATTCGTCGGTAGCAAGCTCCAGGAAAAGACTCTCGATTTCACTTAAAACCTCGTCGATTCTCGCGGCGGGCTTATCAATTTTATTTATCACCACTACAGGCTTTAGTCCTAGGTCTAGCGCTTTTGATAGTACGAACTTCGTCTGTGGCATTGGGCCCTCCTGTGCGTCGACAATCAGAAGTACTCCGTCGGCCATATTGAGCGTCCGCTCGACCTCGCCGGAAAAATCTGCGTGCCCCGGCGTATCGATGATATTAATCTTATATCCGTTATAATAAACGCAAGTCTGCTTCGCCGTAATAGTAATACCGCGCTCATGTTCCTGGTCACCCGAGTCCATAATTAAGGTCTGGTTCATCTCGGCCTGGTTATCACGAAACGTATGCGATTGCTTCAAAAGTCCATCGACCAGCGTAGTCTTGCCGTGGTCTACGTGTGCAATAATCGCCACATTTCGTATCATATCTTTGTTCAAAGTCATAGAGGTAATTCTACCACAAATTGACAAAAAATACAATCCGTGATATAATAATAAGATATGGCCAACCGAAACAAACACCTAAACCCAAATCAGACCTACGAGCCAAAACGTTGCTGGGTTGGCGATGTGCATAAGATTTGCTACGACTCTAAAGAAGAAGCCGAACTCGCTGCGCAAGTTGCTGCCTATGATCATGGTGCCCCAGAACTCACAGTTTATAAATGTGAATATGGCGACCACTGGCATCTTAGCTCAAATCGCTAAGTGACATCAATAATTCTTTTGCTCTATTTCTATAAGCAACTAAAATCACTAGACAGTACTGAAAGGCTCTTGACCCTGTTTCCATTGGCAATTCAAATTGTCGAGCTCTTACCAAACAATTCCTGATTCCCCATGTTCAGCCAAAAAGTGATTGGCTTTCGAAAAGTGGTGGTTTCCAAAGAAACCAGTATGGGCCGAAAGCGGCGACGGATGAGGCGACTCTAATACCAAATGTTTACTCTGATCAATCAGAGACTTTTTGTTTCGTGCGTCCCTTCCCCAGAGTAGAAACACTAGATGTGGGCGAGTCTTATTGAGGTATTCAATCGTAGCGGTCGTAAAGGTCTCCCAACCTTTACCTCGGTGCGAACCGGCGTGATGCGCTTCTACGGTGAGGACGGTGTTTAGAAGTAATACTCCCTGCTTCTGCCAATTTTTCAGGCTCCCAGTCTTGTTTTGATGATGACCGATGTCGTTGTCGATTTCTTTATAAATATTAATAAGCGAAGGCGGTATCGGCTGGCTATCCGGCACAGAAAAAGCCAGCCCTTCTGCCGCCCCAGGTGTATGATAAGGGTCTTGCCCTAGAATCACGACTTTTACTCCATTCAAATCAGTAGAAAAAGCCGAAAAAACCTGCGATTTTTTCGGATAAATCGTCTTAACCTCGTAAGCCTGATGAAGAAACTTCGCAAGCTCCTCGAAATACGGCTTCTGAAATTCGCTTTTTAGAAATGGCTTCCAACTCTCGTGCATAGTATTACCTCTTTTCGCCATTATATCACGAAGCATCCTCATTAAAACCATGTTATACTATGGTTATAGACGAGGAGATCCCATGCTTATAGTTATCGAAGGTCAAGATGGTGCCGGAAAAGATACCCAGGCAAAGCTGCTACAAGGGTACTACGAAAAACAAGGCAAAAAGGTTGTCGCCTATGCTGAGTCTGGGACCGACAGCTCGGACGAATTTCTCTCCACGATTGCCAGGCTCAACTACGGCTCAAACCAGGATATTGGTGACCGCACCCGTGCAATGCTATACCTCGTGAATCGCTACGAGCAGTGGCGTCGTCTAGCCGAGCCAGCTCTTAAAAACAGCGACATTGTTATTATAACGAGATATTGGCTATCGACTCTGATTTATAGTGGCTACGGAGCCGGAGTTAGCAAGTCGCTTATCGTTAAACTTCACAAGCTAATGATGCCAGAGTCCTACTTTCACCCTAGTCATTTATTTATCCTCACTATTAGTGAAGAAGAACAGCAAAAACGTCTCCAGGCTCAGCACGGCCCAGCTTGGGACCGCCAAAAAGAAGTCTGGAAATCCAAAAACTCTGCCTTTCAGCAGAAGATTAATCACGCGTATCTCAAAGTCGCCCAAGACTACGATATTCCCCTTGTGGACGGCATTGGCACAAAAGAAGAGGTCTTTACTCGGATTTTGGAAATACTAAATAGCTACCAAAATAGCCATTGGTCTAATTGATGCAGTAAAAAGCACCACAACGAAACATTGTGGTGCATACTTTTTAGTTAGGAACGGGTTGCCATGCTTCACCGTACAAATCGTAGGCAACTTCCCACCTTTCATTTAAAAACTGATAAAAGCAATTGCCTATCTTAATCTTCCCGTACAATTTGAGGCCATCCAGTAAGCTAGGGATTATATTTGGATACCGAGCAGTGATTATTAAGCTAGGAAAACTAAATTGCTGTTCGGTGTAGCCGTGCTCGTTGGTCTCATCATTGCGGTAAAGAACCCCAAAGTCATGCTGGACGCGAATAGCTCCGAATTGGTCGCAGCTCTCGCCTTCGAAGAAAAAAGTCCGGTCCCAAAGCTTCGGCTCACCATTGGAATAGCAAGAGACTACAGGATGAAGTGTCAACTCATACTCCTCTCGGTGAGTCATTAAGATAGATAATAGATCTACTTCGTTGGCCATTGGCTTTGTATCTTTGTGGACTAGCCAGTAATTATCCTTGATGGCAACCATGAAGTAATCATTTCCGTAATCAAGGCACTTTGCGTAGCTGTTTACAAGCCACTCGCCATCTTTGCGAACCGGGACAGCAAAGTTACATCCAAGTCGTATAAACTCGTGTAGGGCTAAAAAAGATTCTTCCATTATTTTAATACCTCCTTTCGAATTGGCCACCAAACCACTTAGTGACCCCTCCAAAACAATCGTTGCTGACCGAATAACTCTATATTTGCAACAATAGCTTAGGCGGAGTCGCATAGCACATGGCGGAATTCTGAAGGCTCTTTTTGAGCAATGACAACTATAGACTAATAACCAATTTTTTTCTAATGTTCGTCGCGTAAGAACAGCACACTTTTATCAACCACTCTCTACGACCGATAATATGTATTATAGCATATTTTCAAGGGGTGTCAAGGACAGTGTGAGCCGATTACAGAGCCCAACGTTAGGTCTATAGGTATTCTCGCCTCAATATCAACTGTACTTTTACCATTAAAAACGCCACAGCTAGTGCTGTGGCGCGGTATGGCTCGTTAGTCGAGAAGTCTCCAATGTCCGGCGCCGAACGGATCGTCGCTCGTCCAAAGCGCACCCTGGTCGCGCCTTACCAGACGATGATCTGCGGGGTATGCAATGCATTCACCCTCCTCGAGATCGGAAAGCGCAAAACCTACGCTGGCTGTTTGAGGTATTTTGTACGGGTAGTTACCCGCTTCTCCCCACAGCATCTGGTCTTTGTCTACTATAACATACGTCACGCTTCCTTCAGCCGTTTTGCATAAGTAGAACCGGTCCTGCCGCATGACCGAACCGTCACCTTTGTCGATGAGAGGGAGAATGGCGTCGCTCCCGGCACTGTGCCCTAAAATCGCCCAGGCGGCTTCCCTCTGATTGCGAAAAACGCGACACCTCAGATCCATGTGCCAGGTCTTTTTTGACCTTCTCATTTCAAGCAGAGCACCGCCCGACCCGATTGATACTTTGTACTTCGTCGAAGGTAACAGACTCTTTCCGTTAAGGTAACGGGGGAGCTGCTCCGTCACGAAGGAACAAAGAATCGAGTAGTCCTCATCATCGAGGTCCCTGTACTTAAAAGAACTCGCGATGGACTCTGCCATTCCAAAGGCCTTGCCGACGATGTACCCGAGTTTCTCTGCCCAGTTGTTCAATGTCTTAATCATTTTGCTTCCTCCTTTTTTTGCCGCCTAGTTCTGTATAAACTATTTCTTTTCTGGCGGTCCAGTCTAGGTAACGTCTCTGTATGCGAAAAAAAGACGCGACCTCGACTGGACGCCAGAAAGCGACGATACGAGAAAAAACACCATGAAGTTAGCTAACACCTATCGGACTCCTATTTTTACGAACCAAAATATTAAAGTGCGATTACTATTCATTATAGCACATAATGCGCAAAAAGTCAATGCTTATAATGCCGCAAGCTCACATCGGCAAGGCCACGAAGTAGCCCACCTCTAATATCGACCTTAAGTATCCCGCGAAGCGGACAACTGGCACTGACAGTAAGAGGTCAGCGCTCGGCCCTACCCCCTCAACACTTGGCCCTACCCCCTCAACACTTGGCCCTACCCCTCAGCACTTGGCCCTACCTCTCAGCACTTGGCCCTACCTCTCAGCGCTCGGCCCTACCCCTCAGCGAATTGCGAATTGTATAGCTCCGCGTAAAATCCGCCCAGTTTCAGAAGCTCTTCATGACTCCCCTGCTCTACGATATTTCCGTCTCGCATCACGAGGATTAAATCTGAGTTCCGAATAGTCGATAGACGATGAGCAATCACGAAGGATGTTCTTCCGTGAGTCAGTTTCTCGAAGGAATCTTGAATCAGCTGTTCAGTGCGTGTGTCAACATTGGAAGTCGCCTCATCCAGTATCATCATCGGTGGGTTTGCCACCATTGCGCGTGCAATAGTGATTAACTGTTTTTCGCCAGCCGAAACATTGTCCGAATCTTCAGAAATCTCCGTTTTGTAGGCCTTTGGTAAGGCTTCGATAATATGGTGCACATTTGACGCCTTGGCGGCTTTTTTGATGTCGCTAAGAGATGCATGCAAATTCCCATAACGCAGATTCTCTTCTACCGTGCCAGAGAATAGCCATGTGTCTTGTAGCACCATTCCAAATAGTTTCCTTACGTCGGCGCGTTTCATTTCTCTGGTTGGTGCTCCGTCTATAGCGATATATCCAGAATCTGGTTCGTAAAAGCGCATGAGTAGGTTGATTAAAGTAGTTTTTCCTGCGCCAGTTGGCCCAACGATGGCAACTTTCATACCTGGCTTTACTTTCACAGAAAAATCTTTGATAATGGGTCGCCCTGGAACATAGCTAAAGGAAACATGGCTAAATTCAACTGCTCCATGTACCTCGGCAATACTCCGTGCCGGCTCAATATCTGGCTCTTCCTCCGGCTCATTCAAAAACTCCGAAATCCGCTCTGTCGCCGCGAGTAGCGATTGTATCGTGGAGGTAGTAGAAGCTAGCTCAGTAATTGGACGGTTAAATCTAGCAACGTACTGAATAAAGGCTTGAATATCGCCAATGCCGATTTGCCCCTGCACGACAAAAGTTCCACCTAGCGCGCAAATTGCAACATAGCCGAGATTTGTAAAGACGTGCGTCACTGGAAAAGAAAGCGACGAAAAGATTTGCGCTTTGCGGGCCACGGTGGTTAACTTCTCATTGACCTTGCGAAAATCCCGAATTGCGTTTTCCTCATGCGAATTAGACTTGATCACAATTTGGCCAGAATAGTCTTCCTCAATCTCGCTATTTAGTGCGCCGAGAATCTTTTGCTGCTGGCGAAAGTATTTTTGCGCATGCCTCATAATCTTCCCGACCACCAAAACCGAGACAGGTACCACTACAAATGAGATTAAGGATAAAGGCACGCTAATTGTTAGCATAATAATCATCACTCCAACAAGGGTAGTGAGCGACATTGAAATATCGGCAATCTCTTGCGACATCGAGGTCGTAAGGATATCAACATCGTTCGACATCCTTGATAATGTGTCACCGTATTGATGCTTATCAAAGTAAGAGATAGGTAGGCGTGAAATTTTATCGAGAATTCGCTCCCTTAGCTCCTTAGTATATTTTGCGGATACTACCGCTAGAATATATGCCTGCGCATAGCTCAGAAGCCCCGAAGAAACAAAGAGAGCAATCACGGTTAGAGCCTTACCTCCGAGTAAAGACCAGTTTAGATCAGGGTAGGAATTCACGGCGATAGTGGTCATTTCGCCTAAAATCTTCGGGATAAATAGGCCGAGCACCGCAGACGTAATTGTTAGAAGCACACTGCCCAGAATCGCGAAGCGGTATTTCTTGATTGATTTTAGAAACACTTTAAATAGCGCCCACATCGACTTGGTCTTTTTGGCTCTTTTTTCTAATTTAGACATATTCTGCCTCCCCCGAAAGATGGTTAGAACGGACTGTAGGGCCAGATTTTGTTTCAACATCGCTTCCGTGAAGAGTCTTATATGTTGCCGACGATTTCGCCCGATTACCGGTAGCAGTCTTGTAGTTCGTGGTATACTTTTCGGCTAGTTTCAGCTCTGCTTTAAACTCTTTATCGGAGAGTTGCGATTTTACAATTTCGCGATAAACTTTACACGAGTTGATTAACTCGAGATGTTTGCCTTTTCCTACCATCTTACCGTCGTTTAATACGATGATCTGGTCAGCATCCTTTATGGTAGACACTCTCTGTGCGACGATTAGCACGGCTGTAGAGCCGGTGATTTCTTTAAGGGCACTGCGCAATTTCGCGTCAGTCTTCATGTCGAGAGCCGAGAAAGAATCGTCAAATACTAAGATGTCGGGATTCTTGCAAATCGCTCTCGCGATGGCTAACCTTTGTTTTTGCCCACCAGAAACATTAGTTCCACCTTGTGCTATGTGGTGATTGTATTTTTCGGGCAACTTTTCAATGAAGTTTTCGGCCTGCGCAATGCGTGCCGCTTTGCGCATTTGCTCATCACTTGCGTTTGGTGCTCCAAATTTAATATTAGATTTGACGGAACCGGCAAAAAGTATACCCTTTTGCGGGACAAACCCAATCCTAGAAATCAAATCCTTTCTATCGTAGTCTTTCACATTTACCCCATTTACCAAGACCTCGCCTTCAGTGGCTTCGTAGAACCTCGGGATCAGGTTAATTAGAGTAGATTTGCCAGAGCCGGTCGAGCCAATAAAAGCCGTGGTCTCTCCTGCAGAAACCTTAAACGAGATATTATCTAGTACCTTCTCCTCAGCCTTCGGGTAAGCAAAATCCACATTCTTAAATTCCACAGAAGGAATCACTTCTGGTATCTTGTCGGTTTTGTCTTTCCATGTCATTTTCGAAGATTTACTTAGGACTTCATTAATGCGGTGAGCCGAGACATTCGCGCGTGGTAGCATCACGAATAGCATAGACATCATCAAGAACGAAATCATCACATGGGTAGTGTATTCCGCAAAAGCCGTCATATTACCAAGATAAGCGAAGTCCTTAGTTAGTAGCGAAATGCCTATCCACGAACAAAGCAAAGTAGTGCCATTAAACACTATGTTAATAATAGGATTTTGTAATTCCAAGATTTTGTCAATAAAAATCAAAAGCTTTGTTAGCGTTGAGTTAGTTTTATCAAACTTCTGCTTTTCGAGCTTTTCGTTGTTAAATGCTCGGACTACCCTAAGGCCAGTCAGGTTCTCTCGAGTGAGTAAAGTAATTTTATCAACTAATGTCTGGAAAATCTTAAATTTTGGCACAACGAGCGACATGATTAAGATTACAGAACCAAGAATCGCCCCAGCCCCGACTAAAATTATCCAAGACATATCGGGAGCCGTCTGTATCGCCATAACTACGGAGATAATACAGAAGAGTGGCGCTCTTACCATCATCATCAACATCATAATCATCACGGCCTGGACCTGATTTACGTCATTCGTGGTACGGGTGAGCAAAGAAGCGGTGCTAAAATCTTGCACGTCAAGGATATTGTAATTGATAACCTTTTGGAAGATCGCCGCGCGAATATCTCTAGCGAAGCAAGTACCAACGCGTGCCGAAAAAATACTTGAGACCAAAGCAGCTACGGCTGAAATTGCTGCGAGTATGATCATCGACAAACCTTCTTGCCAAATATAGTCGATATTACCTGGCACAATACCATTATTAATAATATTAGCCATTAGCGCCGGCAAACGTAAGGTTGTGTAAACCTGCGCGGTAGTGGCGATTAGTAGAATCAGTGTTTGCCACCAGTAAGGCTTTAAAAATCGAAAGAGTTTTAACATATTGATTAATTATACTACAGTTTATTTACTGCGTTTTCCTTTCCAAATGCATAAAAAAGTAAATAATCGGCCCCATAATAATATAGATATAATACGAGAAGAATCGCCAAACTAACATTGCCCAAAAGACGTAGCCTGAAGAAAGAGCCGAGAATACAATAAAGAAAGTTCCCTCAGCTGCGCCAGCATTACCTGGGGTTGGTACAAAATAGACTGCAGAAGTTACGGCAACAGTAGTAACAAAACATGGCAGAAAATCCACTGTTCCACCAAACGCCGACAAGACAAAGAAAGGTATCATAGAGATGAGTACGTTAAAAGCCACGGACATCGCCACAGTTTTAATAAATAGACCACGAGTTTTTAGAATCTTGCGCACGGACTTTGCATACTCAGTAACCTCATATTCGGCTTTTTCGGTGGCCTGTTTTTTATCTTTCACGATATGGATTTTTGCCAAGAATGATACGAATAGTCCTAGTATTTCGGTGGTAGCTTTCGGTAAAAACGTCGCAATCATCACGGTAACCGGCCAAAAAGCGTAAAATATTAACCCAAAACAAGCCGTCCCAATCAGCACGGCGTTATGGATCGAGAGACTACCAAATAAGAAACAAAACACCGCAATGATGATGAATCCGATTTGTCCTGATATCATCCCGAAAATCGGTATTGAAGTAGATACGCCGTCTGGTAGATTACTATTCTTTCGCATATAGTATATTTGAAAGGGCTGTCCACCCACTGCGGCTGGGGTGATGTTGTCGTAATATTTGCCGAGCAGAACTGTTCGCCTTGCTACCTTTCTAGCGTGCTTCTTGTTAAATTTCGCTTTGTCTTTGGACATTTCGCGCATCATTAGAATATATTTATGGATCTCGAACCAAATCGCAATCAAAAAGCATAGTGCAGCCGGAATAAGGAGCCACCAATTAATCTTGACCTCGGAAAGCGCTACGGCATTTTCTGAATTGCCAAATTCCGAAAACGCCGTAATTGCAATCACTGCCACATTGATTAATACGAAAAGAACAATCAACAAAGGCTTCTTAAAGAGCTTTTTGGGAGAAGGTTTTCGAGGGCCAGAAGAAGACTCGGTAACTTTGCTAACTTGTTGATTCATTTGCTAGCCTTTAGCTGCCCTAATATTGGGATATTCTTCGAATAGAACTCTGACGCATCCGGCAATCGGGATAGCAATAATCGCCCCGAGTAGCCCAAACATATAAACGCCAATCGTAACTGCGCACAGAATCGTAACAGGGCGAAGGTTTAACGCGTCTCCCTGAATCTTCGGCGCAATTACATTGTTCTCGATCTGTGCATATATGATGTAAATTATTGCAAAAACCAAACCGGCCACGGGATTAGAAAATACCAGGAGTAAAGTCACGAGTGTACCGCCGATGAATTGCCCGAACATTGGAATTAAATAGAAAAGCATAGTAATCATCCCCATCGGTATAGCGAGACTCGACGAAACACCCAAGAAGAGCGAGAGACAGAACACGATTAGTCCCGAAGCGAGCCCATCGATCATGGCGACGAATACCTGCCTCGATACATATGTTGATACTACATTCGCCA
Source organism: uncultured Candidatus Saccharibacteria bacterium (assembly GCA_947302765.1). Taxonomy (GTDB): domain Bacteria; phylum Patescibacteriota; class Saccharimonadia; order Saccharimonadales; family Saccharimonadaceae; genus Nanosyncoccus. The sequence continues at coordinate 11,188 of CAMYWN010000019.1, forward strand.
TTCTAGAAACAGCTTTACGAGTGACTTTAGTACGTTTGTTTTCCTCTTCGTCTCCAAGTGTCTTCCATAGTGCATCCATCATTTCGGGGCCCTCAAGTAGAAATAGCAGGGTGAGTACTAGTACTAGTACGATTTTCATAATAATATCCGCCGCTCCGCTAACACTCGAAATCAGATTATCTCCGATAATCCCAAGCATACCTTTTGATAAACCATCTAATGCCTTCGTGATTTCGCCTTGCAAATTTTGCACGCCAATATTCCGGCCAAAGCTATTGACTCCATCCCAACCACCGAAGGTCTTCTCAAACATTTCTGGAAAATGCTGAATAAATTTGGAGGTTTCATTTACAACTACTGGCCCTACAATTGCGATAATTGCTCCAATTACAAGCACAACGATAAGATATGCAAAAACCGCAGATAAGGTTTGGTGTTTCTTATCCTTGCCGAAATGTTTCGTAAAAAAGTCATTCACTTTTTTTACTAAAGGCTTCAATGCTAGGGCCAAGAAAATAGAAATACCAATAATGATTAGACCAGACAAAGCTCGACCTAAAAACAAATAAACTAGATACGCAATTAGTGGCACCGACCAGAACTGCACAATCGTCCAAAAGTCAGTCTCAATTTTCTTTGCCATAAACCTCCTTATAGATTAATTGTAACATAAATGTTATAATTGTGTAAATGAAATTATTAATGCATACGTGCTGCGCTCCGTGCAGCGTTTATTGTATAGATAGCTTGCGCTCCGAGGGTATAGAGCCGACGCTTTTTTGGTACAATCCGAATATCCATCCGTATATCGAGTATAAGACTAGGCGCGACTGCCTGAAAGATTATGCTAAGCAAGTTGGGGTCGAGCTTATTATCGACGAAGAGTATGGCTTGGACGAGTTCTGCAAAAACGTCGTACATGATATTCCGAATCGCTGCGTCAATTATTGTTACAAAAAGCGTCTCACGGAAACCGTACGCTATGCCGCAAAGCACGGCTACGACGCCTTTACGACGACGCTTCTGGTTTCACCATATCAAAAGCATGACGAGCTGAGGGCCGTCTGCGAAGAGCTTTCTGTATTGTCTGGCGTGGAGTTTGTTTATCGTGATTTCCGCGAGGGCTTTCGTGAGGGGCAAGCCAAGGCTCGCGAGCTTGGACTTTACATGCAGAAATATTGTGGCTGCATTTTTAGCGAAGAAGACCGCTACAGGAAGCAAATCCTCCGCGATGCTA
>CAMYWN010000020.1 GCA_947302765.1 uncultured Candidatus Saccharibacteria bacterium
TCATAAGTTTTACTTCACCGGTTGCCCGATTGGTTACCTCGGCTTGATTTTTCTCTAAAGTCTTATCAGATACTACTACGCGATAAGGTATCCCCATCAGCTCAGCGTCGGCAAACTTTTCCCCTGGACGCTTGTCTCTATCGTCAAACAAGATACACTTTTCATTGAGCGCGTATAGTTCTTCGGCTTTTTGACTACCAGCCTCGCCAATTCCTACGAGGTAGTATTTGTACGGCGCAACGCTCTCTGGCCACACCAGACCCTTCGCGTCGGCAAATTTCTCAGCAATCACCCCCATCAACCTTGATACGCCTATTCCGTAACATCCCATATAAACTGTTTGCTGTTTGTTTGAATCGTCAATATACTTTAATCCTAGAGGCTCAGAATACTTGAATTTTAGCTTAAAGATGTTTCCTACTTCAGCCGCAGACGTACTTTCAAACTTTTCCCCATCTACACCTAGGTCTTTCAAGACTTCGTCATTATAAACTTCCTTATTAATATATACGGATTTATTAGTATTATAATAAATCGTATCTTCACCTACTGGCAAAATAGTCTGAAACTCATGTGAATACTTGGAAAAAATCCCGCCGCTTGCAAAAGTTTCAAAAGTACAATCCCCAATCCCAAGCCGATCGAAGATCTTGTGATAGGCCTGCTCTACTCTAGCATAGAATTTGTCTAAGTCTTCCTCAGTAGTATGGAAACTGTACAAATCTTTCATCAGGAATTCTCTGCCACGCATAATGCCGGATTTTGCCCGTAATTCATTGCGGAATTTAGTTTGGAACTGATAAACGGCAATCGGTAAGTCTTTGTAGCTACTAATATAAGTCTTCATTAGCTCCGTAATTGGTTCCTCGTGGGTAGGAGCAAGTCCTAATACTCCACCGGCCGACAACTCGGTTTTAAACCAAATATCAACTTCTTGATCGGAAAACCTACCAGACTTCTCCCAAGGCTCAGGATTCTGTAGAGCCGTTAAGGAGAGCTCTTCGCATCCGATTTTATTTAATTCTTCGCGGATGATTTGCTTAATGTTTTCGATTACCCTAAGTCCCATAGGTAGATAATCGTATACTCCGGCCATTTCCTTATGGATATATCCGGCACGTAGTAATAATTTCCCGTTGTTAGCGGTTTCGTCTTTTGGTGTATCTCTCAAAGTTTTGATGAAGGTTTTTGTAAGTCTCATTCTTACATTATATCACAAGAGGCCAGCCCCTAGTACGAACACTAAATAGAAAGCAATTCCATTTTTTAATATATGGAGTAGTATTCCCGAATGAATAGTGCCGGTAATCTCTCTGAGTAGACAAAGAATCACAGATAGCCCAAAGACGTCCACTCCGACATTCCACTGCCCATGCATGAGCCCAAACAATGCCGAGGTTAGAACTACGGATATGATAATAGAGGCCAAATTCGAGATTTTTCCCGCTAGGACCTCGCGCAGTTTTCCGTACAGAAATCCTCTGAAAACCATTTCTTCTATAATCGGAGTAATCACGACCGTGGAGAAAAACGCTAGAATGAGCTCTGGCTTTGACATAAACATGCCAAACCCGACATTCTGTGCCTCATTTGAATTGAACCACGGGAAAATGCTAAAAAAACTAGTCAATATCAGAGCCAAAACTAAGTAGGCAATATAGCTGACCAAAGCAAGTCCTATATCGCTCCAAGTTGGCAAATCCTTGAGACCTAGCTCGTGAGCAATTTCTTTCCACCAAGCATTTTTACTTAGCTTCTTTTTTGATGGCTTGTTGATAACTGGCTGAGGAATTAATCTTGGCAATAAGAACTTTGGCAGTAAAATGATAACACTCGCAGTTAAAAGATCACTTAGAATATAATACCATGCTAACGCACTCGGCCTCTCCGTTATGTTAGCCCCCACGGTGATAAATGTTATTCTCGCAAGAATGAATTGTACAGCATACATTGCTCCGCCCACCCAAATTAACAACAATAGAACATGAATTATCACGAAGAGAGGACTAGTTTCCTTGGGTAATGCCTGCTTTTTGGTCATCTAGCGATTCTCACTATATCTAACACTGTCACGATCACGATAAGCGCTAATAATACCATAAAGGCTCTCGAAACAATTTTCTCTTCGGTTTCTTTCGATAGTTTTTTGCCGCGCATTTTATAGATGGCGATTAAAAACCATCTACCGCCATCTAGTGCCGGAATAGGTAAAACATTCATACAGGCCAGTGATACTGAAATCAGGGCCGCTAAGAAAGCCAAATTGGTAGGCCCGGCGGCTGTAAACGCCGGGAACAGGACACCAATAATACCGATCGGTCCAGATACTGAGTCCCCAACGGCAGAAATTGCCTGCTGTCCGTTTTCGCGTACTGCTAAATCTGGACTAAACTGTGAACCAATACCGGTTATGAGATTCCAAACCATTATCCCTAGGCCTTTAAATGTCTCGCCTGTAATCTGGGCAGTTACGCCAATACCCACAACAGGGGCAGACCAAGTCGAGTATTGGGTCTTCTGTGAGGTTGTCATTGTGACGCCTAATAAATAATCCGCATCGGCGGAATTGAGCGTGACCGTCACGTCTTTCACGGGCAGATTTTCATCTTGTCGACAAGGTGACTCAGCGCACTGTTCGGCTTCTGGGCTCTGGACGATGTAGGTTACCTCCTCGCCCGGATGGCTTTCATTGTAGTCTCTAATCTCATTTGAGCTTATTTGATTTAGAACTTCTGTCCCGTCAGCCGTCTTTATCCCTAAAATCAAGTCCCCAGTCTGTATGCCACCTTTCGCGGCGGGCGAATCGTCGGCTACCGAAGTAACCTGTACCGGAACAAAATCTACCCTAGTGTCTTGAGAAACAGTAAACTGATTATCGAGGAACTCCGGCATCCCTACCCAGGCAAGCACCGTCAAAATGATAATAGCAACCAGCCAATTCATAGTAACACCGGCAAATAATATTTTAGTCTTTGACCAAAAACTTGCTTTGCCAAAAGTACCGGCCCTCGTATCGGCGTCCGACTCGCCATCCATTTGGCAGAATCCGCCAATCGGTAGCCAGTTGATACTGAAAATCATACCTTTTTGCGTCAGACTCTTATCCTTCGCATCGGAATAGACAACTTTCGTGACTTTTTCCTTTTCCCACTCTGTTTTGGGCAGCCTCTTCCATTTGCCGGTCTTCGGATCTTTTCTCCAGGCGACTGCTCTAGGCGGAAAACCAATCCCAAATTCGAGCACATTTACACCGTTCTTCCTTGCTGCTAAGAAATGACCGAATTCGTGAGCTATTACTAGGAGCATAAGCACCAGAAAACCCACAACAACACCTAAAAATATATCCATAAACCTATTATATCACTATTTACCGAATCTGCGTTGGCGCTTGTTGTATTCTTCGATAATCTTCGCAATATCCTCCCCTTCCATTTCTGGAAAGTATTTCTTAATAAACATTAGTTCCGAATATGCGGCTCGCCAAAGCATAAAGCCAGAAATGCGCTCTTCTCCGGAGGTTCTCACTATCATGTCTAAATCTGGCACTTCTGGATGATATAAGTGCTTGCGGATTGTGGCGGGCGTTATTTCGCCGTCGGCCTCCATGGCGATATTGGCCGCATCGGCAATTTCCTGCTCTCCACCATAGTTAAAACAAAAACAAACTGTGGTTCCAGTGCAGTTCTCTGTAGTCTTCTCAGCCTTTTCGCCTAGCGAAGTAAGCGTAGGGTTTACCTTGCCACGGGAACCTAGAATCAATAGGCGAATATTATTCTCGGCCATTTTCTCTGCCATTTTAAGAATTTTCGACTCAGCCAACTTCATAATATGCGACACTTCTTTTTCTTCTCTTCCCCAGTTTTCGGTTGAGAAAACGTAGAAACTCACGTATGGGATTTTCGCCATTGCGGCGGCAGCTACCAGTTTCTCGATTGTTTTTAGCCCTTGAGTGTGGCCTTCGATTTTGGGAAGCCCGTTTTTTTCTGCCCACCTACGATTGCCATCTGCGATGATTCCTAGGTGTGTCAAGCTCATATCTTCATTATCTCCTCAGACTTGGTCTTAAACTCAGACTCTATCTTGTCGCTAAATTCTTTGGTTAAGTCGTCAATATCCTTTTCAGCACGCTTTTTGAGGTCCTCGCCCATTTCTTCGGCGTTCTTAATAATCTTGCGTGCGTCTTCGCGAATATTTCTAAGTGCCACTTTAGCCTCCTCGACTTTTGACGAAGCGTTTTTGACAATTTCTTTGCGACGGTCTTCTGTGAGTGGAGGAATTGGCACCCGAATTACGCGTCCATCGTCGGCAGGGTTAAGCCCTAACGACTGGTCTGCGCGGATGGCAGCTGAAATTGCCTGAATGTTAGAAGGATCGAAAGGTGTGATTACGAGTAATGTTGCATCGGCCGCTGTAATATTGGAAACTTGGTTTAGCGGCATAAACTGCCCATAAACTTCCACCTTCACCCCAGAAATCATATCTGGATGCGCTCGCCCAGTTCGGACCTTTTTCATCTCCTCTTTAAACCTCTGCACTACGCCTTCCATCTTCTTGCGGTCTTCGTTTGTGTCGAACATAAAAACTCCTTGTTACTATAGAAACAATTATACCATATCGTAATTCAGAAAACCTACATTTAAGGGCTAAGTTCAACATAAGCTTCTAGCGGAGTCATGCCTCCGAGACGTTTTCTGGACCTATTGTTAATCAGAAAAATGGTATAACGAGAATAGAGTTTCTGAGTTTTTGTTAGGCTTCTGATTTCTCTTAATCTCTCTAGATATTGTTTTAAAAGAGGTTATGTTGCACTTGCTCTGAAAGTTTAAAAAAAGTTGTTGACAAAAGTTCGCGGGGGAGGTATACTGAAATTATTAAGGTTATACAAACATAAAAAAGGAAACAATATGAAAAAGAAAACAAGAATACTATCTACATTAGCCTTTGGTGCTAGCTGTGTGTTTGCTGGCGGAATCGCTACTAATAATTCCTTTGCTATAGGAAATGCAGCGTTTGAAGATGAGAACTTCTATAGCTGTGTCGTTAAGCAATTTAACGCCTCTTTCCCTGGCGAGATTACGATAGCTACGCCGGTATCGGACACGGTATTGAGCGACGCGCAATTAGCCAAGATGGACATATTAAACTGCGAGCGTCAGGGTGCAAGCAATTTATGGTCGTGGTATGGTAATATACCGTCTTACTACGAGCAAAACGGTCCTAAAGCCACCAGCGTTGCTGGCTTGGAAAAAATGACCGGATTACGGTCCCTTTATATTCAAGGCCAAGAGTTGGGCTCAATCGACTTATCGAAAAATATAAACCTCACAGAGCTTAGTCTAGGTTGGAATGGGCTTACCGAAATTGACCTCTCTAAAAACGTCAAAATTAACCACTTGGGCATTCATGAGCAGATCACTAGCTTCAATGAACCGACGCTTACAGAACTGATTAGTGCAAATTTTCAAAATAGTACATTGACTAGTATTGATGTGTCGAATAATAAAAAATTGCGCACCCTACTTCTAGACAATGGAAATCCTGGGTTAAAAGAAATTGATCTTTCCAATAACGCGGAGCTCCTTACTCTAACGGCTGACAGCAGTGTTAGATTAAGAGTCAAACCGTATGTTGAGATTTCTCAGACGGACAATTGCGAACTAGCGGTCAAGATACCTCTACTCCGCTTATCGAGAACTACCGTAGACAATAGTGAGTACTATACCTACGACAACGAAACTTCTACGCTCATATTTAAGAAACGACCGGAAGAGATAATTAATAGTATGTACTTCAGGACGGTGCAAAATCAAATAGATCAAGGAACTGTGGATAGAATTTATTATATCTTCCTACCAGATTCTGTCATTGAGGCTTACGACAATCTTTCGAGCTGTACGCCAAAATCTACTAAAGAGGAAAAAGACATTCCAGTGCCGGATACGGCGTCCAATACTACTCCGACCTCAAATGATTCCACTAATACTAGAAAATCGGCCGGTGTTAAGGCGCCAGATACTGGCGCGATGACGGGAGAGAACAACGGCAAAATAATTGCTCTCTCTATTACTGCTATTGGTTTTGCAGCTGCTCTAGGTTATCTAGCATACTATGCTCACAATCGTCGCAAAAATCGTGTTAAATTCTAAAGCAAGATAAGGCCTAGCAAAAACATCCATCAGTAGGACTGGTGGATGTTTTTGCATGCAGATAAAAACTAGCCCTTCGGGGCTAGTTTGCAAGATTACTCAGCTTTTGCTTCGATTTTGTCGTCGGCCTTAGCTTTTTTCTCGGCTTCTTTTGCAATCTTTTTGGCTTTATTACCGAGCGCATCTTTCATTTTGGCAGCCTTCGCGGCACGAGCCTTAAAGCGGTCAACGCGACCCTCGGTATCGATAATCTTCTCTTCGCCAGTGAAGAACGGATGCGATGCTGAGGAAATTTGTACTTTTACTAGTGGGTATTCGTTGCCGTCTTCCCACTTGATAGTCTCTTCGCTCTTAGCTGTCGATTTAGTCAAAAAAGCAAAACCAGCAGCTTCGTCCGAAAATACAACATCGCGATAATCTTTAGGGTGTAACTCTTTTTTACTCATAACTAGGCCAATTATATCAGAGAACATAAAAAAAGTAAAGAAAAAGGGTGAGCCAATGGGGCTCACCTCAAACTGTTGATAAAAGATGTCAGTCAGTACAAGATATCACAATTCCCGTTCTTTAACATTATTACCTCATCAAGAAAACCATGCTTCATTGCTTCCTCGGGCAGCATATAGTATTCTTTTGACCTTACCCTGTCGTATTCTTCCCCGGTCATCGTGCTATACCGTAATACATGGTTTTTAACGACCTCCTCCTCAACCCTTTTATAGAAATCCGCCGTTTCAAAAGCTTTATTGGCCGAGTTCGCAAAAATCATGAGGCCATCGTGCATTAAAAAAGTCGCTTTTTGTGTTGAGAAACGTCTATGCCCACAAATAAAGATAAGGAAAGCCATTGAGTAACATTGTGACTCGTTGATAGTGTAGATGGGGGTTCTACTCGTTGTTATTGCATCAACTAGCTTAAAGCCGGCAGAAATATCGCCACCGGGTGAATCGATAAAGAGTCGTATAGGGGTACGGCTTGTCTCTAATTTATCGCCATCTTCTTGATTAAATAACCTGATCTTGTCAACAAGCTCATTGATGGATACATTGATACTGTCGGGATCATTGCTCTCCTCGCTTTGAATTTCCCCTCTTAGATACAAACGCCTGGATACGTGGTCAGCTTCTTGTTCTCTGAAGAGTCGGTAGTCAAATAAGTCAGCCGTGACTCTTAGATTCTCTGGTAACTCATTATGATTGGACATCTTAACACCTCCTTTTTAATGTGCACAGTTATAGACCTTTCATTCTGTCAGTGTTGCTGTAGATACATATTGCGTACAGAAAGACGCTACCTGTATCTAGTAGATACTATCACTAAGTATTGCTTTTTTCAACCATATGTGCTATAATAGAACCATATATTAACTAACGAAACAGCTTTTGGGAGGTTTCCTGGCACACAAGGTGTCTCAAATTCCCAGAGGCGAAGAGAAAGGAAATCATATATGACGGTAAATGTCGATATGGAAGCTCTGCTAGAAGCTGGCGCTCATTTTGGGCACAAAACTAGCCGTTGGCACCCTAAGATGGCGCCATATATTCACAGCAAACGTGGCGAGGCCCACATTATTAATCTCGAAAAGACTGTCGAGGGACTAGAGAATGCTCTACCCAAAATCACCGAGATAGTCAAATCCGGCAAAAAGGTACTATTTGTCGGTACCAAAAAGCAACATAAAGATATCGTGAAGGCTGCTGCCGAATCCGTTGAAATGCCCTATGTTACAGTGCGCTGGGTTGGTGGTGCCCTCACTAATGTCGAGACTGTTAATCGTCAGATTAAGAAGCTCAAGGATCTAGAGCGCCGCATGCAGTCTGGTGAGCTTGAGAATCGCTATTCCAAGCTCGAAGTTCAGAGATTCCAAGAAGAAATCAACCTCTTAAACGAACGCTATGGCGGTATCAAGGAAATGACCGAACAGCCAGCTGCTCTTGTCATTACTGACGCCATCGAAGATAAGAATGCTATCAAAGAGGCTAAGACTTTGCGTATCCCAGTTTTTGCTGTGACCGATACAAACGTTGACCCAACCGGTATCGATTACGTTATCCCGGCCAACGATGATTCAATCAAGGCTACCAAGTTAATCCTTGATTACTTCGTGGAGGCAGTTAAAGAAGGTCAAGAAGCTAAAAACGCAGCCAAAAAATAATTAAATAGGAGGAGAAATGGCAAACATTTCAATTGAACAAATTAAAAAACTCAAAGAACTATCTGGCGCCGGTTTGACGGATGCTAAAAAGGCTCTAGTTGAAGCAGACGGCGATTTCGACAAGGCCCTCGAAGCTATGCGCAAAAAAGGTCTCACCAAAGCCGAGAAGCGCGGCGATCGCGAAACCCGTGAAGGTCTCGTAGAAGCCTACATCCACGACGGCCGTCTCGGTGCTATTGTGGAAGTCAACTGTGAAACGTCGTTTGTGGCTAAGACTGACGAATTTAAGACCCTGGCGCATCAAATCGCTATGCAAATCGCCTCGATGAATCCGCTTTATGTTTCCGAGAATGATATCCCTGAGGCAGACCGCGAAGCTAAGATCAAAGAGCTCGAAGCTAACTTCAAGGGCCCCGAGAATATGAAGGAAAAAATCCTCGAAGGTCAAGTCAAGAAAGCTTTCTCCGACAAGGTTCTCATGAATCAGCCATACATCTTGGACGACACCAAGACCGTGGAGCAGTTTATTAAAGAAGCTATCGCTAAGACCGGCGAAAACATTACCGTTCGCCAATTCAAACGCATCGAACTGGGTGTTACAGAATAAATCCTATTTTGCTCCAACGGAGCAAAATAGTTATAAACAAAAACTGAGTTGGAATTCACTTCCAACTCAGTTTTCTTACTGGCCTTTCCTGCTGAACTCTTTTCCTCCGGAAAAGAGTTCAAGCCTTACTATCGGGCGCCCTCGCAGTTGCGCCCGATTTGCTGTTTCGGCTCATACCATAGAGCCATGCGGCCAAATAGTCTGCTAATCTAAATGTTTATCTCCGTCTCTTGGTTCCCTGCTTGCTCCTCTTTAGTACATAGATAAATGAACTAATACCAATTATGATAAAGATTCCCGCACCAGTAATGAGAAAATCAGTCTTAGACGCATTTAGGGCAGAGAATAAGCTACCAGTATTAGGTACCGCTACATCGTTAGGTTCATATTCAGTCGAAGTAATATATGGGTCATAAAGTTCATCTTGCTCTATACCATAAGCTATAACGTCAATACGATACTTCCCTGATTCAATATCGTGAGCACTAAACGGAATCTCGACCTTCTTATTGGGGGCATTGACAATAATCGGCGATAAGGCCTCGACGAGCTGTCCGTTTTCGTCATACACATTGATTTCAAGCGACGCGACTTTACCTGGACCTTCCTCAGAATATGGGTCATAATCGAGGTTTACGAAAGTTTTACCGGAATCGGCATCCTGAGTGACGTCGGCTAGAACCGGAACATATTTGAAGCTCACGCTGTCGCCCGGAAGAGCTACGTCGTCAACGCCGATACCGGACAACCTAAGCGTGTAGTCACCAAAACCAAATTCCTCGCCGAGCGGGCTAAAGTCAAACGATAGGCTTCCTGTTTCTCCACCCTCTACTGGTCCACTTCGCAGTAGTTTTGTCTGTATGTCGCCATTCCGATCTTTGTATTCTAGAGTAACATCTAGCGTCTTAGTGTACTCGTAATTAATGTTAATTGGCCAATTTGAATAGACGGTTGTCTCTCCAGAAGCCGGGGTAACAACCTCAGCTGAAGGCGCATGTCCAATCACTCTAACAGTAATAATATCCGTCATCGACGACGCAGCCGAAACGTTCGGGTTTGGTAAAAAAGCCGCATAAATCGTAACGGCAGTTAATAATGCTAGGCCAGAATAGCCTAAAAAACGTTTTTGTATTTTTTTCATAACTACACTCTTTTATGTTTAATATTTTTTGTTTTGGTTTCGTAAAGTTTCTCGCAGTAAATCGTTCTAAACGGCCAATCTAGAACGACGTTCTTTACGTCTCCTTACTCTAATTATACTCCAAACGACTAAAATTGTCAATAGGATTATGCTTAAAATCAGGAACCAAACAAAATTAATAAACAAGACTTTTTCCACAGTCTCACTATTCTCTCCTACAGTAACGGTCCAAGTCGCACGATATATACCAAAGAATGGTAAATCTGTCCACGTATCAGACACTACTAGCTCGGCCTCCGGAATGACGGAGATTCTCCCGCTAGATTCCGGTGTCTCATATACAGTGTCTCCGAATAGTCCTTGTACTTTTAGAACTCCAATTGCATTAAAATCTACATTACCATCATTTTTTACTTTCGCTGTTGCCTGAAAGCCTTGTTTTGCATCTTTTGTGGTTTCTGATTCTATTTTCAAATCAGAAATAACAGGGCTCACTTTGATTTCTCCCTCTGAGGATCGACCGTAGACCACCATGCCTGGACTTGCTTCGGTACGTATACCATTTGCTCCTACGCTACTAGTTAAAGTATGTGCAAAAATTACAGCGTATTGTCCGCCACCCGGGATATTATCTGGCGTAGATATTCGGTAATTGACTTCTAGCGAATCGTTGGGTGCGATTTCGAACGTAGTTTTCTTGACCCATTCCCCAGAGCTGTCTTTAAAAGAAATCCATCGAGCAATTTGGGTAAAATTATTATCAGTATTAAAACCTAGTTTATAAGCGTCCTCACTCTCTGAGTAGATGTATGAATACGGCGCTGCATAAACTTCAATTTTTATTGGTGCATCACCGTCGTTTGTGACGGTCATTACGTCTTCATAGACAGAGTTCGAGGCGATCTGTAGAATTTTACTAACAGGCATGAGGCTAATACTAGTGCCACTAGGCGAATCTACATTGGAGTCATCTTTGGGACTTTCTTCCGCAAATACGCTACATGAAAAAAGACTCATACCACCAAGAAGCAGTAGAGCCGAAAACGATAATATACCTAAAAGCTTTCTCTTCATTTACTACCTCCTTATATTTTTGTTGGTGCGCCTGACTAGACTCGAACTAGCACAGCCGTGAATGTGGCCACTACCACCTCAAGGTAGCGTGTCTACCAATTCCACCAC
>CAMYWN010000021.1 GCA_947302765.1 uncultured Candidatus Saccharibacteria bacterium
GCCTTAGGAGCATATGCAGCAATGCGTGCAGGTTCAAGTCCTGTCTCGGGCACCAACATACTTGATTCTTGGATCTGACCGCCTGAAAGGCGGACTTTTTTATTGCCGAGCGGAGCTCGGAATAATGGCGAAAATGGGTAAAAAATCAACTTTACCGCTACTGTGAATGCGGAGCTAAATGATATTCTGCTAATTACGATTGGTAGCATGATGACGCTCGCGAGTTTCGTTGGCGGTATTGTTTATTGGGATCACAACAGGAAATAAAATTGTACCATAAGCACCATATTTCCATTTATCTTATAAACAGATAGTGGTATAATATGCAGCATGTCCAAAAAAGAGTTTTCGGTTATTGTCCCAAAAAGCGTTTTTCCTAAACCATCGACAAGAGAAATGTCGGCTGCATATATTTTATTGGATTACTTCAAAACAGATATAAAGTTTATTCCCAGAAGCAATCAAAAAACTCCAGACTTTTCTATTAATGGTTCGCGTTGGGAACTAAAAACTCCGATTGGCACTGGAAAATACAATATCCAACATTTATTACACTCTGCTGTTCGACAATCAAAGAATATCATTGTTGATGCGAGATTTTCCAAAATGCATTTAACCAGAATTATAAGCGAATTAAAGCGACATTCGACTTTGACTACAAAGGGCATTAAGAATCTAATCGTAATCACGAAATCAAGAAAAATCATTGTAATAATTTAACAGTTGTGTTAATATAATAGTAACGAAAGTCCGTCAGGCGGCGCTGTAATGCGCAGGATCGGGGCTTTCATTTTTGTTGCTTCCATAAAATCAAAAAAGCGGGTCCTTCTTTGGTATTTCTCCGGTTGAATCGCCCGCATCGGAATATACTTGTGCCCCACTATTCGAGCTTTGTGGTAAAATAGTTTCTAGCAGTGTTATATAAATGCACCATCATGGTACAAAACTCTGAGTCTCCGCGCGTAAGTGCATTTTTTATTGCCGAGCGTAGCTCGGAATAATGGTGAAAATGGGTAAAAATCAACTTCACTGCTACTGCGGATGCGAAGCTAAATGACGTTCTGCTAATTACGATTGGTAGCATGATGGCGCTCGCGAGTTTTGTTGGCGGTATTGTTTATTGGAATCACAATAGGAAATAGATAATTATTATTTATTACCCTTCGCCCTGTTATGCGTTTTACATAGCATCTGGCAGTTTTCCTCCGTGGTGGCTCCACCTTTGCTCCAGGCTGAAACATGGTCGGCATCCATCTCATTTAGCGCATAAATCTTGTTCTTATTTGCTTCGTGACCCACAGCACAAAGCGGGCAGTTCGAAATACCTTTTTCTTTTGCTTCCGCAGTTTGCCTATTATAAACTCGGCGCTTCACTGCTTCGTCAAATATCCGCACATCCAATAGTTTCGTATCTTTCTCGCCACCGAGAATATATTCAAAAATGCCCTTGTGATTCTTAATAAACGGATCGTCGTAAAGTTCGCGAACTTTTTCCGAAACCTTGCTAGGATTGTAAGCGATTTTGTGATAAGCGTCATAAAGTCGTCCCCATTCGAGCCCACACATATCACTCGTAAGGTCAATAAACACCGACGAAACCCAATCAATCACAGAAGTAAAATGCTTTTTTAGTTCGCTAATATCTGCGTCTTTGCGATGATTACTCATGTAATTGTCAATGCTTCCGCCCGATACCCAATCTAGCGCTGCTTTCAAGTAATCTTGGCGATTGACCGAACCAGAAATATACGCACCCCATTTCTGAATATTCGCATTCTGAGAGTTGCTAAATTCTTCCTTCGCAGCCGTCACAAACGGACCAGAATAAATCGCGTTCAGTAGTTCTTGTTCATTTAGCGGAATCCCCACGATATTGATAGTCTTAAACCAACTCTTGATTTCTTTCTCTTCGCCCTCACAAATGTAAATCGTCAGTGGATACTCTAGAATCTTCTTTTGGATTTCTTCGTCTAATCCAGAAAAATATTGTTCCATGCCGTTTTGGTCTTTGACTGCAAATTTATTCGTCACGAATCGCCCAAAACTCGTGATGCGTTGCTGGCCGTCTAGAACTTCGTATTTGTCATCATCCGTTTGGTTGAAATAAATCAAGCCGAGCGGATAGCCACTTAGAATAGATTCGATTACCGCCACATCACGCTTGCCATCTGCGTAAATGTAATTGCGTTGGTACTCCGGTTGAATCGTGAGCTTACCAGAAAGCCCGTAAAGGCCTCGACCTTCTAATTCGTTATAAACAAATCCATCACAAATGTCTTTAATCGTGATGTCGGTTTTAAGAGTTGTTTTCATGGCTGCTCCTTGTGTTTAATTAAGATCCTATCGTAAACTTGTCTTCCTCGAATATACCCACGATGTCGCATCTTCGGGTTTGTTCTTAACAGATTAACTGCTTTGCTTTTATCCCCAGAATGAGTATGCCCAATAATAGAGAATTGTTCTGGGCAGTATTTATCTAAAAAACTAATCGGCACTCCCATAACTCCATTGCACCTTATGTTTAATAAAAATTCTTGAGAACATTCGTTTTCCATTGACATATCCCCTTCCTCTTGGAATATTGAGGTCATATTCGTTTCCAATAATTTCGAATTGGTTTGGATTGTACTTGTCGAGGAACGAGATTGGGACTCCCATGATACCGTTACACCTCCTTCCTTCTGATGACAATTCTGAAGTATGGCGTAATCTTGCGTCCTCTCTCTCTCTCTCTCTCTCTCTCTCGATGTCGCCACTATCACTCACAGTGTAGGTTAAATCTTTACCATCTCTACCTTTTCTGAATTTAATTATCTTAAATTGTGACGGATCATGTTTATCAAGAAAACTAATCGGAACCCCCATGTTTTCTCTGTAATCGCTAGGAATCGCATCTGTGAATGGGACTTCGATTGCGTCATAGTTATCGTATTTCTGATAACCATTTTTGCGTATTTCTTTATGCTTGCTAAACTTTAAATTATCAGACATAGTCATAAGTGCCAGCGGCTGATGACGACGACCATGGTCGATATTGGTATACCAACGAATATTTCCTAAAAACTGCATATTTTTCCCATTAATACTTTCACTACCTACACGATGCGTTTCCGACGGAACCGCAAAATACATCTTTGTAGAATATGTTGCACCAAGCCAAACTTCGCCGTTTTTGATAAGCGGGAATACTTCTTTATACGTGATAGCATTTTGTCCACCAAGTATTGCGAATTGTTTCTTAGCATCATGAATCCATGCTAAAAACTCTCTAAATAGTGAAAAAGGCGGATTTGTTATTATAATATCTGCCTCGTTACGTAGTTTTTTAATTTCAGAACTTCGAAAATCGCCATTACCTTTTAGATAATTCCACTCTAAATCATTGATATTTATTTTTTTATCTTTATTTATGTCTCGTTCAAGAATAAAAATCTTACCGCGAGAACGAGTTTTCTTCCTATCAAACTTTGGACTTTCGATTTCAAATAAAGTCGGTTGATAAGGAATATCTTTCGGTTTGCTATTCGCAGCATAACTTGTGCTAATTAGTTTTTTGATACCAAAGTTTTCAAAGTTCTGGGCAAAATACTTGGTAAAATTACTCCATTCTGGATCATCGCACGGCAACAATATGGTCTTATCTTTGAAAACATCTGGGTTATATTCAAGATAAGCGTTCATTTCTTTTTCAATATCTTGATATTGAGTATAGAATTCATCATTTTTCTCTCTTTTGGCTCGATGGAGTGATGGCTGTTTGGGCATCTCTGTTGCTTTCCTACAACAGAAACGACATTGAACATCGCGCCGGGTACCACAACAAAAATCGGACATCGCAGCGGATGTCCAAATCTTTTACAACAGAGATACTCCGTGTGCTGCGGTGCCCGATTAATTCGGAGTATCGTCAGCAACAAGACTATCTCTGTGCTTCTGTTGTATATTATTAAAGATTTGGACTCTTTAATTATACCACACATTTCCGCCCATCATCCTACCGAAATCAGCCAAAAAGCTTGACGTGAAATACAGCACTGATTATAATAAACATTAGAAATATACATCAAATATTTCTATGGATTGAGTTAGGTAGTTTAAGTAAATTAATTTTTCTTCGACTACCTCGCCGTACTGAGAGCGCAAAATTCTCACTAAAAATGAGACAAGTTTCCTTGTAAAATAGTAATTGAATATCAACCAATTACAAGAAAGGACTTGTCTCATGAATAGTATATCATGTTACGAGGTTGCACACAGGATGCAACAACAAAATTTGTCAATCGAAGTTATTGCCGCTACCCTAGATAAAAGTAGAGCAACCATTTATCGCTGGCTTCAAGGTATCAGAAGAAGCGGCATTCGTTCTTTCCTTAAAAGAAAGAGAACCTGCAAGAGTAGAAGACCAAAAGCAAAAACTCCAGAATACATCGCACAACTTATCGTAGATATTAGACAGGAGAAAGGATATTGCGGAGCTAAAATCCAAAAAGAATTAAGAGTAAAATATGGCATCAAAAAATCACTGGCTACTATATACCGCATTCTTCACGAACGACTAACAAGAAATATTGTTGGAGTAAAGCGTTATCAAAAACATGAACCTATAGTAAAGTCATATGCACCAAGAGAAGTCGTAGAACATGACACAGTAGATCTTGGCGGCGGTAAGTACGCATTCACTTCTATAGATGTATTTACTAAAGAGCCAGTTGTTGTTATTGGTACCGATTTAACCATGAAGTCAGGTAAAGACGCATTTATGCGTCAGAAGGCTTATTATGGCGACGTACGGCTACATCAGAGCGATAATGGTAGTGAGTTTCAGACAGACTTTGTAGAAGCAGTAATTGCCACAGGAAGTAAACACCGCTACTCAAGGCCTTACAAGAAAAATGAACAATCGCATATTGAGAACTTCAATCGGTCACTTAGGGCAGAATGCTTTCAACATGCAGACTACGCAAAACAGAGTGTAGAAGAAATGCAAAAGGAAGCTGATAAATTTTGTCACTTCTACATCCACGAAAGATGGCATATGGGACTACCCGATATGATGACGCCGGCTGAGTTTAAGGACTTCTACAATAAAGACCCGGAGCGTGCTAAACTAGAATTAGCTACTTTACAAGCGAAACGATATGGGAAGAGAAAAATTCTCATTTGCGGGTAGACTTTACGAGAGCTTTACAATCCATCAAACTATGCTACAATAAAAGCATAAAGGGCGTAGCTCTAGAAACTACACCCAAGGGTTTGGTTCAATCCGCTTTTAGCGGATTGAATTTTTTCTTCGGCTACCTCGCCGTACTTGAAGCTTTACAGTAATCCGAATCCGCCAAAGCGAAAGTCTTATACTCATCTTCCTCCTTTCTGAACTTCTGCATGCCTAGAATAGTGATTAATGAAGCTCCACACCCGCGCGAACCAAACGGCTCCCGCCGAGAATTACTCAAACCCACCAACCCCGAAGCCAACCCACGCCCACCCTATCACGCCCCTATCTATATTTCAACCCCCTTAATCGCTGGTTTAAAACATTACTGCTTTAATTAACCGTTCTACGAAAAACTTCCACTCCGCATCCACTCTTTACAAAAAATTCACCACTAAATTCGTAGATTTTCTTGACAATCCTGGCATCAAAAAGAAAACTGGGGTTAATAGACATTTTTCGTTGTTTTACGCCTCTGTTCTTCCGGAAAAAAAGTAGCGAAGCCACACCCTAGCCGCTCCCCGAACTCGGGTCAAGTAAATAGCGAGACTCCTGCCTCGCTATTTTTTGGATTTAAGCATCTCGTTTTGCTAAAGATTTGGAGCCAAAGTAAACTGTCAACATGCCTAAGACCAAGGCAAGAGGTAAAATCTCTTCAGGACCGGTACTCGGGATGGGCTTCCCTGCCGAGTCAACATTAGTACTAGAGTTACTAGAAGAGGCATTATTAGATATGCTGTTGTTAGCAGAACCACCATCATTGCTATTGGAACTACTATTGTTTGAATTTGAACCAGAATTGGAGCTTGAATTAGAGCTAGAACCGCTGTTGGAATTCGAGCCGTTGTTCGAAGATTCATTAGAATCGGCACTAGAACCGCCATTATTTGACGCTCCATTTGATGAGTTAGAAGAATCACCTGAGTTTGAAGACTTGCCCTCTTGTTCGCCGTCGTCAACACTTATCGCGGTGTTGTTTTCGCCGCTAGAAACAGATGTTTTTGTGGATTTTTTGGTCGCCACAACGACGATAGCAACAATCAAAAGTAATATTATCACCACGGCTGCAATCGCTATAGCGATAATCTTTCGACGTTCCTTCTTTTCTACTTCCTCACTTTGATAATACATATAAAGCTCCTTATAAGCATAATTATATCACACTTCACGCCAAAAAGCAAGCACATTTATGCCATAATTCTAGAATTTCGCAAAAAACACTGGCCCACCCTGTTTTTCGTGGTGTTTTGTGCCACGTAAAACTGTTTAATCCTTTTTGCAAGATTTTGTAGTCTGATAAACCGAAATCGCTGCGCCGGCGTATTTACGACTCTTTATTAAGGTAAGAGTAGGTAAAACCGGAGGTTCACCCGGGTGTGATAATACTAGAACCCCGTCAATCTCAAGCATAGGTATTAAATACTCCACTTCTGGCAGGCAAAAATCATCATACGGGGGATCGGCCAGGATCAGGTCAAACTTTTGTTGCGTCACAATATTTCTTACTCTGGAGCAAATCACCTTAAAAGTGAATCTTTTGGTATCTGAAGCGGTAGTCTGATTTGTTAGTAAACCTAGACTATCACGGATACATTTAGCGGCTTTTTGGCTCGACTCAACAAACACGACTTCGTCTGCTCCACGCGAGGCTGCCTCTATGCCTAGCGCGCCACTACCAGCAAAAGCATCTAATACGGTAGCGCCAGGTAGGTACTCGGAAATCATGTTAAATAGGGCCAACCTTTCTCTCTCTCCCATAGGATGAGTCCCCTCACCAGGAGTAGTAATCCGTTGCCCCCTAAACTTTCCAGAGGTGATTCTTACGAAATTTTTCATCTTAGTTTAGCGTTGTAATTTGTTGATATTTAGCTATGCCCTGCATTAGTTCCTTATATTTTACCATATTCTCTGGATTTTGCAAAAAACGCTCGACATCCTGCTGGGCCTTATGTATTAATTTCGTATCAGACAAGGAGGCAATTCGAAGATCTAGCGCTCCGTGCTGCAAGGCTCCGTAGATTTCGCCTGGTCCACGTAGTTTTAAATCTACCTCTGCTAGATGGAAACCATCCGTGGATTTTTCGAGCTCGCGTAATCGTCGCGAGGGCGGAACGTCGCCAGTAGTTAACAGATAACAGTACGATTCCAGACTTCCTCTTCCTACCCTGCCGCGCAACTGATGTAGCTGCGCTAATCCGTAGGATTCGGCATTTTCAATTACGATCAATGTCGCATTCGGTACATCCACCCCCACCTCTACTACCGTAGTGGATACAAGAATATCTATCTGATGTGCGGCAAACCGCTCCATGATGTCGTCTTTTTCGGCGGGCTTCATCTTACCGTGTAGAAATTCAACTCTGTACTCTGGGAACACATCGCATAACTTCTTTGCGCGGGATTTTACTGAGGTGACTTCAGACTGAGTTTTATCGGAAGAACCGTACGCGCCTTCTTCGATGGCTTTGCAGATCCAGTATACCTGTTGGCCGTTACTGGGGGTGCTCTGATTGGTTCTCCTCGAGGAGTTGCTAATTTTTGACCTAGCGGGCTTTCCGTCCAGCGCTGAAGTGGTTTTTTTGCCATTATCGCCACTTACAACCTTCCGAATCATCGGGTACAGGCGCTCGTTTATTTCAACCTCGCTCAGAATCTGAGTAGTGATCTGTTTTCGACCCTTTGGCATTTCATTTAAAATCGAAACATCGAGATCGCCAAAGACTGTGAGCTGTAGTGAACGCGGGATTGGTGTAGCCGTCATCGCGAGGAGATGCGGAGCCAGCCCGGGCGGAGATTTAAGCATTAGCTTTTGGCGCTGCATCACACCAAAACGATGCTGCTCGTCGATAATCACGAGTGCCAGTTGGCTAAAGACCGTGTCGTCGGTTAGCAATGCGTGGGTGCCGATCACGAGGTTAATCTCGCCACTTTCAATCTGCTTCTTTAACGTGTTCTTCCCTTTTGTTGCACCAGTTAGGAGCGCGGACTTTACGCCGAAGGGTTCCAGGAGGCCGGCGAGCCCCTTGTAGTGTTGCGCCGCAAGTACGGCGGTCGGAGCAAGTAACGCTACTTGTTTGCCGGCCAAAGTCGCCTCAAGGGCCGCCATAGCAGCAACCATAGTCTTACCGGATCCTACATCGCCTTGTAGAAGTCGGTTCATCGGGACCGCTTTCATCATATCCTGGAATATTTCCCATGACGCCATCCTTTGCGCGTTGGTTAGTTTGAAAGGCAGATTTGCGACGAACTCCTTAATCTTCTCAGCGTCAAAATGTATCGGCTCGGCCTTTAGTTTATCATTTTCACGACGGTTTAACTTAGAGGCCAAAATCAGTTCAAAAAGCTCTTCGTAGGCGAGATAATCTCGTGCCGCAGTAATCGCTTCGTGGGTACTCGGAAAATGTGCATCGAAAAGCGCTCTTCCACGCTCGCCGTGAGGCACCGAAGGCAACAAATCTGGGACAGAACTAAACCTATCTCTTGAAGCATTAAAAAGCCTTCTAAAATCCGCCGATTTTAGTTTGCCATGCGCCACATAAACTGGGCTCAAGCCTGTCGCTATATCCACATCGGTAACTTCCGCCGCGGAGGGCGAGACTAGCGTATATCGCCCCTGGCGAAACTCGTAGTTACCAGTAAAATAGTACTCCTTCTCTGGCGAAAACTGTTTCATGCGGTATTTTTGGTTGAACCAGATTACTTTGATGGCTCCAGTCTTGTCACGGACGACGCCTTCAGTTATAGAAAGGCTTCTCCGCCTCGTGCGTCGCGATGAGAGCGAATCAATCTTCCCCTTTATTACAATTTTACCAGGGCGAATTGCCGCTATCGAGGTCGGTGCCTGGTAATCTTCGTAATCTCGCGGCAAAGTATAAAAAAAATCCCGCACGGTCAAAATACCACACTTCCTTAGAAGTTCGGCTTTTTTCTCGCCAATACCCTTCAGCACCTCCACGGGCTCCGACAAATCCATGTCGATATTATAGCATATGGGTCGATTTCGGTACCAGTTAGTCTGCGATTGACAGTGGAGGGTAGATAGATGAATTTTCTACTTGACAATACTTCGCTTATGCTTTAATATAGAGATAAGCTGGTACGCTTCACAGGGGTTCCACTGATTGATTAGTGGAGTGTGGAGACTTACATTAAAACAAAAACAGCGGATTAAAACAAACCAATGTGCCCCAAGGGTGGGCGCGCATCAGCGCGAGAGACCGAGTAATCGGTCTCTCTTTGTTGAAGCCCCTATCGTCTAAGCTGCAAAGAGACCTGGAACTCAAACCGTGACAGAGGTCGCACGCTTGCTTTGCGTCTATTATCGATGTATAATGGTGAGAATGATAAAGTTTACAGTTATTACGCTTTTTCGTGAGGCGATTGAGCCATACCTAAAGGCTTCAATGATGTGGAAAGCTACCGAAAAAGGCCTAGCGGAATTTGATTTTGTCAATTTACGCGATTTTGGCTTAGGCCCGCACAAATCTGTCGACGATACGCCCTATGGTGGCGGCGACGGTATGCTACTTCGCTGCGAGCCGGTTTTTGCTGCAATAGAATCCGTTAAAGAGAAAGACCCCCAAGCAAAGGTGATTCTTCCTACCCCAGTCGGAGAAATTTGGACTCAAGAAATTGCACGGCGCTTTGCAAGAGTATCTGATGTCCCTACGCAACATTACATTATTCTCTGCCCTCATTACGAAGGCTACGATGAACGCATTCTTTCAATCGTAGATTACAAGATTTCGCTTGGCAAATATGTCCTCACAGGTGGCGAACTGCCAGCACTTATCATTATTGATTCCATAGTTCGCTTAATCCCCGGAGTGCTTGGGGGTGAGCAGTCTGCCGAAATCGAATCCTTCTCTAATGGCGACAATCTTGAATATCCCCAGTATACCCGCCCAGAGGACTTTCGTGGCATGAAAGTCCCAGAAGTACTTTTGTCTGGCAACCACGGCGAAATCGCCAAATGGCGCGAAAAACATTCTGGTAATGCATAAAAAGTCACAAACCCTCTTGACACTCCCATTATACAAATATAGTATATAAGTATAAGAACTATAAATTATTACTGGGGTATTAGCTCCAAGAAAGGTCATACACATAAGAAATGAAAACAAACTCAAGTAGAGACCTACCAAATAGGATTCCATATATTGTTAGTAGTACTATGCTTGGTATGACACTTGGCCTTGGTACCTTCCTGTCTTCTTCTTATGTCTCTGCTGACGACAACACTGCTGTAGTAGACCAAATCAACATCACTGTCCCAGTCTCCTGTACTATGACTGGTACCGGTATGGATTCTCATAGCACCGAGATAGAAAACGGACTCTATGAAAACAATATAGGAACCACTACCCTCCATGCTTTCTGCAATGATAATGAAGGCTTTGCTATCTATGCTGCAGGATATACAGGAAATGAAATCG
>CAMYWN010000022.1 GCA_947302765.1 uncultured Candidatus Saccharibacteria bacterium
GGCGAGCTTGGTCACGTCTAGCGTAGGAGTCGATATCTTGTACTCCGATTACTCTGTACCAATCTCTATCCTGTTTAATGAATTCGATTTTACGTGGGTTTTTGCCGCTGAGGCCGTTGTGAAGAGAGGTGGCGGTGGAAAGGGTGGCGGATTTGTTCTCGATGATGCGGACGCTGCGGCCATGACGGACGAGGATTTTTTTAAGATTTAAGGCTTCTTGTTTTGCTGTCTTGGCGGAGGCGGATTTGGAATAATCGGAAACGCCGATGGTGAGTTTACCCTCTGGTAGGGTTTGTAGGTACAAAATAGGATCTTTTTCGAGTTTGATAGCTAATTTGAGTGAGCCACCCAGTCGTGAGATTAAGGTTAAGGCTTTTGACTCGTCGTAGTAATCTGGCAATTCGAAGGTAGCAAGACTAGGGCTAAGTTTTTTGACGTAAGAGAACAACGCCTGAAGTTCGGCGAGAGAAATTTCTGGTTGACGGCCGAGTACAGCTAGGATAATCATGTTATCTTGATTATACCATATCTGTGATATAATTTTTTTATGGTTACTAGAAAACATAAATGGTTTTCTTTTCGGGCGATACTTTTTCTTTTGACGTTTTTGTTGGTTGGTTATGTGGTGTATCAAAACTGGCCAGATATTGTAGATACACTTCATCACATAAGAGAGGCGAATGGTTTTGTTTTGATGCTTTTAATCCCAGAACAGCTATTTATGTATTACGCTTGTGGGCAAATCTTTTTCTCCTACCTCAAGAATCGGCGTGACGTGAAGAAGTTTTCAAAGGGTGAAATCTTGAAAATATCGACGGAACTAAACTTTGTCAATCATGCGATTCCGGCAGGTGGAGTTGGTGGGTTAGCTTTTTTGACCTATAGGCTATCTCCATTTGGAGTATCAGCTGGGCAAGCTAGCTTTTTGTACCTATTTCGTTATGCAATTACGACGGTCATTAATTATATGCAAGCTTTGATAGCTATTTTAGTTCTGCTAGGGCTTCGTTTGATCCCGGATAATGCAAGATGGATTATTCCTGTGGCGTTGCTCATGAATCTTGGCGTGTTTTTGTTCCTTTGGTTCGTAGTCTTCGTGGCAAGTAGCAAAAAGCGGATTGATTTTTTTGCGTCAGTTGCTACAAAAGTATCGAATGTTACGGTGAGATTTTTGACCTTTGGGCACAAGAAGGCAATAATGAGAAGTGACAAGATACAAGCTTATTTTGCTGATATCCATGATAGCGTTCAAATCGCGAAAAAGAATAAGAGCTATCTGAAAGGCCCGCTAACTTGGGGGGTGATTTTTAGCTTTAGTGAAATTGCGACTTATTGGATAGTGGCGATTTCGCTGGGAAGGCCGGAGCTACTGCCATTTATTATGGTGGGAGAGGCGATTGGCTCGGTGTTTGACGGAATTGTGCCTTATGGGCTATATGAACTCGGGATGGCGGGGGTGATGATTGCGCTTGGGGTGGATTTTCCGACGGCGACAATCGTAACGGTGATGACTCGGGTGATTACACTGCTCTTTACGATTGCGTCTGGGTCGTATCCATATTATGAAGTTATTAGAGGGAAAGATGAAAGAAAACCTAGATAGCCTGACCCCGACTGAATTCATTGCGTTAGTAAATCAAACACTCGAATATGCTTATTCGTCAGTTTTGATTAAGGGCGAAGTGGCGAGCTATAAAGTTAATCAGGGAAAATGGGTATTTTTTGACCTAAAAGATGAGAATTCGAGCGTGTCTTGCTTTATGCCGGTTTGGAGTTTAAGGATGCCGATTGAGGACGGAATGATGGTGGTCGCAAGAGGGCTACCTAAGGTGATTAATAGCGGAAGGTTTTCTTTTACGGTGAATACGCTAATGCCGGTAGGTGATGGTGGATTAAAGAAGGCTTTTGAACTACTGAAGAAGAAACTAGGGGCAGAAGGGTTGTTTGACGAGGCGCGAAAACGCCCGATCCCGAAGGACTTAACTAAGCTTGGAGTGATTACGTCGACGGGTGCGGCGGGGTATGCAGATTTTGTGAAAATTCTGAACGCAAGATGGGGAGGAATAGAAGTACAGGTTGCCCATACGCAGGTGCAGGGAATGGATGCGCCAGACCAAATGATTCGGGCGCTTAAGTATTTTAATGAGAAACGTGAAGTGCAGGCGATTGCGATGATTCGGGGTGGTGGAAGTGCGGATGATTTGGCTTGTTTCAACGACGAAAAGTTAGTTAGGGCGATTGCGGCATCTGGGATACCAGTGATTACGGGGATCGGGCATGAAGTGGATGAGAGTTTAGCGGATTTGGTCGCTGACATGAGAGCATCGACGCCTTCGAATGTAGCGGAGCTGCTAACGCGGGATAGGGTTGAGGAGAAAAAGAAACTCGAGAAATCCATCAATAGGACAAAGCAGGCTGTGATACAAAATATCGAGCAGGCGGCGAGAGTAAATCGGGAAAAGATGATGCGAATATCGGAGAGTATTTTGACGAAATATATTGACCCGACTTTGAATGCTACTAACCAGAAGACTCAAAAATGTTTCGAGAGGATGAACAGCGAATTAAAGGTGTTGATGAATGCTATAGAGCAAAAAATGAAAGTTCTGAAAGCGCTTGATCCAATGCAAGTTTTGAATCGGGGCTATGCGATAATATCAGGAAGAATTGCCGTAGGTGAAAAGATTAGTATTATTTTGTCACAGCAAGTGCTCGAAGCAACTATTAATAATATAAAAGAAAGGAAGAAAAATGAGTAACGAGATGAGTTTAAATCAGAAGATTGCAAAACTAGACGAAGAAGTAGAGTGGTTTTATTCGGATGATTTTAAACTGGAAGAAGCGGTGGAGAAATATAAGGGGGCTTTAGATTTAGCCAATGCAATAAAAAAAGATTTAGAAAACCTAAAGAATGAGATTGAAGTTTTAAGTGAAGATTTTAGTAAATAGTGTGATATAATAAACTTATGGATAATGCTAGTATACCCCCAGTTCAACAACCGGATTCAACCTCCGTTGCACCAGTAAGTGCACCGAACAGTGGTGGTGATGAGATTTCTCGTGAAAAAGAAAAGACTAGACGAGAATATGAAAAAAAATATAAGGCTGGAAATGTGGTCGATTTAGTCAAAACGATTGCGATCGTAGCGCTTTCTTTGGCCTTGGTGACCTTTATTGGGCTTTTTGCTTGGGTGATATCTGAGTACAACTCTTTAAATAGCGATGTTCAAGGCAAGATAAACGTCGCGGTAGCTAAAGCAAAGGACGAAACGGCTGCCCAGAAAGAGGCGATATTTCTCGAAAGAGAGAAGAATCCACTTAGGACTTTTGTGGGGCCAGACGATTATGGTCAATTGACTTTTCAGTATCCGAAAACTTGGAGTGTATATATAGCAGATTCGGCAGCGAATGGCGGTGATTTTCATGCCTATTTTAATCCAGTACAGGTAGAAGCGGTGTCGGACGATACGGTGAATGCTCTGCGGGTGTCGATTGTGAATAAAGCGTTTGATGTTGTAGCGGCGGAGTATCAGAAAGCGATGGAGAAAAAGGATTCGAACTTAACTATGGAATCCGTAACCGTGAATGGTTTTTCCGCTAATCGATATACAGGCACTATTCCTGGTACCGACTTGTCTGGGTATATTATTATTTTCAAGATTCGTGATAAAACTGCGATTGTACAGACGGACTCGGTTTTGTTTGCAGATGATTACAACAAATTGATTGAGACCATCACATTCATCCCATAATCTTCAAAGTTATCGACTTAGATTAATTTAAAAATACGGGCGGGTCCTGCCGCCGCATGCTTTCCCCCACCCTCGCAGGGGCTCGGGTGTGGGGTCCCCAAGCGACGTCACCTGCCCTCCCTTCTTCAAATCAATAGTTTCTATAATTTGGAAGCTATGCCGGTTCCGGTGTATAATAGTGGGTATGGATGTGGAGGTCGATGGAATTTTGGTGGCGGCGCATGAGCTCAAGGCACCGCTTGCGGTACTGCGGCAACTGGCTTTTTCTTTTGATGAGATGGATGCACGGGGTGAACATATTCGGTCAGAGATGATTAACGTTTCGGAGCGGGCTATAAGACAAGTAAATGATCTTGCGAAAATTAGAAGGCTAGAAGATGGGCTGTTTGAGATGGAGCCAGTCGCAGTGCGAGCGGTGTGTGATGATGTGTCGCACGAGCTTAAAAAGTTGTTTAATTCTAATGCTCGAGACCTTACTATTAGTTATACAAATCGCTCTAGACTGGTGGTAGCAAACCGGGAACTGCTGTTTAGCGTGGTTTATAATTTTCTTTTGAATGCGATGCATTATTCTAATGAAGGTTCGAGCGCGAGCCTGACAGTAAAGGACAAAAAAGATAAAGTCAGGATATCAATTCGAGATTATGGTCCAGCTTTGCCGATGGAGATTTGGCGAGAGATGAGAGAAGGTTGGATAAATAAGCCGGTGGCGATGGCGATGAGGTCTAGTTCTTCTGGACTAGGGCTCTATATCGCCTCGAAATTTTCGCGCTATATGCATGCAGAAGTTGGAGCGATACGGCATCGGGATGGAACGAGCTTTTTTGTGGAATTACCAGTTTCTAGGCAGGCGAGTTTATTCTTATGAGTGTTTTTGTGATTGATGATGACAAAATAATGGCGGGATGTATTGCGCGCGCTGTGGGTGAAGATGTGTTGATATTTTCTAATGCTATTGAGGCGATGAATAAAATAGGTGAGGGTGTGGTGCCAGAGCTGATTTTTCTAGATGTTCTACTTGATGGGCCGGACGGATTTACCTTTCTAAATGAACTAGCTTCTTATACGGATACGGCCAGAATTCCGGTGGTTTTGGTTTCGTCACTGGATTTTAGTGGGCAAGATTTATCTTCTTATGGTGTAGTGGGAATGCTTGACAAGAGTAAAATGAAACCAGAGGATATCAAAAGGTATGTCAAAGAATACGCCGGTTAAAGATATTCGGACTTTGGGGTTCGTGTTGAGGCGGACAAATATAGGCGAGGCGGACAGGATTCTGAATTTGATTACGCCGCAGGGGGAGTTCTCGGTGATGGCTAAGGGTGCGAGGCGTGAGAAGTCTAAGTTGGCCGGGGGGATTGAAGTGTTTACTTTGTCGGATTTTAATATTCATTTCGGGAAGAGTGAAATTGGTGTTTTAACTGGTGCTAGGATGGTGAAGCATTATAGTAACCTCATGCGGGAGTTTGACAAGATGGAGTTAGCGGGGTTTTTCTTAAAGAGGATTAATCTACTAGCTGAGCAGAGCGATAGTGAGGAGTTTTTTGAGATATTGAAACAAAGTTTGGAGGGGCTAAATGATGGAATGGGGAGTAGCTTGGTTGAAGCGTGGTTTCTTCTGAATACAGTGCGGGCCTCAGGTGAGGAGATTAATTTTCATCGTGATAAAGACGGGGAGAAGTTAAGGGTTGGTGTGAACTATGCGTGGGACGTCTACGAATCGGCGTTTTTTGAGACCCCTAGTGGCGAATTTGGGACAGATGAGATAAAAGTTCTTAGGCTGATGATAACGTCTAAGCTTGGAATAATTGGGCGAGTCAAGATGGATAATGTGGAATATGGCGAGATTTTGAGGCTAGCGAAGATAATTAGCAAATTTTAGTTTTTAGAAACCCAGTAAAACCATGCCCCATCTTCGTTCGCGGTTCGCTTCACGTCCGATAAAAATAATACTTTTAGGCAGGTCTGCGCCGAAATTAGCAGTTTCGTACTCGACCTGTAAAAGTCTTATTTTTATCGGGTTCGCTCAATGCTCACTCGGATGGGGCATGATTTCACTGAATCCCGTAAACTAAGTAGCGCAGTGATAGTTGTGGTATAATTGGGGTAATAATAAACAGGAGAAATTATGGCAGATTTTAATAAAGTCTTGACCCCAGGTGATTATGAAAAGGGTGAATTAAACGTGGTAATAGAAATCCCAACTGGCTCAAATCATAAGATTGAGTGGGATAGGGAACACGCTTGTTTCATGCTTGATCGGGTAGAGCCGATGGCTTTTGCAAAGCCTTGCAACTACGGTTTTATTCCGCAGACGATTGATGAGGATGGTGACGAACTCGATGTTTTGATGATTACTGATCAGCCTCTTACGACTGGTATTTGGATGAAGGCTAAAATTCTTGGTGTAATGAAGTTCGTTGATGGTGGAGAGGTGGACGATAAGATTATTTGTGTGCCGGAAGATGATAGAAATAATGGCGACAAGTACCAGACGCTAGAAGATTTGCCAGCGCAAACCTTGAAGCAGATTGAGTTCCATTTTAATCACTATAAGGATTTGAAGAAGCCTGGTACTACCGAGGTGAAGGCCTTTGAAGATGTAAAGTCGGCTAAGAAGGTAATTGCGGCTTCGATTGAGCGTTATCTTGAAGCTCATCCAGAAGTACGAGTTGCAAAGGGTGCTAAGGAAATCGCGTCTGAAGCGAAAGATGCTATTTCACAAACGGTGGATAAAGTCAAGAAAGCCGTGAAAGAGCTATAGGGGATATACCGGAAAAATACACTGAAAAGTACCGCCACGAGAGTGGCGGTACTTTTTAATATAGTTCTTTGTATTATATCACGTATTTATATTTTTGTCAATTTTACCGATGTACCTCCGCCTAATCAGGCGGATTTTTGTGGTATAATCTACTTAGCAAACAAAGATAACCATTATGCCAAGCGATAACGAACGAATCCCAGAATCATTAGGTTACCCAGAAACGAACAAAGGGGAACAAAACCTACAACTTGGCGCACGTATTCTTTCTCTAGTGCATTTTGAATCCAATCATCAGCCCATTATAGATTCTGTCTTCAGTAAGGCTATCAAAAAAGGCGAGAAGCTTCCCGGTAATAATAGCGAACGTAGAAACTATGCCTACCTATCTCGCCTAGAAGAACTTATCAAAAAACATGGCAATCCAATGGAAAAACGACTCTGGCGAGTGTCCGTTAAAGATGATCTCTTGGTCAAGTATGACAACATACCAGAATCATACTGGAATGCCAAAAGACAAGAATTACGCGATAATGGCTACGGCGATATAGAGCTAACCGAAGAATACAAGCATGAAATCTATGACAAAGAACGCGAATTACAGCAAGAATCCCTAGAAAAGTGGGTTAACTATCTAGGCGATGAACACTCACCATATCCACTTTGGTTTAAAGTCTACGCTTGGGATGGCATGACTAAAATGGGTAGATACAACAAGGGAAAAAGGAAGTACGAGACTAGAAATGAAACTACGGTCGCTCCATATCCTTATCCAGATGCTGAAGTTTTAGCCGGCGTCTTTGATGTAATTAATCGTTATTATGGCAATAATGAGAGAGAATTCTACACCGAAGAAGGAGAACGCAACATTAAGCTTGAACAAATTGTTCAATCTGGTAGCTTTCCTAAGATTTTCAATGCCATCCAGCAAGACATAGTTCCCATCGTAGAACCTCCTGAAAACCCAGAAGATGTCCACGGTGAATGGGTAGAATACGAATTAGGAGACGAAGACGATATCGCAAGAGCCGCCAGAGGCACAGGTTGGTGCGTGGCTTCTCCATCGGTTGGTAAGCATTATCTAAAATATGGCACTTACGGTGACGGCGATAATGAGAACGACTATGACGATTATGATGAGTATGACGACGAATATGATGAGTATGATAAGCGTAATGGGATGGATGAAAGTACTCAGCAAAACCACGCAAAGTTCATCTTGTTTCATCTAGCAGACGAAGAAACCGGTAAACTATCCAAGAATGCTTGTGCTTCAATCAGGCTAGATCCAGACGGAACAGTTGCAGAAATCTCTGGGTTAAGAGAAGGCCAGGCTCTAGACGATTCGCTTGTCCCTATTATAGAGGAAAAGGTAAAGTCTCTTCCAGGCGGTGAAGAATTCTTACCCAAATTTGCTGATAAAAACATGCTCATAGCCCTAGACCATAAAATGGAAAGAGGAGATGATTTAACCAAAGAAGAGCTTGAATTTCTCTATGAAATCCATAGACCCATTAGAACATTAGATACTTATAACGACAGCGATCCTCGCATCGGAGAATTGAAGCAAAAATACGGTATAGAATATGCACTAAACAACGGTGTTGACGCTAACCAACTCGCATCCCGAATGGATTCTGACAATATCGTAGAAAACCTAGACACTCTTCTCAGTCACGGCGCTGATGCTAACCAACTCGCATCCCGAATGTATTCTTACTATATCGCAAAAAACCTAGACACTCTCCTCGGCCACGGCGCTGACGCTAATCATCTCGCATCCCGAATGTATCCTCGCGATATCGCAGAGAACCTAGACACCCTCATTAATCATGGCGCCAACATTGATGCTAACCAACTTGCATCCCGAATGTATCCTCGCGATATCGCAAGAAACCTAGACACCCTCATTAATCATGGCGCCAACATTGACGCTAACCAACTCGCGTCCCAAATAGATTCTGACGATATCGCAGAAAACCTAGATACCCTCATTACTCACGGCGCTAACATTGACGCTGATCAACTCGCGTCCCAAATGAATTCTCGCGATATTGCAGCAAACCTAGACACTCTTCTCAGCCACGGCGCTGATGCTAACCAACTCGCATCTCTAATGGAAAGAGCTTGGTTACGGTTTTAATTAAGAGCTTGAATCATAACAGCTCTGGTTTTACCAGACGTAACATTAAGCTTTACACTGAAAGATGAAAATTGTACAACTAAGTTATTAAACAAACCGTAATAATTTTGTATTCTTACAAGAGCTCGTCGATTGGGACGCGGATTTGCTCGGTGGTGTCGCGGTCGCGAACGGTGACGGTGCCGTCTTCTAGGGTATCAAAATCAATAACAACGCATTTAGGAGTGCCGATTTCGTCTTGGCGGCGATAACGCTTACCGATGTTGCCATTGTCGTCGAACTCGCAGGGATATTTCTTACTAAGTTTCGTGTAGACTTCTTTAGCACGAGCGACGAGCTCGGGCTTATTCTTAAGTAGCGGGAAGATAGCGTACTTAACTGGAGCTAGATCTGGATGAAGCTTGAGAATAGTGCGGTCGTTGCCTTTTTCGTCTTTTTCTACGGTGTAGGCATCACAAAGAACAGCAAGGAAGAGCCGGCCGAGACCCATAGAAGTCTCGAGAATCCACGGGATGTATTTTTCGTTAGTTACGGGGTCGGTATAGTGGAGGTCGGTGCCGGAGAATTTCTCGTGCTGCGTGAGGTCGTAATCGCTACGGTCGTGAATACCCATGAGCTCATCGTAGCCGCTACCTGGGTAGTTGTATTCAATATCCCAAGCGTCTTTGGCGTAGAAGACGAGGTTTTCGTGCTGGTGCCAATGGAGGTTTTCTTCTTTGATACCGAGGCCGAGGAGCCAGTCCCATTGTTCCTTCTTGATGCGCTCGTAATTATCCTTGTTTTCGCCGGGTTTGATGAAATACTGTGTGTCGGCTTGTTCGAACTCGCGGCAACGGAAGAGAAAGTTGCGGGGGGAGATTTCGTTACGGAAGGCTTTGCCGATCTGGGCGATACCGAAGGGGACTTTGACGCGGCAAGTATTGACGACGTTCTTAAAATTGAGATAGATACCTTGGCAGGCTTCGCCAGGAAGATAAGTAGGCTCGGTGTTTTGCTCGGTGAAATCGCCAAGATTTGACTTAACCAGGAGATTAAACTTCTTAGCGGTGGACCAATCAGATTTGCCGCAGTTAGGACAGTGAATTCTGGCTTTGTGTTCGTCGAAAAGCTGGTTGATTTCGGCTTCAGACATTTTTTCGTCAGCGAAGACGTTTAGCTTGTCTAGCTCTTTGTCTACGCGAATGCGAGTGTTGCAATTCTTGCACTCAGCCATAGGATCGGAAAAACCGCCGACGTGGCCAGAGGCCTCCCAGACGCGAGGGCACTTAAACATAGCCGAGTCTAGACCAACATAATCTGGGCGTAGCTGTACATTATGATACCACCAGTTGCGTTTAAGATTGTTTAATAGTTCTACGCCGTAAGGGCCAAAATCATAAAGGCCGGCCATGCCGCCATAAATCTCGGAACCCTGATA
>CAMYWN010000023.1 GCA_947302765.1 uncultured Candidatus Saccharibacteria bacterium
TTTTTCTCTCTGGAAGAACAGAGGTGTAAATACCCACATTTTTGCAATTTACTCTGTATTTAATGGAACCATCTAATCATCGAAAAGACGCCCCGTCAGGAGCGTCTTTCTCATTGGCTATATCTTGCTCAGACTAATTTTAGTCTGATACCAAGTATCCCATATTCCGCTTGTTTTTCTGGTGTGTAAAACTCAGATAATACGTCAAGTAATTCTTGTTTTGTCATAGACTTATCGGCAAGTATTGAAATATCAAAATCTTCAAATAGGTCATTAAAAGAATTATACCTAAGAAGCCCAATAACTTCTGCTTTAAATTTCTCGTTCTCTGACTTGGCAAATTCAATAGTGTCACCAAGTTCTATTTGTTGACGCTTTTCGTCAAATAGGCGAAGTTCAATGCGTTTTGTACCATCTTTGATGAAGTCAAAGTATTTTGGCTGTAAATTCATTTCGTGCGTTTTCATATTTACATTATATCATAGAAATAGCGGGGACGACCCTTACTGGGCTAACTTCAGCCACAGAAAAGTTCAATAATGGCACATTAGAAGACAAAAAGCAGGTTTTATCGGCCTTAGGTTCGAACCCCATTTTAACAGATGGGAGATTGAGTCTGGAAGAATACTTCTGGTTACAACCGATAAAGAAGGACAAGCAGATTCTAATAGATAAGCTCGAAAAGGTTCGGACCTCCTCACAACAGATGAAAAACGCCTCCGAAGAGGCTGTTTATCAACACTGGTGCGGGTACAGGGAGTCGGACCCTGATCTCATCCTTGGGAAGGATACATAATAGCCGCTATACGATACCCGCGACTGCCACCATTATAACATATCTCTGTAAATATGTTATAATCATTTTATGCAAGAAATCAAGGAATTAATCAAAAAAGCTATTTACGAGCTCTATAGCCTTGATTTTGAACCCGAACTAACGCCATCCCCAGACAATATCAAAGCCGACTATTCCACTAACGCCCCATTAAAACTCGCTAAGGAATTGCATAAATCACCGATGGAAATTGCGAAGGGCATAGACGCTAGGTTTGGAACTCTAGAGACCGTGTCCCGCGAGGGTTACGACCCGAGCGAAGTGAGTGAGCCCCGTGACGACGGGAGCGAACGAACGGGGTCGAAAGAGTTCCAAACTAGCGTCTCTGCGCCAGGCTTTTTAAATTTTACTCTATCAGATGCTTATTTAAGTGATGCAATTAGTGGTTTTAATACAGACTTTTCCTCGGACAAGTTTAAGAATCAGACTGTTATCTGCGAATTCAGCGATCCAAACCCCTTCAAGGTCCTCCATGTCGGGCACCTCTACACTAGTATCATTGGTGACTCCATCGCGCGTCTCTTTGAGTATGCTGGCGCCAAAGTTATTCGTGCTAATTTCGGTGGCGATGTTGGTCTTCATGTCGCAAAGACTATGTATGTTCTCCGTCAAAAACCTATCGACAGACTCACTATCGAAGATATTGCTAAGTGCTACGTCGAAGGCACCGCCGCTTACGAAGACAATGAAAAAGCCCACGAAGAAATCACCGAGTTAAATAAAGAAATTTATCGCATTAATGCCGAGGGGACAGGACGTGAGCGGGTGACGGCTCCGGAAGGTGACCCCAAAATGTTTGCGAAGCAAAATTTTGGAAAAGGAGAGGAGCCGGCAGAGCCCACTCAGAATAACACAATCGGTTCATCAAACAGCCTTGCCGAATTATACTGGAAGGGCAGGGAATTATCCTATGATTATTTCAAAGCTTTTTATGCCAAGATTGGTGTTAAGTTTGATAAGTTTTATCCGGAGTCTACAGTCGCCGACCTAGGTCTTGACAAAGTTAAAGAACAATTAAAAAATGGCGTATACGAATACTCCGATGGTGCTGTAATTTTTGATGGCGATAAATATGGCCTTCATACTCGTGTCTTTATTAATAAAGAAGGCGTCCCGACCTATGAAACTAAGGATGTTGGTCTTATCTTTACTAAATGGCAAGATTATCATTTCGATAAATCCATCGTGATTACTGGTAACGAACAGCTTGACTACATGAAAGTAGTTTTAAAATCCGTCGAGCAATACGCCCCAGAGCTAGTAGAGAAGACCACGCATCTTACTCATGGTCTCGTTAAACTCCCTGGTAACGTCAAAATGTCTTCCAGAAAAGGCAA
This sequence comes from uncultured Candidatus Saccharibacteria bacterium, assembly GCA_947302765.1. GTDB lineage: Bacteria > Patescibacteriota > Saccharimonadia > Saccharimonadales > Saccharimonadaceae > Nanosyncoccus. Next base: position 2,173 of record CAMYWN010000023.1, read on the forward strand.
TTTTCTTAAAGCTATCGATGTTCTTGATATGGTTCGCACCGCTCTGAAAGAGGAGCATGATTCTGAAGATGAAACGGTTTCTCTCGCCGCAACCAAATACGCCTTCCTGAAGTACAAAATGGGTGGCAATATTGTTTTCGATCCCAAAGAATCCGTCAAAATGACCGGCAACTCCGGTCCCTATCTCCTCTATTCCTGTGTCCGCGCCAAGAAGATTCTTTCGAGAGTTCACTCTGCACGGGTGGCCGACAATGCTATTTTGAAAGATGTTTTGTTTGCGCAGGATGAAGGTTTAGAGACTGTGTCCCGCGAGGGTGACGACCCGAGCGAAGTGCGTGAGCCCCGTAACGACGGGCGCGAACAAACGAGGTCGAAAAACCTTCATTCTAGCGAACGAGACTTAATCAAAAAACTCCTTGAATACCATACGGTTCTAGACGAGGCAGTCTCTGAAATGGCTCCACATAAAGTGGCTAATTACCTGTACGAACTTGCCCAAGCCTTCAGCCGATTTTACGAAAACTGCGAAGTCATCGGCAGCAACCAGGAATCTGAACGCATTAAACTTGTAGAGCAATACCTTGTTATCATGGCTCACGGCCTCAATATTTTAGGTATTAACATCCCGGAGGAAATGTAATGAAAAAAGCAAAGTTACTATGGGTGGACTTAGAAATGACGGGCCTCGAGCCGGATAAAGACAAGATTCTTGAGGTTGCCGCCATTGCTACTGATATGGAGCTAAACGAAGTAGCCAGATATGAAGCTGTCGTCAAAGTAGACGATAATCTTATGAAATCCCGCATGATTGGAGACTTCTGGGAGAAAAACCATGTTTCACGTGATGCGTTGATTGCTCAGAATGAAACAGGCAAGCCGGTTCAAGAAGTTGAAAACGAACTAATAAAATTTATTGACAAAAATTGCACCAAGGAATTATATCTCGCAGGTAATTCTATCCATCAGGATCGCAAGTTTATCGAACGCGAAATGCCAGAATTAAATAAAAGACTACATTACCGCATGTTGGATGTCTCCGCCTGGAAAATTTATTTCGAGAACGCCCTCAAAAAGAAGTTTACTAAGCCCGAAAACCACCGGGCCCTGGATGATATTAATGGTAGTATAGAGGAACTAAAATGGTACCTGACATTTCTAAAATAAGTGGCATCGGAGATTTCACGGCGAAAAATGATTCGAGTCGCACACTTTATTTAAAGGGCGCATCCGTATTCCTAGTGATTAATCCCAACACCATCGAAATCCGCTGCGATCAGAGACTAGGTGAAAATCTTAAAGCAAAATACGAATCCGTTATGGAATCTCGTTATTTTGGCCGTGGCGGTATCGAAATCGTCCCCGCTGGCCAGCTCTCCACGGAAGAAATCGCAGACCTGATTCGACTAAGCTACAACATAACCGAGTAAGAAGAAAGTATAATTACAGTTTTGAAGCATTTTGAAACCGCCCGATAAAAATCACAACAGTTACGGACGAGTAGCCGGTACTGCAATACCGGGACGAGTCCGCCTAACCTGTTGTAATTTTTATGCGGCGCGTGTTTCAACGCTGAAAAACTGCAATTACGCTTTCTTTTCGCCAGCTTCTTTTTTAGCTTTTTTGGCATCGCGCCTACGGTTTAATCTATTCATTGCCTTAATAACTGCAAAGATGACACAAGCAATCACGAAGAATTGCACAACATTTTGAATGAAATTACCATAAGCAATCACTGCTTCATCGCCACTACCGAAGAAGTTTGGTACTCTAATTGCCAGGTGTGTAAAGTCCACACCGCCTAGTAGCAACCCCACGATTGGCATTACGATATCGTTTACTAAAGAATTCACGATTGCTGTAAAAGCACCACCCACCGCAACACCTACTGCGAGATCGATCATCGAGCCACGATTGATAAACTCAATAAATTCTTCTTTCAAGCTTTGTTTTTCTTTTAGTTTCTCCACCTCAGCTGATTTTGTCATAAAACTCCTTTATATTTACTTAACCTCTGAAAAACCATCGAATTTATCATAGAGATTTTTCAGACTATCATAAGATTTAGTTAGAACCGCCTTCAACGATTCGTCCTTAGTTGTGTTATATAAATCATCTTCCTGCGTCATTAGCATTGAGATTTCATACGTTATTTTATTTGCATAAACTCTGTCAAGAATGCCGTTAATTTTTGCCTCAAAGAGCTCCTCATCTAAAGCATCCTTCTCGAGTTGGGCTTGGTCGGATATTTTTTTGCTGATTGCCTTAGTGGCGTCTTTCGTCTTATATTTTTCAGTAATATAATTAGTTAGTTCGGCATTTGTGTTTGACAAAACACCGTAAAACGAGGCGCTACTTGAACGTAAATCTGATGATTTTACACTAGGCTGATACTCACTCACGATTTCAGAAGTGTATCCTAAATGCGCTAGAAGCTCGAAACATTTATCTTTGCCTTTTCCGCCAGCACCTCTTAGTACGACGCCAAGAATCGCAATAATTATGAAGGCTGCAATACCAATTGCTCCAACCCAGAAAAACCGCGAACTAAAAATCGTCCCTTGAAACTTTTTCGGCCGAGGTTGATTCTTGGCGGAAATTCTGTCTAAATATTCCTGACCATCCATACCGTATATTATATCACGTTTATCTTTTTGTTCAGAAATATACTCATATTGGGTAAACCAGAGAGAGTTTGCTATAATAAAAGCATGAATGACCTAAAGGAGGAAATCAAATCCCGCCTCAGCGTTGAGGATGTTATTGGTCAGTATGTAGAATTAAAGAGAGCCGGCCGTAATCTCAAAGGTCGCTCCCCTTGGGGTGTCGATAAGACTCCAAGTTTTATGGTTTCTCCCGAAAAAGGTATCTGGCATGATTTTTCCGCCAACAAAGGCGGCGATATCTTTACTTTCGTCATGGAAGTAGAAGGCATTTCGTTTAAGGAAGCATTAAATAAGCTTGCCGCACGTGCAGGAGTTGATGTCTCCAGATATCATGGCGGCGATGCTACAGTTGCGAAGAAAAAGACCCGCGCCAAAGAGGCCTTAGCTCTAGCAACTAAGTATTATCAAGCCTGCCTCGTGCGTAGCAAAACTGTTTGTGAATATGTTTTTTATAACCGCAATCTCAACCGCAAAACAGTTTCCGAATTCAAAATTGGTTACGCCCCTGCGAGTGGTAAAGCGCTAATAGGTGTACTGAAAAAACGTGGTTTCACTGAAGCGGAATTAGACTCCGCTGGATTATTAAATCGCTTTCAGGGCGACATGTTCCGTAATCGTATGACGGTACCCTTTATTGATACGAATGGCGACGTCATTGGTTTTACCGCTCGTATCATTGGTAAAGGGGAGCCAAAATACCTCAATACACCAGAGACCATCCTGTTTAATAAATCAAACTACATTTTCGGCCTCTATCAAGCCAAAGAATCCATTCGTCGCGAGGGTTTTGTGGTTATCGTGGAAGGCAATATGGATGTCATTTCCTCACATCAGGTTGGGGTCAAAGTTGCGGTTGCCACTTCCGGTACGGCCATGACAGAGCAACACCTTAAGATCTTAAGTCGCCTCACAAATGACATCCGCTTAGCCTACGACGGAGACGCGGCTGGCGTCAAAGCTACCGAGCGTGCCATTATGATGGCTGGCGATCTCGGTATTGCATTAACAGTCATCTCTGATTATCATGGCGCCAAGGATCCAGACGAGCTTATTCAAAAAGACCCAGAGCTCTGGCGTAAGGCCGTCGCGCAAAGAATTTCGGCCGTTGACTGGCTTCTCGATAAATACGAAGAGAATCTAGATTTGTCAACATCGCTGGACAAACGCGAATACTCCGACAAAGCTCTGAGGCTTCTCGAATTTGTTAAAGACGAAATAGAAAGAGCCAGCTACGAAGAGAAAGTCGCGCGTAAGCTCGGCATTGATGTTAGTATTTTGCGTCAGAAAGGCGAAAGACTCGAGCAGTCCCTAGAGGACTCCGCCCGAAAGTTCTATAAACAGCCTTCTACTACTGTAGAAGGTGATAGCCTTAAGAAACTTGAGAACTCCCTTCTGGCTATTAAAATATACGGAGGCATTACTCGTACCAAAATCCCATTAGAGATACCAGAAGATGAGACTAGGCTTGCCGAGCTAGAGCTCATCTACAATACTGAGCATGCACCAGGTAGCTCTACAGACCTCGAGAACGAAGCCGCCGAGCTACTCAAGCGTTACACTAGGGAACTAAATAGGCAAAAAGTCCTGTCTTTGACTAGTCAGCTAGACTCCCTCGATGAAGACTCCGATGAATACCTAAACACACTCCGTGAAATCCGCACCCTACAACGGGAAATGTAGGGCAGCTAGACTAAGCCGCCAACAATCTTTCGCTCTGCTTGCATTTTGTTGTAAATTAGTCTATAATTAGCAGTAATGAGCACAAAAAAAGACGATATTTTGAATGTAAAAGATTTACCTTTAGATATCGACGAGCCAGAGTCGGACGACTTAGCAAATGAAGAGGAGCTCTCTGATGAGGAGCTCGCGATTACCGCAGAGAACGTTGATTCTTTTGCCGACGACTCGGTTCGGTTATATCTACGTGAAATTGGCAAGATTCCGTTGCTTACCCCAGAGGAAGAAGCGGACCTTGCACAGCGTATTGTAAAAGGTGATAAAAAAGCCAAAGATAAAATGGTGGAAGCCAATATGCGCTTGGTGGTATCAATCGCAAAGCGCTATGGCGGTCGTGGCCTGGATTTTCTTGACCTTATTCAAGAAGGGAACACAGGCCTCCTTCGCGCCGTTGATAAATTTGACCCTAGCAAAGGATTTAAATTTTCCACTTACGCCACCTGGTGGGTGCGTCAAGCTATCACTCGTGCTATCGCTGATCAGGCCAGGACAATTCGGATTCCTGTTCACATGGTCGAAACCATCAATAAGGTCCTTCGGACCACCCGTAAGCTAACAGCGGAGCTTAATCGTGAGCCCACCAACGAAGAAATCGCTAAAGAGTTGGATATGGAGCCAGAAAAAATCGACTATGTCATGCGTATTAAACAAGATATAGCCTCCTTAGACGCTTCCATTGGAAGGGAAGGTGATGATGAAGATTCCGTGCTCGGTGATTTTGTCGAAGACGAAGAACGCGACTCACCTGAAGAATCAGCCGCGAATCAAATTCTCAAAGAACAACTCTCGGAAATTATCGCCACCCTCACGGATCGTGAACAAAAAATCATCCGTCTTCGTTTCGGAATTGGTGGTGGCCGTCCGCATACGCTAGAAGAAGTTGGTGCCGAATTTGATGTAACTCGCGAGCGCATCCGTCAGATCGAGGCCAAAGCTCTTTCGAAGCTTCGCAAAAACAAAGACACCAAGAAACTCCACGAGTATCTTAGATAGGAACTAAGCCATGAAGAAGCTCGCCTCACTCATCCTAGCACTCTTATTCAGCTTATCCTTTCTTGCGCCAATTAACCCTGTTTTTGCCGCTTCGGACAATTGTGTAGATACGATTATCATCGGAGATGAAAACCATAGAGTTTGCGACAATAACGGCGAAAGCATTTATGCACTTCTCCATCTTATTATTGGTATTATGACGATAGGTGTCGGCATTCTAGGTGTTATTGGTATCAGTGTTACTGGTATTCAATATCTTACAGCGGGCGGCAACGAGGAGCAAACCCGCAAAGCCAAGCGCCGCATGTTTGAGATTATTATTGGAATCGCCATATATGCCACCTTTTTCCTTGTCATGCAGTGGCTTGTCAAAGATTTCGAAGTAAGAGAGGGAAGCTTTGGCTCATCCAGCGAAAGCTCCCAGACAGATTAAGGCCACCATCATGAAACGTCTTCTCATTATCTACAATCCGCGCTCATCCCGTTACGCAGAAATAGAGCAAGAAATATTATCTCGCGCCAGGGAGCTTAGTGGTTATTTAGTGGGTAAGTACGAAGTTGCTAACACTGATATAGACGACAATGTTCGGCAACTGTCCAAGCTCCTCAAGGATGGAGACTTAGTTCTGTCTGCTGGTGGCGACGCTACCGCGATTATTGCCGCAAACGCAGTTTTGAACTCCAAAAAGCAGGCCACATTGGCTGTTCTCCCTTACGGTAATTTTAACGACCTAGCTCGTACACTTCGCACTAAAACTTTTGATGACATTTTTCTCCAGGATACTGCGGTGCGCAACCTCTATCCTTTAGAAATTATCGTTGACGGCAATTTCTATCGTTATTCCACCTGCTATGTCACAATCGGTATGATGGCAGAATCAGTTGGGCTTTACAACGAACCCAAAATGCGTCGTAAGCTTAAGAAAAAATTTGGGAGAAGCGTCAGTTCTTACACCGAGCTCGCAAGTTGGTATTTCAAGAATCGTCGCAATCACATCTTCCTTCCGGAATTTAAGCTGAATGGCGTGTTGCAGTCCAAGAAATCTTCCGATTACGCGGCAGTTAATGGCCGTTCCATGGCTCGAGTCATGAAGGGTGGCGAGGACTATCGTGATCCGAAATACTTCCGTCACCAAGTTGACCGCCTCACCAGTTTTTATCGCCTTGTTATTCTCATGTCTAAGAGCATTCTCTCCCGCATCCCCGGTACCGCAACAGACGGCGATATCCTTGAATTTACAAATCCGTCAACTATTACTATCCAGGCCGAAGGCGAAAGCACAACGTTTAAAAATGTTAAAACTATTGAAATCAGAAAGGGTAAACAATGCTTGAAGGTAATCGAGAATTAGCTACCATTATAAAATACATGAGGGCACATTGGCCGAGTAAAGTGAAGCCGGAGTGGCAGGTAACACTAGAAGAATACCCAGCTATCTTTAGTAAAGTCATTAAAGACTTTACTAAAGATGCTACTAAAAATTCTCATCTTATTCGTGTCGCCGGATTGTCCGGCTCAGGTAAAACCACTCAAATTCTCCCAGCCGTCGAAGCTTATTGCAAAAAACATCAGTACAGCCCAGTACTAGTTGCCGCTCGTCGCTTTGTCGACTATCATCCACATCTTCAAGAAATCAGAGAGTTCTACGGCGAGGAAAACCTTCGCAGGAACACGGATGAGTTTTCTACGATTCTTATGTGTATGACGCTAATGGAGCTTGTCCGAAACGGTTATGATATCATCCTTGACGTTACTCTATTAGATCCAGAAATAGAAGGACTTTTCCTTGAGACCCTTCGCTCAGCACATTACGAAGCTCTTTTTCTGATGGTTGCAGTTTCGCCAGTCGTTACCGAGCATTTTCTAAAAGGCCGTGCCTGGCGTCATACCAAAGAAACCGAAGCTGAGTTCATCCGCGCAACGGCTAAAGCTCTCCAGTTTTATGCCGAATCTGCTCCAGATTTCCGCATCATCCTCTGGAGTGTTTACGATGAGGCCCCTGTCTATGACGGCCCGATTAGTAATTGCCTAAAAACCTTTGAAGAGTATTCCGCGAGGGAGACGCTCCCAGCTCAAGATCCCGACGCTTGCCGCGAAGCAAAAATCAAGTATCTCACCAAGTAGACCAAGGCAACTCTAGCTCATAAACGCCATTTGTGTCGTGAAGTGTCCTTATAGTTGGTTCAAGTTTATCTCTGGGAAGTGAGCACGAATATGCTCCGCGTATC
>CAMYWN010000024.1 GCA_947302765.1 uncultured Candidatus Saccharibacteria bacterium
ATTTTGATGAGATCGGAAAGGGTAAGCTAACCACGAATGGAGGCCTCGATGAGTATGACTTTATCTGGGCAATCGAGGACAATAAACTCAAAATCGAGACAAATTGGCTCTATCTGCTCGAAAACGAATACGAATATTCTCTTGACCAAAACACAGGTAGACTCGATCTAACTGACGGGGACAAGTCCTATCATTTTATCGCGGTCAAGCAAAGCACAGATTCCTAATTGTCATTCCGAGGCGACGGGTGCTTGTTACCCCAGACTTCTGTCTGGGGTTTTTGCTTCTTGCCTGAAATATGGTATAATAGAGTTTATGATTTATCTTGATCATGCAGCGGCAACGCCAGTACTTCCTGACGTACTTCAGGCGATGGAGCCATATTTTTTGCATGATTTTTTTAATCCTAGTGCTGCTTATCTGCCAGCTAAGAAAGTGGCGGCCGATTACGAGGCGGCTAAGGCGACGATTGCGCATGCGGTAGGAGCTAAGGCTTCAGATTTAGTTATCACGGCAGGGGCGACCGAGGCGAATAATCTGGCATTCACTGCTTTGGACACAAAGCTCTGGCGGGCAGATTTTGTTCGCCGTTCGCAGCGCGCCGAAGCCTTGGGCACTGAATCCATTTTTTTAGATGCTGGACTTGGATTTTCAAGCACGTCATACGCTGGGACGCGGGCAGAACCGTCCCTTCGGGACGAACCTGTCCGGTCCGGCAGGAATATACGTGTTGAAAATCCAAATCATTTTATGCATCAAAAAAAGCAGAATTCAGTGCCAAATGCTTCAGTACTGTATCTCATAACTGAGCATGATTCGGTACGGCGGGTGGCGGAAGCCTACAGTGGCGAGCCGATACGAGTCCTGTCAAATGGACTAATTGACTTGGATGATTTACGAAACAGAATTACTGATGAGACGGAGCTAATTTCAGTGGCGCTCGTCAATAACGAGCTTGGCACAATTCAACCGCTCGCCGACGTGGCTCAGATTATTCGTGAAGTCAAAATTGACCGAATGAAGCGCGGGGTCAAGCGACAGTTGCTACTTCATTCGGACGCTTCGCAAGCTTTATCTCTACTCGATATTAACGTAGCAAGGTTAGGAGTAGACCTCTTGACGCTCAATGCCGCCAAGGTTTACGGGCCTAAGGGAGTCGGCGCTCTCTATGTCTCGCATGAGGCTAATCTTCATCCGCTAAGTCTGGGTGGCGGACAAGAAAACGGCTTGCGTTCTGGCACTGAGAATGTACCGGGCGTAATTGGATTTGCTAAGGCGGTCGAACTATCCAAAAAGCACTTGGCTTTTAACCGCAAAAAGTATGCCTCATGGAAAAAGATACTACTAGAGGAGTTGGAAGATTACGAGCTAATTAACCGTAAGCATTCTCTTGACAACTTTATCGTTCTATGTTATAATGGTATAGATGCAGAGAGGTTAATCTTTTTATTTGAAGATAAGGGAGTGTACTTAGCCACTGGCGCAGCCTGTGCCGCGTCCAAAGGCGTAAGGTCGCACGTGCTAAAAGCAATTGGTTTATCTGATACGCAGATCAACGGCTCCCTCAGAATTAGCCTCGGAGAAACCAACACCGAGGAACAACTTCATGAGGCCGCAAAGATTATCAATGAAGTGGTGCGCTCCGAAAAGAGGAGGGTAAATGGCTAAGACGGTTTTTGTCGGAATGAGCGGCGGCGTGGATTCTAGTGTGTCGGCGCTACTCCTGCTAGAACAGGGATACAATGTAATTGGTGTCTATATGAAAAACTGGTCCGAGGACCTACCTGGCATGAAATGCCCTTGGGCTGAAGACCTTGCCGATGCTAAACGGGTAGCTGTGAAACTCGGAATAGATTTTGAGGTTTGGGATTTTGAAAAAGACTACCGCGAGAAGGTGGTAGAGTACATGTTGGCGGAATTTCGTAAAGGCAATACGCCCAACCCAGATATTATGTGTAATCAAGAGATTAAGTTTAAGTTGTTTTACGAGAAGGCTATGGCAGCCGGGGCTGATTATATTGCTACCGGCCATTATGCTAGAGTCATGACTCGGGGGGCAGATTTTGTGAGCGCTGAGCAAGCCCGAGCAAATCTCGAGAAGCTTCCCGAGGCGAGTACGGAACTGGTAATTCCGGCGCAGCCCCGGCGAAGCTTTAAGAGATTTGCCCGGCGCGCTGCGAACTGCGAACAAAATCTGCCCACTGAGTCATCCTCATACCTGCTAAGGGCCGTGGACGAAAACAAAGATCAGACATATTTTCTCTACCGGATTTCGGAAGAAGCTTTAGCGCATACCATTTTTCCGATTGGCGAGATGCTAAAGCCGGAGGTCAAAAAACTAGCCGCCGAGCATCATCTACATAATGCTTATAAAAAAGAGTCAATGGGAGTCTGCTTTGTAGGAGAGGTGGGTATGAGAGATTTTCTTAAACAGTATATCGATGTTGAGCCGGGCGAGATCCGCGAAATCGAGAGCGATCGCATACTGGGTTATCACGAGGGCGCCATCTTCTATACGATTGGGCAGAGACATGGACTGTATCTAGACGGGGAAAAGGGCGTCGTAAATGACGGGATGCCGTATTATGTCGTAAAGAAGGACTTGGCAAAAAACATCATTTATGTGTCAAAAAATCTCAACCATGAGGCGGTCTGGACGAAAGAATTAAGACTAAAAGATGTTCTGATACGAGGAAGCCAAGAGGACAGGCCTTGGGATAAACAAGTACTGACCCGCCTGAGACACCGGGCACCACTCATCCCGGCACGGTTTGACGGAGAGATACTGCATTTTGAAAGCGAGGTAAAACGTCCTGCGAGCGGACAATCCGCGGTACTATATGATGATAAAATTTGCCTAGGTGGCGGGATTATTGACTAAAAAACACCCCCTCGGTAGAGGAGGCGTTTTTCATGACTGTCGGCTTTAGGCGACAGTTATGATGAGAACTGCAAATTGACCACCAATTTTAGGCAGTAATCATGATAAGATCCGCAAACAAGAGCGACGCAGCCAAAATGCTCATCGAGACTACGAAGAACATATTAGATTGCTGACCACGTTGATATTTTTCATATCGTATGCCGCTCCTCTTTTGAGTCTGCTTCTTTGCGCAGCAAGAAGATTTTTTGGCAGTTTTTGTCGCAGTTTTTTTCTTTGCTTGAGCCATAATTTTTCCTTGTTTATTTATTATTGCTTATGTATATTCTAGCACGAGCAACCCGACTAGTCAAGAGGCGCATCCGGCGTCTGACGCATCCGGCGTCACGGTATACTCCGGGCTGGGGCGCGTTCTATCGTACCCTTCGCTTCGTGATAATCTTAAAGAAACACTTGAGAATCATTTTAGGCTTGTTGCCTGCCTAGGGCAATGAAATAATTACAAAGCCCTCGTTAGAATATTAACTATACGAATACCTCTAAAATCTGGTATAATTATCCCTATGGATGCGAATACAATTAGAAAAAAATACTTAGAATTTCAACAGAAAAAGGGCCACAAAGTAATAGCGCCGGCCCCATTGGTGCTGGAAAATGACCCGACGACATTATTTACTGGCTCCGGAATGCAGCCGCTACTCCCATACCTACTCGGAAAAGAACATCCGGAAGGAAAGCGTTTGGCGGACTCTCAGCCTTCGATGCGTTTGCAGGACATCGAGGACGTAGGAGACCCTAGGCATACTACGGTTTTTGAGATGCTGGGCAACTGGTCACTTGGGGATTATTTCAAGGAAGAGCAAATCCGTAATTTCTTTGAATTCTTAACGAAAGAAGTTGGTCTTGATCCTGAGAGAATTTATGTTACCTGTTTTATCGGCAATGAAAAGTATGGTATTCCAAAAGACACCGAGGCAGCCGAGATTTGGCAAGAAGTGTTTAAAGAAGCCGGGATCGAAGCGAAAGTTGCCGAGATTGACACCGCCGAAAACGGCGACAAACGCGGCATTAAGCCTGGAGAAAGAATTTTCTTCTACAACGACAAGGAGAACTGGTGGAGTCGCGGTGGAGGATGCGAATCTACTCCAATTGGTGACCCGTGTGGGCCGGATTCTGAGGTGTTTTATGACTTCGGTGAAGACAAACAGGACGTAGAGAAATACGGTCTGTCGCATCCAGCTTCCGATGGGGCACGATTCATGGAAATCGGTAACCAAGTTTTCATGCAATATCGGCGCAACGAAGACGGGTCTTTCTCTGAGCTCGCACAGAAAAATGTTGACTTTGGCGCTGGGCTGGAGAGAATTACAGCGGCGGCGATTGGCAGTTTTGATGTGTTTAAGATTTCTTTACTAAAACCGATTATTGATAAGCTAGAGGAGATTTCCGGCAAGTCTTACGATAACAACACCGACGAGATGCGGGTGATTGCCGACCATATTCGGGGTGCGTATCTACTAGCTGCGCAGGGGCTAGTGCCGTCAAATAAGACTCAGGGGTACGCAATGAGGCGACTGCTACGTCGTGCGATTCTAAGAGCGCTCGATCTCGGCATCTCTTCTAATTTCCTAGCCGAAATAGTACCGGTGGTGGCTGAAAACTACAAGGACTTACCGGATTCGATTCTCACCCACCGTGAAGTAGCGCTTGAGGTAATGCTGAAAGAAGAAAAAGCCTTCCGGCAAACCTTAAACAGGGGACTAAGAGAACTAAGAAAGCTAGCCAGTCAGTCGCAAAAACACCTCGAGGGAGTATCCGGAGGTCACGACCGAGGTGTAAGGCGCGCCGCCCCCGCGACGGCGGGCGGCGGCGACGCCGTCTCCCGAGAGGTTGTTTTGCGGTTGACGGGGCATGATCTCTTTAAACTGCAAGACACCTTCGGTTTTCCAATGGAACTCTCTATTGAGGAGTGTTACCGCGAGGGGATTGATTTGACAGAGAATTATCGCGAGGAGTTCGAGGAGGCCTTAAAAGAGCAGCGTGAGCGCTCACAAACTGCTTCGAAGGGGATGTTCAAAGGCGGGCTCGAAGACCACGGTGAACAGACTGTGAAATACCATACGGCTTGCCACTTGCTTCTTGCGGCTTTGCAGAAGCACGTCGACCCGTCGATTTGTCAAAAGGGCTCCAACATTACGGCTGATAGAGTACGTTTCGACTTCAATCTCGATCATAAGATGACAGACGAAGAGAAAAAAGCCGTGGAAGACCAGGTGAATGAATGGATTGAGGCGGATTTACCAGTAGTGTTTGATGAGTACGATAAGGAATACGCACGAGATACTCTAAAGGCACATGGTCAATTTTGGGATAAATATCCGGAGAAATTGAAAGTTTACACGATTGGCGACTTCGATAATCCCGTCTCGCGCGAGGTCTGCGGTGGCCCACATGTGGAGCATACCGGTGTTATCGGTAAATTCCACATCAAGAAAGAGGAGTCGTCATCTGCTGGGGTGAGACGGATTAAGGCTGTAGTTGAGTAGAGCACTTACGCCGTACACCTATATCGTAATCTTTGACTAATTTAGTAAAATATGCTATTATATTTTTGGTAGTATTTTAACATCTGCACTTGTGCCGGTTTTTACTCAAAGGGGGTGATATTATGCCTGGCCTTAGTGTCCATTTCAAAGCAGCGGAGGAACTCTATAAACTCATGACAGGAAAGGATCTCATCTGGATCTATATGCCTATAGAATGGCGAGAGTTCTTTGAAGGAGTAATCCGTGTCGATTATGCAGCAGAAGACAAGAAAGGCGATCTTAGTACTCACTGGAGGTTGAAGTCTTATCGCGTCTCCGGATGGAGCCCGCCATATCTCAAAGATGCCTATCGGGATCTCTGCGTTGAGGTAAGCGAAGAAGATAAGATGAGGGGATACGGTGTATTCTTCCATCTTTTTTTCGATGACCTTTTTCTCGGTGAAGATCTCGACGGTAATCTCAGCGGTAATCTTCCGGAAAAATGGCCAAGGATACGAAGCGGAGACCTCGACGTAGTAGTCGTGCAGGGTATAGAGATCGATACTGGGGTATTCAAGAATGAGGTACTCTATCCTGCCTATGCCGAACACTATCGCAGGTATCAAGAGGATATGGAAGAACTCCTCAGACAGATGCCTAATCGATTCAAGGCGTTTAGCCGTCTTAGGAACACGATGCCCTACTGGAAGAGTAAGGTCGAAGCCTACGCGAAGAAGCGTTCCAAACTTTACCCGGATGGACCGTTGGCTTTTACTCCTGACGAATTGGATGACTTCGCAGAGAAAGCCGCTCAGGCATTTTTCTCGACCTATCCTGGGATAATCGGAGAAATGAAATATCTCACGTTACTTAAATGATGCGGACTACCAAAAGGCCTCAAATTGAGGCCTTTTTTCATTTCTGGAGTAGTTTGCTGATTTTGGCTTTTAGTTTGTTTTCTTCTGGGGCGCTAGCCAAGGTGTCTGTGCCTACTCTTAGGAGTCCTAGTGCGGTCGCAAAGGAGTGGTCAAGCATACTCATACCTTCAACATTGAGCCTGTCTGTATTTAAGTCAGGAAGCTCTGCAACATCCATAAGATGTATCACTGGGCGACGCGAGAAAGGAAGAGTCTTATACCAATCAGATACCGCTAGGGTTTCTTGCAAAGGTGATAAGCTTGCACCGCCCCCACAGAGTAGAACATTGCGCGGTAAGCTACCCATTTCCTGAAACTCTTCTAGAGCCACTTCTACCCCTGTGAGCCAGACCGATAGATTGTGCGAAATGGCGGTTTCGATTTTTGATTTAACACGGTCATCTAGCTTGCCAGTATCATAATCTAGCTTATAGTTCTCGGCAGTTTCAAAATCCACACCTAACGCCTCGGCGATTTGGTGCGTGAAGCTGCGGCCACCAATACCAAACATCTTGGTGCCTTCTACGCCTCCGTCCTCAACTACTGCAACATCTGTAGTCCCACCACCGATGTCCATCACGATACTAGAAAAGCCAGATTCAACATCGTCACCCAGACATGCTCGGCAGACCGCAAAAGGCTCCACGGCTAGGGTTAGAAGATCAAGATTGAGCTCGGCGCAGACTTTTTCAATAGCGGCTACATGTATCAATGGGGCAAACGCGGTATAGAACTGAATTACAATATCTGAGCCTTTGAATCCAATCGGGTTGGAAATTTTGTAACCATCAATGGTAAGGGAAACGATGGCCGAGTTAATTAGACGCACTTCTACATTATTATTTCCGGTCTCTAGCGCAACGGTTTTTTTAGCGACTTCGCCAGACTTTTGCTGAACTTTTTTGATGATTTCTTGCATTTCATCCTCGGTAATAGGGCGATTAGGATCCTTGCGGTTATAGTTCACTGTAGTCGTATTACCTTTGATTAGCTCGCCAGCAATGCCTACGACGGTGAGTTCGGCCCGCTCGCCGGCCTGCTCTTCAACTTGAAGCAGAGCCTTCTCACATACGCTTACCACAGCAGGAATATCCGCTACGGCGCCAGCATGCATGTTGCCATCGGCTTGTTTGGCTTTCCCGACACCAAGAATTTCTAGTACACCCTTCTTGCTTGGCTTAGCTAGGATCGCTTTAACAAACTCCGTTCCAATATCTAGTGCTAAGATGGTGCTCATGATTTAATTATAGCATATTTTCCGGGCTGTAAGTCACCAAGCTCATATTGGCCAAACGTGGTACGATGGAGTTTTGTTACCCTGTAGCCAAGCGCAGCAAATGTACGGCGAATTTGACGATTGCGACCCTCAGTTAGCACTACCGTGAAGCGAGTGCGGCTAGGTTGGCCTTCGGTAGATTCCGCCGATGTGATTACTTTGAATTTAGAGATACCATCCTCAAGTTTTACGCCATAATCTGAAATCATTTGCTGATGCAGAGGTTCTAATGGACGGTTTAATTCCACTTCGTAAACCTTGGTTTTGCGAAACTTGGGGTGAGTCATTCGAAAGGCAAAATCGCCATCATTAGTCAAAATAATCAGGCCAGAAGAATCCTTATCAAGACGACCCACAGTCTTGAGGTGTCGATATTTTGCTGGTAGTAAATCATATAGTGTTGGAGCGGAACCCTGAGCACGACGTGAACAAACGTATCCAACTGGTTTATGGAAGGCAATATAGAGATAATCCGTCTGAAACGGAACTATCTCTCCATTATACCACACTTTGCTATTTTTGTCAACTTTTGCACCGAGCTGGGGTGGTTTTTGGTCAACTAATATTTTGCCGGACTCAATTAGCGTGTCCGCTTCGCGCCGAGAACAACCCAGGCGCTCTGCTAAAAATTTATTGAGGCGGATTTGCAGATTATCCATGGAAAACCAGACGTTTTATAATGATCCTACCTCGGCAATTAAATCTTCCGGTCGGACATCCAGTGTGGCTGGCTGCAAATTCTGCGGGAAAGGCTGCGGCAAGACAGGCTCCGAAGTGGGCGCCTGGACGGACTGAGCAATCTGAGGGGCTTGGTTGGGCTGGGTCGCCTCGATAGCTTGAGAAGTTTGGGTGAACTGGTTAACTTCGGTAGCTTGAGAAGCTTCTGCAGCTTGGGGGGCCTCAGAAGCCTGGGCTGTTTTCGTTACCTGGAAGTTTTGAGCCCCTTCAGGAGCCTGAGTATCTTCTGAAGTTTGAGAGGCCTGGGCAGCATTGGAAGGCTGAGGGTTTTGAAAGAACTGCGCCGACATAGCCATCGGGTTCTGCGTCTCGGCAGCCTGATTTGGAGTCGAAGAGACTTGGGTACCGCCGTCACCTAAGAGTTCATGGATAACGTTGATGACGTCTTCGATACCAACTTGCGATTTAACTAGATAGCGATCAGCTCCTAGGCGTTCACCCCTCAAACGCTGATCCTCCGCCGAAAGAGCCGTCATCATAACAACCTTGATATTAGCGGTTTCAGGCGTTGAACGTAGGATGTCGAGCATATCAAACCCGGAAATCTTTGGCATCATGATATCGGACAGGATGAGGTCTGGCTTTTCTCTAACTGCGACAGCTAAGGCCTCCTCGCCATCACAAGCCGGCACTACGTCATAGCCCTCGGCGGTAATACGAATGCTATAGATTTCGCGAAGAGGTGCATCATCTTCTACTACCATTATCTTACTCATTTTGGTTCTCCGTTTAGGTTATTATTGTTATTATTGTTCATGGTTGTCGGTGCAGCTATCGGTGGAGAGGCGGGAGGTGCCACTGGCGGAGCAACAGGCGCGCGTGGTGGAGCTGGTGGGACAACAGGCGCACGCGGTGGAGCTGGTGGAGTAACAGGTGGGCGCAGCGGCGTGGGCGGAGTAGTGGGTGTGCTGAGTGGAGTTGGTGAAGCGACGGGCGTACTGGGTGGAGTTGGTGGGGCGACAGGCGTACTGGGTGGAGTTGGTGGGGCGACAGGCGTACTGGGTGGAGTTGGTGGGGCGACAGGCGTACTGGGTGGAGTCGGCGAAGCGACAGGTGTACTGGGTGGAGTTGGTGAAGCGACAGGCGTATTGGGTGGAGTTGGTGAGGCTGAAGCAGTAGCCTGTGGGTTAGCGGATGCAGAGGCAATGGGGGCAAGGGTTTGCAGGCTAGCGGATGCAGAGGCAATGGGGGCAGGGGCTTGCAGGCTAGTGGATGCAGACATAAAGGGATTTGTAGCTACGGGCTTAATAGTTGCAGGCGGGAACGGGGCGATTGGAGTCACCGGAGAAGGGACCGAAGGAAGCGGAGCCTTGCTAGCTTCTAGCTGTTTCTTGGCCTCGAGATTTCTCACCATAATCATCCGTTTTTCGTATTCGTCACTCG
>CAMYWN010000025.1 GCA_947302765.1 uncultured Candidatus Saccharibacteria bacterium
AATGCGACAAATTCGCCCAAAAAGGATTTCGAATTTAGTTTCATTTAAGGTTGTGTTATATAATATGAAACATGGAAGTGAAAGTATTTGATCGTATCGAGAAAAAGTATCTTATTACAAAAGACGAGAAAAACCAACTTTTAGAGAGCATTTCAAAAAATCTCTCAAAGGATAACTACCACCAATCTTGCATTTATAATATCTATTTTGATAATCACAACCATGATTTAATTGCGCAATCTATTGACTGGACCGACTTCAAGCACAAAGTTCGCGCTAGAAGCTATGGTGGCTATGACAGAGTATTTATGGAGATTAAGACCAAGATTCACGGCGAAGAAGAAAACATCGGATTCAAAAGACGTTTTATGATTACAAAAAAAGACTACAAGAAATTCATTAGCAAAAAGAAGACCGCCGAAGAGCTAGCTAAGAAATCCATCGAAAGTCCCACAGATATCCAAATTGCACGGGAGATTGACTATTATTTTAAAATATTTAACCTAAAACCAAAAATTCTTGTCATTTATGATCGCGAAAGCTATAGAAACGATAGTGGACTTCGCATCACATTTGACGAAAACTTAACATACCGTAGCAATGATTTAGATTTTTGTAAAACAAACGATGATAAAATATACTTTAAGGATGACCATGATATCATTATGGAAATAAAATCCCATGGTACACTTCCCCTTTGGCTAGTTAAAAACCTCTCGACACTAAGTATTTATCCAGAACGCTTCAGCAAAATTGGAAGAGTATATCAAGCAATATTAAATAAAGCATAAAAGATAATTAGAAAGGAAAAATCAATGTTTAACACGATATTTGAAACGCAGGCTACGGGTCTTAGCATCACGTCGGCCCTAATTTGTGCAGCTGTCGCACTCCTGCTCGGCGTCATTATTGCCTTTGTTCATATGAAAACCTCACAAACCACCAAGGGTTTTTTGGTAACACTTGCCACCTTGCCTATTTTAGTAATGGCAGTAATGATTATGATTAACGGAAATCTTGGTACTTCGATTGCTATCCTGGGTGCATTCTCCTTAATTCGATTTCGTTCTATCCAAGGTCAAGCCAAAGATTTACTTAGTATTTTCTTCGCTATGACAATTGGTTTAGCGTGCGGCATGGGGCACATATTGTTCGCCACGGTAGTCACCGCTATCTCGATTGCATCAATTGTGCTTCTATCGTATACTCACTTTCTTGAGCCGAATCCAAAGAATCGCGTACTTAAGGTAGTCGTGCCGGAGGATTTTGATTATGAAGAAATGTTTGATGATATCTTCCAAAAATATACCACTAAGGCAGAACTTGTACGTATGAAAACTATTAATATGGGAAGCTTATATAAGCTTACTTATGACGTCACGATGAAACAAGGGGCCAAAGAAAAAGCTTTCCTTGACGAAATTCGGGTCAAAAACTGCAATCTAAAAGTCCTCCTTTCGCACCCATGCATGGAAGAGGAAATATAGGATGCATAAAAGTAATCAGTGGCAAAACATTACAGTTATTACAATGGTCCTGATAGTAGTAGTTTTGTCCGTTATTGTTAATATCCAATATAAGAAAGAAGGTTTGTCAAAAATTGCCGAAACGATAGACATAGACAACGGCGATCAAGACATAAATTGGGGAAGATACCCCACATACGATATTACGTTAGAAGAATCATTTAACGTAGTTCATCCAGGTACCTACCATCTAGCTGGAGTATTGCAAGATGCCGGAATTTCGATCAACGCCGGCGGAGGTGAAGTTAGGCTTATTCTGGATAATGTAACCATCAATAACTCTAACGGCCCCGCCATAGCTTGCTACTCGGCCGAAAATCTCGTTATCGAGCTCGTTGGCGAGAACAGTCTCTCTGATGGCCCCGCGTACGCTTCCGATTATGATGAAGACGTTAATGGGGTTATCTATAGCAAAGCAGACCTCACTTTTAACGGCGATGGTAGCTTGGCTTTGCAAGCAAATTTCCAGGACGGGATTGTCGGAAAGGATGACCTAAAATTTATTAGTGGTTCATATAACATCGTGTCGGTCGATGACGGTATTAGAGGCAAGGACTCAGTCTATATTTTGGATGGCAGTTTTATTATTGACGCGACGTCCGACGCCATTAAGGCTACCAATGACACGACAACTGGAAAAGGCTTCATCCTTATCGAAAATGGAAATTTTGACTTAACCGCTTCGGGTAAAGGTCTAAAATCAACTAGCAGCATATTAATATATGGCGGCAATTACACCATTAATACTAAAGATGACGCGATTCATTCTGATAGTTATCTCGGGATTAAAGACGGGCAATTTAATATCAATTCTGGCGACGATGGTCTTCATGCCAATAAAGAGCTCACGGTTGACGGCGGCGAAATTAATGTTGTAATGTCGTATGAGGGGATGGAAGCTCAGGTGGTCACTATAAATGACGGAAGAGTCAATCTAGTTTCACAAGACGACGGTATCAACGCTGGCGGCGGAGCAGATTCGTCAGCCACCATGCACCAAGGGGCGGGCGTCTTTGACGCTGACGAAAATTGTCAACTTACTATCAACGGCGGAGAAATTGCCGTCAATGCCTCGGGCGACGGGATCGATTCAAACGGCTGGCTCTACTTTAATGGCGGCACTGTAGTGGTAGATGGACCCACTAATAACGGCAATGGTGCCCTGGACTCTGGCATGGGGATTGTAATGAATGGCGGCGAGGTCTTAGCGGTTGGGGCTAGCGGCATGGCAAGTACTCTGGGCATGGCGTCGTCAATCTTTAATGTGAGCATATATACAACATCGACGCAGGCGGCGAACACGAGGATTGTAATCAAGGACTCCTCCGGGAAAGAGGTTTTCTCTCATCAAGCCAAAAAATCTTTTGATCATATCGCTGCCGGCTCGCCAATGTTTGAGCTAGGAGAAACCTACACTATTTACTTTGATGATATTAACTATCAAAACTTTACGATTTCTGGAATAACGACGAAGGTTGGTGTAGGCGTATCAAATGGACCACAATCTAGCCCACGACGTAGATAATTATTGAAACCAACATTTAACATAAAAAACGTCGATAAAATATGCATAGCATGCTATAATTAACTAAAAGGAGGCAGGGTGCAATTAATTACATTGTTACTAACAACGGTTTCGGTACTAACTATGTTATCGGGAGTCATTGTTTATCTAGGAACATCTAGGGCTGGTAAGGTGAAGTCGACCTGGTACTGTCTTGCGGCAATCTTTGCTACTATCTGGATGGCTTCAATTTGCTTTTTTCTAACAGCATCACAAGACTCAAAAGAGCTAATTGAGTGGCATGTCAACTGGACATTTGCTAGCGCCATTATCCTGGATGTCGCCTTTCTCGGCTATGCAGCCTGGTCAAAAAAGTACGGCAAAATTACAACAGTCTTCTTTCTGCTTATTGGGTTATTAATCTCTGTAATAATATTTGCTCTACCTCATTCCCTGTATTCGTCGATAAACTTAGCTCATACCGGCAACACAGTCACGATGAATATCGGTCCAGTTTATTTTGGATACATTGCCTTCTTTGCTGCGATTGTCCCTGTTATAGTGGGTGTATATTTACTCCAGTTCTTCAAAACCACATCGCGGAGAAAACGTCTTGGCGACGCTATTACTATGGGGAGCTTCGGCTTATCTAGTACGGTTGTTCTTGTATTTAACTTAATTCTCCCAATGTTTAATAACTGGTCGTTAATTTGGTTAGGGCCACTAGCGTTAGCAGTTACAATTCTAGCAGTCTATTATACGATTTTGCGTTATCGCATTCTAAACTTATCGTCTATTTGGTTAAGATTATTCTCTTATGCCGTCGTGATTGCATCGATTGCTATTATCTATATGATAATCTTTTCGATAGTATTTGCAGCCTTGTTTAAAGGGTCTACACCATCGACTGAAGTTATTGTCTTGAACTTCATTATGATCCTAATATTCATCAGTTTGATGCCGGCTACAACTGGCCTCACTCAGCATATTAGGTCACTAATATCCGGCGACCAAAGTAATGAACCGAAACGGAAAGAAACGGCAAAATGAATGACAAACCGCGTTCAAAAGGAGTAACCACACTTCTATCAATCAACGCCGCAGCGATCCTAATTACGGGAGTCTTAATCTCCAGCGCAATTTGGCTTAATGGTGGCGTAGATTTTAAGGCGGTCGACGAAAGAAATGACATTGTGGATTCAGCGCTGAAAGAGACGGAGCTCTTGGAGTCGATCTCTGACTCCAAAGCCGACGTGTCTGACTACATAGACACCACGGGCAACGACGATTATGTTTCGACATCAAGTCATGAATTTGACAACACGTCGGTAGAGTCAGGCGAATTGTGGAACGAACGTGCCATTACGATTTATGCAACACCAGATACAGATATCTGCGTAGGCGGGGACTTATCTGACCTAGGAGAAATGTATTGGCAGACTTCAGACGCTAACGTGATATCTGGATTTTATAATTCTGCACGTTCATGGCTAGGTTTCAACAATCAAACTTGCAGGTACCCGATTATTAAAGGGACCGGTACGACCACTATCACCGCCGGTACCTATGACGGAAAACGTAAAGATTCCATCATAGTAAATGTTGTGGATCCACCTGTTGAGCAATGGGAACATGAAGTTTTGACGCTAGTGAACAAAATTAGAATTAAAAATAATCTCGAGCAGTTGACCTGGAGTAATACATGCGAAGATGCTGCGCTAACTCGTGCAACAGAGATTACGAAATACTATGCACATACGCGTCCAGACGGCTCAAGTTGGTCTACGGCTTGTCCTGCGCCAGAGGGTGGAGGAGCTAGCGGTGAAAACTTAGCTATAGGCAATGCGGCCGTTTCACCAGCTACAACAGTTGCTCTATGGATGGGCTCGGAAACTCACCGCGCTAACATCTTGAACCCAGAATACACCAAGCTAGCGGTTGGTTTTAAATTTGACCTCGATTCAGATTATAAAACATATTGGTCGCAGTTCTTTAGTACATATTAAAACAGTTTACTGGTGCAAAACCGGCAATTCAATAATATAGATTAAGGTAATTCTTGATAGATGGCCTTCTCGATATTTGAACCAAGCTCTGTAATCTTTTGATATGGTACTCGACTCGTCATTACGATAATGATAAAGTGACGGTTCTTTTCGGGAAATTCCACGATTGCAGCATCATGATAGATATTCCAGTAGCGTCCATTGGGATTGTAGTCCCAGCCAACCTTGTTATAAACCTTAGCACGAGAAAAACCACTAGGTAGGCCTTGTCTCCAGTTGTACTCGGTCTTTGGTTGATTTAAAAAAGAATCAAGCATTCTAGCCACTAATTCAGGCGAAGAAAAATCCGGATGATAGTAGAATAGTTTCATAATTGCAAGGATATCTTCAGGAGAGCTGGTTAGTTGGGAAATCATCGAATGGTCTATTTTAAAATCGTTCTTGACGATGTCGTCTAGTTCTTTATGTCCAATCATATTCCAAATAGTTTCGGCACAACGTGAATTTGATTCCCTAATCGCCAAGTCCAAACATTGTATTATAGTGTGACCAGTAGAACCCGCCACAGTATCTGGGTTCCAATCGCCTCTTTCTAATCGTCGGTAACCTTCATAAACCACAAAAAGCTTGTATAAAGAAGCAGTGTTGTAAATCGCGGCGGAGTTTTCTTCAAAGGCAATTTCTTGCCTATCGAGATCATATATTATAACACTTTTTTTACCGTTAGAAGAATCCAGAAAGGTTCTTACCGAAAGGCTGAAATCTACCGCATCGGGAAGTTTTTTTTCTGTGCCGTCTGATTTTTCCGAGGCTGAAGGGTTGTCATTATCCGGAGCCAACGTGGAAATATCTGCCTGGGGGTCGGGGGAATCTGGCCCTTGCCTGAAATCGCTAAAGATAAAAAGCATGCAAGTTGCAATAATAGCAGAACCGCAAAAAATCAACAATAGAAGCCGTAACAATTTATGACTATGCTTTACGGACGAGCTTGTAGTAAACGATTGATAAACCATCGTCTTGTCTCCTCATCCATTAGACTGGTCTGTAGATTTTTGTCGTAGACAGTCGGTACGATTTTGGTTTGCAATAATTGATTGTTGTAGAAATAGTGTGCCAAAATTAAACTTCTAGTAGTTCCTGGCCACCAGACCTGGTCGAAGAAAAGGTTGCCGAGACCATAATAAATGACACCATCATTATAAAGCTCAAAGGTTTGCGGCTGATGAGCTGAAGTTCCTACCACCATATCTGCGCCTAAGTCTATTAGATGACGGAAGAAGCCAACTTGATCCCCAGCAGCAGAATTAGCGTAATCACAAGTCGTATCCTCATATTCAGAGGCATAACCACTACATTCGTAGTATTGAACGTCAATTAGAACAAAATCGCCCCGCTCTTTTGCGGCGTTAATTTCTTGAATAGCGTTTTCTTCAAAGTATTGATTGGCGCCGGGAGTGTTACCATGCGTGGCACCACCGGTCGACAGATTATAGGCTAGAAAAGTAATTTTAGCTCCTTTATCGTCAATTTCAAGTGGTATAGCTGCCTCATCTGCATTTTTTCCTCCGCCAACTATTTCTATGCCGGCCTCACGATAGTAATCAATAGTAGAAGCTGCGTCATCGATGCCGCAGTCTTGGTTATGATTACCAGTCAGCTCCACGATATCAAGTCCGATTGCAGTAAGGGTGTCTTTGAACCTAGCGTCAGAGCAGATATTTTCAGATGAGGCAAATTTTGAAAAAGAGGATTCATTTGAGGTGTGGGTAATATCAAATCCCGAAAGATAGTCGCCAATTTTCTCAGCAAAGTAATATCCATTCCCTACGGCCTTTAACTTTTGATTCATTCCCCGAGACAATGCCGTTACACCAGTTTGCGCGAAAGTCAAAACGGAATTCTTGTCTGGAAATGTTTCATGAGAGAATAAGTTTTCAACTAATGGAAGTATTTCATCCGAAAAAGACTCAGAATCGAAAGTTATACTGCGAAACAGCGCTCCGGTATTAAAACTATCAAGAAAATATTCTTGATCAATTGATAGCAACTTTTTATTGAAGTTCAATTCCTCAATCGGAATATACTCAAATTCATCGGGTTCAAATTCACTAGTATCGGAACGCACATCATAAAAATCGGCAACCGGAACATCAATTCCAGTCAAAAACGTGTTATCTCGGGATTCGGGCCTCGTATGGTCCGAAGACCCACTAACGTGTACATCGTTTTCTAGGACTACATCTTCGGTAAAAACGGTGTTTAGTAAAGCTACTTCGTCATCGGTTAAGCTCTCGTCATAATAAACAATACCCGGAATTCTAAACAAACCAGTTTTTGTCACAAATTGAAAACCAAGCCATGAAAAGCCTGCCGCTACAATAAACGCCAAAAAAACAACTACAAATTTAAATGGATGCCGTTTTTTCATTCTCATATTTCCATTATACATCATTATGTGTCGTTATACGCCCATCATAAACATGATATAATATAAGATATGCTTAAGCTAAAAGACATTTTTCCACTGTATAGCTATAAAAAAGATTTCTACTCCCCAGATCGTAATGTCTTCTGTAGGTTTGAGCTGACCAACGGCAAAATAACATACTCTGTCTATAAGAACCAAACCGAAATTATCGCAAAGTCAAAGCTTGGGTTGACCATCTGCGGTGAACCCACTTTTCCCAAGCGACCCAAAATTGTCCGAGTGCGCGAAAAACAACATCGAGAGACTATCGAAATGCCGTGGGGTGAAGATCAGTTTATTGACAATAATTATTCTGAAGCGGTGATTTTTATTGCGGAGGACTCTAGTCAAGAAAGAATGATTACGATAAGATTTCGTGTTTTTGATAATGGGGTAGCTTTTCGCTATGAAGTACCGCCGCAGCCCAGTTATAGGCAAATTAGTATCAAAGAAGAATCCACGGAGTTTAACGTTAGCCCAGATGCCGACGTATGGTCAATTCCCTCTTATCAACCAGACCGCTACGAATACAATTATGAGAAACATCGGGTCCGCGATCTAGTAAAGTCAGCCCATACTCCACTTACGATTAAAATATCCGATAGTTCTTACGTAAGTATTCATGAAGCTGCGCTCTACGACTATGGTGCCATGAACCTCAAATTGAACACCCGTCATATCCTATCATCGGATATTACGCCACTTTCCGACCAAACGATTGCGCACGTCCTACTTCCTTTCGAAACACCATGGCGACTCATTATGTTAGCAGACTCCGCTATAGGGCTTACTACGAACCGTATTATGTATGCGCTAAACGATCCGCCAAAAGGCGACTTTTCCTGGGTGAAAACGATTAAATTCATTGGCATTTGGTGGGCTATGTATGTTGGCGAATGGACTTGGGCTCAGGGCGAAAAACATGGCGCTACCACCGAGCATGCGAAAGAGTACATTGATGCGGCAGTACGCTTAAGCATATCTGGTTTGCTAATCGAAGGCTGGAATGATGGTTGGGAAGGTGATTGGCTAGAAAATGGCGCCACTACTAACTTTTTGCGCCCAGCTCCGGATTTTGACTTAGAAAAAGTAGCGAATTACGCAAAAAAACACCACATTGAGATTATTGGTCACCACGAAACAGTCGGTTTTGTAGATAACTACGAGAAACAGTTAGAGTCGGCATACGAGTATTATGTGAAGAACGGTATCAGGTATATCAAAACGGGATATGCTGGCAGCATGATGAAAACGCACGGGCACGAGGAGTTTCACCATTCGCAATTTGGTGTAAAGCACTACCAAAAGACCGTGGAACTAGCGGCAAAAAAACACATCTGCCTGGACATTCATGAACCTATAAAGGGTACGGGCATTGAGCGGACTTGGCCAAACCTTTTGTCGCGGGAAGGCGCCAGGGGGCAGGAGTATGAAGGAGGCGCTATTCTGCCATCACATGCCTGTCACTTGCCATATACTAGGCTACTTGCTGGCGGTATGGACTATACAAGCGGTATCCTGGATTTACAAAACCATCGCAAACGTATCAATACGACATTAGCTAGACAATTGGCTTATTTTGTTACAATTTATTCCGGTATGCAAATGGCTGCAGATAGACCATTTATTTACGAGGAAAGATTCCGCGATGAGTTTAAGTTTATCCGAAACGTGCCAGTAGATTTCGCCAAAACAATTCCGCTCGCAGGGGAAATTGGTGAGTATTATGTCGTAGCTAGGAAGGATCGGCATTCGTTTAATTGGTATATTGGTGGCGTCACTAATGAAAATGCTCGCGACATAAATATTTCTCTGGGCTTTCTAGACGACAAAAGATATCGGGCTGAATTCTATATGGACGCTCCTGATGCCCATTATCAGAATAATCCATTCGCAATCCAAAAGTTCCAAAAAATCATAGTAAAAGATCAAGTAATTAAAGCCCATATGGGGCCAGGGGGTGGCTTCGCGATAAGGCTCGTGAATATTAGTGCAAAATAGTAGCGGCGTTTATTAAC
>CAMYWN010000026.1 GCA_947302765.1 uncultured Candidatus Saccharibacteria bacterium
ATATATATATATATATATATATTATAATGATTATCATAAGTATTAAGGATAAAAGAAAGGATAGGAACCAAACGTATGTTGTAACGTCAAGATGAGAAAACCTCTTGACAAATGTCGCTACATACGGGGGGTGGATGGTCGTGATATTATGCCTATGATATTATTCCTATGGCGATATCATTCCTATGGCGATAATATGCCTATGATATTATGCCTATGGTTGACAATTTACGATTCTCTGTTATATAAAGTAATTCAATACGTGTGTGCGTATCGAAAATTTAAATAGCCATGTCCATTATTTTTTACGTTAGGAGGTGTATTGATGAAGTTAAAGGTTGTAGGGTCGATAACGAGGCTTGGAAACGTGCTCTCTATTACCGATGCGACTCAAGCAGTAAAAGATGCAAACATGCAGTGGCCGGGGTTGATACGTCAGGAGAAGTATCGGCCAATTCTGCCGGAGTGTAGTGCGATCTTATTTGTCGGTAGGGGGACAGTAAAAAGTAATAAGAATGATAAGGATCCTAAAAATGCTATGTCTATTCTTGCTGTTTGGGAAACTGAGGACGGAAATAGCTACAAGATAGTGCGAAATATTCTTTTTGATTATACCGCATTTAACCCGACGAATCTTGTTTATAGTATGCGGAAGGATGGGAAAATGTGGTTGGCCTCAAATGAGAGTGGCACTAAGGCTCTTTACCTTTCCGGTTTAGATTCACTTACATTCAGCGACTTAATGATTGAACGTTGGGGGAATAGCTATAAACTTTTTACGGAACGAATTCTGGAGATACACCGGGTTGCCAAAGTTTCAGATGATGTATGGGTATTTGTAACTGATTATAGGGTGTATCGTCTTGAGCCTCGCGGATATAATTTTTTTGCGACTGAGATCTGGGAGCATGAGGATGAGAAGTGGCTGGAGCATCTTTATGGATGTCCAGAAGAAGAACTGGATGATGGTCTTAGAGCGATTGCTTGCGTTAGCGAAGATTGTTTCTTAGTGGGTGGCGATAAGCTGAGACTTTTTGTCCTTCGTAAGGATTCTGAAGGGAAATATACGAAGGAAAGTATTGACGGTTTTGGTGCCATGGTGTGGGATATTGCCCAAATTAAGGAGAATGTTTGGCTTGTTGGGGGTGATAATGGTCAGCTTTGCACGTTGACGCTAAGAGATGGTAGTTTCGAACTTGGCGAAAGAATTGCAGGGTTTGAGCACAAAGGAATACGCACAATTTACGTGGTTTCGAACGATGAGGTGATTGTTGGAGGAGAGGGGTTCTGTAAAGTACTTAGAATTGTGGATTGAGTTATTGCCTGGCGGGTTTCGCCGGGCTTTTTTAATCGTCATGTTCTGGTTCGGGTAGATAAAATGAAAATCTCCGAACGATACTTGGGGTTTCGTTAGTTGTTGTGTTTTGTGCCAAAAACCTCCGGACGATGTCCGGGGGTTTTAAATTTGTTATGCTTTGTTTGTTTTGGTGAACGATGATATAATTGTGGGTGATGAGTAAGAAAAAAGAATTAAAGCAGGGCTGGTTAGCCTGGTTAATTACAAAGTGGGCGTTATTAGTGGTGCAAGCAGTGGTTTCTGTGATGTTAGTCATATCGTTAATCACGATGAGTGTCTTGGAGGTGGGGATTATTATTGCGGTAATTGTGGGGCTGATAGCTCTTTTCGTGGTTAATCTGATTTTTATGATTTTGAGAAAAAAGACTGGTGTAGCTATAAGTATCGTTTGTGCAGTTATCGCGGTGCTGGTTACTACGGTTGGGATAGTAGCTATGCGTTATACTGGGGCATTTAATAGTTTTCTTCATAGGATTACTGATGACAAAAAGGAGTTAAAAGAATATAGCGTATTGGTACTAGATAACAGTGAAATTAGCGAGATTGGCGGGCTTGAATCTAAGACTGTTGGGTTGCTATCGACCGACGCGACCGTGAATCTGGCCGAGGAAGCTCTAAACAAGCAAGTAGAGGTAAGCACTGGCCTTTATGACGATGTAAGTATAATGGATGAGATGATGGACAATAAGCTCTTAGACGCGATGGTGCTAGAAAGTGGTCGAATGGAGGCGATGAAAGAAGATGCTGCGGACCTGTTTAGTGATAAGCGAGTTATTTATACTTTTACGATTGAGTTAGGTAATGTTGATGAGGGTGAGCCGACTGCTAGAAAGGAAGTTACGGAGGAGCCTTTTTTGGTTTATATATCAGGGAGCGATTCGCGGTCGGGAATTAAGGCGACGGCGCGTTCGGACGTAAATATTCTAGCAGCGGTGAATCCGCAGACGGGGAAGATTCTCTTGGTTTCTATCCCGCGGGATACTTATGTACAATTACATGGCACAACAGGGCTAAAAGACAAACTAACCCACGCTGGTTTGTACGGGATAGAGATGAGTAAGGCGACGATCGAGGATTTGCTTGGTGTTAATATCGACTATACGATCAAGGTAGGGTTTGATGCGGTGGTGAGGATAGTGAATGAGCTTGACGGGATTGAGATTAACTCTGACGTAGCGATGAAGCTTGGGGCCTTGAATGGTAAAAAATGTACTTTCGTGGAGGGTAAACAATGGGTAGATGGAGATTGCGCATTGAGATTTGCGAGGGAACGTAAGACCTATGGTACGGGGGATATTCACCGGGGTGAGAATCAGCAACAGGTGATTACGGCGATAATTGCCAAGATGTCAAGTTCGAAGGATTATTTCCTGAGGCTCCCGGAGGTGCTAGATGCGGCGGCGGACCTGTTTGAGACGAGTCTAAGTAGAGATGAGATTGCGAGTATTATCCGGATGCAACTAGCGAATCAAACGAAATGGCAAACGGAATCCATGACGGTAAAGGGTGTGGCTGATATGCAACCAACCTATTCGATGGGCGCGAATTTGCCGCTCTATGTGATGTACCCAAATGAGGAGTCCCTTGTGGAAGCGAGAGAGAAAATTGAAGAGTATCTGGGGGAACCTGAGGAGTAGCTAAGGAGTGCTTTGACAGGTATTGGCAGTTATTGATACTTGTTGGCTTGATGAGAATTAATGTCTGGATTAACGAAATATTGGAGAAATATTGTTTTCAAAAACCATTTACTTTTATAATGATTATGCTACAATTGTTTACAGGAGTTATTAATGGAAGAAATAAATATTAAAGATTTTTTCATTTATTTAAAGAAATATTTTTTTGCGTTTGTTGTTGTGATCGCAATAGCTGTTATTGGTGTCGTGATTTACGATACAGCGATAAAAAAGCCGGTATATCAATCCAATACTACAGTTATTATTGCTAAGTCTGATGGTGCCGATGGGGCCGCTGCTTCATTGAATGACGTTAACGCAAGCCAAAAGTTGGTATCTAATTATAGCGAATTTGCTAAGAGCGAGTCTGTTTTGAACCAAGTAATCGAAAATCTTGATCTAAAGACTAATGCAAAGGCGTTTAGCAAGAATTTGACTATTAAACCAATTGACGACACTTCGATTTTAAGTATTACTGTTCGGGACTTAAATCCTCGTTTGTCGGCAATGATAGCAAATGAGATTGTTGACGTGTTTTCAAAGCAGGTAGTGGAATTGTATCCTACGATTAAGATGAAACAGCTATCGGTAGCTGCTGTACCAGAGAATCCATCTAATAACACTTTAACGAGAGATATAGTTCTTGCTGTTGCAGTGGCGGTTGTAATAGTGGGAGGATTTGCTTTTGTGAAGTTTTATTTAGACGATACCGTAAAGCATAGTGATGACATTGAAAAGAATCTAGGTATGTCAACTGCGGGCTCTATTTTGAAAGGTGATTCCAAGATAAAGAAGAGCAGTGACGAATTAATTGTAGAGAAGTATCCGAAAGCTATCATTAGTGAAAATATTAAAAGTTTGAGGACTAATTTGCAGTTTACTTCCGTTGATCGTGATCTTGAAACTATTTTGGTAACTAGTACGAACGCCGGGGAAGGGAAAAGCTTTATTTCCTCGAATTTAGCTGTGTCTTTTGCTCAGGCTGGTGCACGTGTCCTTTTGGTGGATTGCGATTTAAGAAAGGGGAGATTGCATAAGATATTCGGACTAACTAATACCGAAGGCCTATCGAATTTGCTCACATCGGATTTGCGCGGCTTAAGTAAATTTATTCGTCCAACCAAGACTAATAACTTGGACGTAATTACGTGTGGAACATACCCACCTAATCCTAGCGAGCTTTTGGCGTCACAAAAGAATAAGAGATTGATTAAGATCTTACAAGAACATTATGATATTGTAATATTCGACGGTGTTCCTTTAGCTGGCTTAGCTGACTCTGTGATTCTTTCGAGTTTGGTGGATGAGACTTTAGTAGTAGTGAGAGATGGCTTTACTTCAAAAACCGATCTTGCTTATGCGAAAGAATCGTTAGATAAAGTAGGCGCAAAGATTGCCGGTGTTGTGTTTAATATGGTAAATCAAAGAGCTACGAAGTATTACAGCTCATACTATTACGGGGATACTGGAAAACGATGATAGATATTCACTCACATATCCTACCGGGGGTGGATGATGGTGTGAAGACTTTAGCTAGCAGTATTGAGCTAATTCGTGAGCTAAGCCGGAGTGGTGCTACTGATATAATTGCGACGCCGCATTATGTTTCGGAGACTAGATATGTTTCTAGAAAGGATAATAATCTTCGCCTTCTTGAAGAGGTGAAGTCAGCCTTACTGGCAGAACAGATTAATGTAGAGATTTATCCTGGTAATGAAATCTATATTGATCCGAAAATTGCCAAAATGGTTAGTGAAGGAACTATCTCTTCTATGGCAGGTAGCAAATATGTTCTAGTGGAGTTGCCGTTAAACAAGAGCTACCCTAGTTATAAGGACATCCTAGTTGATCTGTTAGATATGGGATATCGAGTTATTCTGGCGCATCCAGAAAGGTACGAAATAATACAGACTAGTTATAATGTTTTGTTAGAACTTCATTCGTTAGGGGTTTTGTTTCAGTGTAATTTGGGTAGCGTGATGGGAAAATATGGTGTCGAGGCAAAAACGTTAGTAAAGAGAATCATGAAAGATAGTCTTGTTTTCGCTTTTGGAAGCGACGCACATCATTGTCATGGCGTTGATTATTGGGTGAAAGCCCAAAAGAAGGTTGCAAAATATTGTTCCGAACGGCAGTTTAATCAGGCTATGACTTTAAATCCTAGGAAAATGCTACCGAAGTAAAGGTTTTGGCGTTTTGTAGTAATAATGTCGAAGCGTATTGAGCTATGATTTTGCGCTTTTATGCCGAAGCGTATTGAGTTATGATTTTGTGCTTTTGTACGAAATTTATGTTCCGTCGTCTTCGTAATAGCAGACATCTCTAAAGTCGCAAATATTGTTTTCTGTCACTTCAAATGCGTAAACTTCATTGTTGTCTTGCCAGATTGTAACCCTTGCTCCTAGTACATCTTTCCATCCTTTTGATGAATCGACTTCGACCTTTAATTCGGTTTCGTCTATGTTTAATACTATCTTAAAATCGAAGACGTATGAAGCTCTCAACGTGTAACTATCTTTTAAGTAGCTTACCCTTGTTAATTCAATCGAGTTTTCTTTTGCGTAAGATTCGATAGTCTTTTTGAAAACTTGGAACTGCGATGGAGTGAGGCCATTTTTAGAGAGTGTTTCAAAGCCGATATATGCTGGTCCGTTTGGAGGATCGTCGGTGTAGGGGTACAAGTAAAGTGTTTCGCCAGAAGCTGGATCTACTTCGCTTGGTACTTCCGGCTTATGTGTTTGTCCGGAGAGTGACCTAATAAGTAAGAATGTTACAACTACAATAAAACCAATACAACAAAATGCGATGGCTAGTCCAGGCGGTGTACGTAGTAACTCTAGTATTTTGGATTCTTTATTTTGAAATAACATTAAAATTCTCTCTTCCATGTAGTTTATATAATAATAATAGATCGTTTGGATCGTAGGCCCTATTGTTTCTATCCTCTGAGTCTCCGGCACTGTCGAAGGTGAGGTATCCTTTATTAGTCTTGCCTCTGATTGCGATAAAATGCGCGTTTCCTGTGAGATTTTCTGCGCCCTGACTGCCATCGGACCGGACGAATTTTGGTTGCATTTCTGGCCCAACGGAAAAAATCATCATTTTTCCTTCATCGAGCCATCGATTGACGTTCTCTACGGTAACATTACTGTCTGGGATATGTTCGTATTTTAATCCATAATCTGGGGCAATGGTTGCTAGTTTGTTGCCGTCGGAGCCAGAGCCACAAATGTGGGTACCGATTGCTCCGGCTTTTTCTGTTGTCTCTGCTGGTGTAACTAGTCTTCCGGTAAGCGCTGTTATTATGGCGGCCATTGCTGATGGTCCGCAAGCCGAAGAGCAAATTGTCCCGCAACCTCCAAATGATTGGTCTCGCCAGGAGCCGCCACATTGTCTAAAATATGTGAAGTTATCTTCTGTGCAGCCACCATCAGTCCCGTCCGCTAATTGAAAGCACTGTCCACGTATTAACCTGCCACTGTTACCGCATGCTGAGATTGCGTTGGCGCCTTGGTATGAATAGCCTATTCTTTGTAAAGCTGGCTCAATGTAGGTCCAGGCAGCTAGGGGGTCCCATTTGTCGTTAACGTGCATATGTCCGAGTACGCCTATGTAGGATTTGAGTTCGTCATCTGACTGAATCATCATTTGGGTTTCGGCTTCGTGCTGATCTGCTGGCCATTGAAGAGAGCTAGTTAGCGGTATACCAGTTTCGTTACTAATAGCAACCAAAAGCTTTGCGACATATTCCCAGTCCTCGTCGGAAAAGTTAGTGTAAAGATATTCACTGCTACAGGCTCCGGGCATACATGTTCCTTCGTCAGACTCGATTCCGCCATGTCCGACGATTTCGATCTGGATTCCGTATCGATCGGCTTTCATGGCGCCTCGATTCCTGACAGCTGCAGATGGTGAGGTGAGCGGAAAGTGCTGGAATATCTCTTTCTTTTTGACGTCAATCGTGAAATGTGGAGGACAATAGAAGCTTTGACCTGTTCCGGGGCCACAATAATTAGTCCATGATCTAGCTCCGAAGTTGTCAGCCGATGTTAAGTGTAGCACGATGAAGCCGGGTAGGCCAGAACCGGCTCCGGCATCACTTTCGAAGCTGGCGTATTGGCCGTTGGTAACGGCGCTATCGTCGATATGTGCGCCTGAAGGATTAAGATCAATTTCGTCTTTAATATATCCTTCTAGGCCGGCATTCTCTAGCCATGGGTTCTGTGGAGCATGAAGGACTGCATTACTGGTGGCTGCTGCGGTAATCGTACCACCACTCGAAGTACCTTGGGAGGAGGTGGACATTGGTACGGCACCCGTGACGGTCGTCGCATTAGACGGCATTCCAGTTTCGCCATAAGCGTCCCAAATCTGCTGCCTGATATCTCCCCATCCCCATTGTTGTGTTGCTATGCCGCCGGGTTGAATATTCCATTCTTTGGCAAGCTCTTCTGAATTTTTCCAACCTTTTTCTTGTATAACATCTAGTATTCCCGACCATTCTCCTGGATTTCCTCCTGGCCTGATCATTCCCATGATTTCATCTCTATAACATCCTCCTTCGCAAAAAGTTTCCATTAATCTTTGGATTGCTTCGCCTAGCTGATAGTTGTTGGGATCTAGGACCTTTAGACCTGCGTCGTAGGAAACTGATGGTTGAAAACCGCTCCTCCCATGATATATAGTATAGCCTAGTAGCATTTTTGAAATCGACCCATATGCAACAAAACATTTGTTGTATCTTTCGGTACTGAAACAGCCATTATTGCCTACATCCGCTAGCATATATGGATTGTTTTCGAATGAGCCAGGTACTGGATATGTTAGACCCATGAGATTGTAGTACCCTGCTTGTTGAATTAAGTACGACATGCTTTCTTGATCTGCGCCGACTTGCGATTCAAATACCATTACTGCAAAAGGCATTTCCCATGGAATACCATAGTATTTTTGAAGTTGCATTGCGTATTCTCCGTAAGTTTCAACTAGGAGCTTGAGGCGATCATTTGGAGTTAATGGGTTGAGGTCCTCCCATGTAAGTTCAGTGCCATTAAAACCACCGCCCGAGATACAAGCACCTGAAGATGCGTACTTATCATATAATTGTCTTGCGTATTCTCGGCGTTTACCAGCTTCCTGGTAATAGCGTACTCTTCCATAAATAGATTCGCTTGCTTTTCTTGCGACTTCTTCTTCGATGACATTGCTTACGCCTTGCATATGAGGGCTCTCAGCATTTTCTGTATAGGCGTCTTCGAATGTAACTAAGAATAAATCCGAATAAGCCTCAGGTGTTTTGTTTGAGATGTCGTTTACGAAGGTTAAAAAGCCTTTACCGGTCCACGAACCCTCTCCTTTAAAACGTTGATCTTCTGTCGTTAACCAAGTCAGTTCAAGATCGATGGCTTTTTTGTTTGCATCGGCCGGTGCAGAACTACTACCCCAGTATTGTCCTAAACCTGCATCGTCGACTGCATGTAGGTTACTTTTGTAAGTTTGGAATATACCAAAATACTGTCCTGTTGTGGCGAAGGGGTTGAAATTTGATTCTTGCTGGAAATTACCCATAATCCCGGCAATGGCGGCCGGATTGTTGGACACACCATCGATGTTTGCTTCGACGAAATAATTCCACACAATTTCTTCATTGCTACTACCGGGCAGAGTGCCGACACAGCTATTACTGGATGTTCCGTTGCTTTGGCATGGGGTTACTGCATTGATTTTGTTCTTATCGAACAGTTGAAGATAATCATCTGAGATAGTCGGGAAGGCGTGTGCGATCCTTTGCGTAAAAAGGACGATAAAAATACACGCTCCAAGAAATGAAATCCATGTTATGTATTTCCTCATGTTTAGCATTATATCATGCTTTTGCTTTTGTTTTATGTTTTTTGCCTAGATTAAGTCGTTAAGTGCAACAATTCCCATGCTTCAAGTGGCGTTAATCCGCCGAGACGTTTTCTGGGTCTATTGTTAAGTAAAGTTTCTATCTTCATTATATCACCGTTGGTTAGTAGCTTAAAGTCTGTCGTATTAGACAAAAAATAATGTTACCGAAATTTTCTCGTTGGATAATAATTATTG
>CAMYWN010000027.1 GCA_947302765.1 uncultured Candidatus Saccharibacteria bacterium
TTACGGTAAAGCGGATGAGTCTCACGATTTGCAATCGAAACCGTAATGGTCTTATCACGCTTATCAGAGGTAACAGTTCCTATGAGTGTGTGTGCCATCTAAAACTCCTCTTTCTTAATTATTTTACATTTTACCGGCAATTTATGTGAAGCGAGCCTTAAGGCTTCACGTGCCTGTTCCTCGGTCACATCAGCGATTTCAAACATCACTGTACCAGCTTTCACCTTCGCGACATAGTACTGTGGTTCACCTTTACCGGAACCCATTTTTACATCTAGAGGCTTCTTCGATACTGGTGTGTGTGGGAAAATCCGAATCCAGATTTTACCACCACGCTTAATATAACGGGTAATCGCCTGGCGAGCTGCCTCAATCTGACGAGAGTTAATTCTCTCGTTATCGAGCGACATCAAACCAAAATCACCAAACGCAACCGTATTGCAGCGCGTTGCTACACCTTCGTTCTTGCCTTTGCGTACCTTACGATGTGGTACTTTCTTTGGAATTAAAATAGCCATATTACTTCTCCCCCTTATAGATCCAAACCTTTACTCCTACGATACCAGCAACTGTTTGTGCATGGTGGCAGTAAAAATCAATATCTGCTCTTAAAGTATGTAGAGGAACCGAACCTTCGATGAACTTCTCACGACGGCTCATTTCGGCGCCATTTAGACGTCCTGATACCTCAATACGTACACCCTTAGCTCCTGCGTTCATAGTAGACTGGAGCGCCATCTTCACAGCACGGCGAAAGTTCATTCTTTTACCAAGCTGGAACCCAACATTCTCAGCCACGAGCTTTGCATTTAGTTCTGGTTTCTTAACTTCCTCAACGTTGATTCTAATTGGCCCCTCGACAATTTTCTCAAGCTGAGCTTTGAGTTCATTAATACCAGCACCCTGTTTGCCAATTACGGCACCTGCTTTAGCGGTCAAAATTGTAATCGTAGTGAGATTTGCCGATCGTTCAATATTAATTCTCGCAATAGTCGGGCGAGCTTTAAATCTCTCCTCAATCATCTTGCGAATTTTTACGTCTTCTACTAGCCAGTGACGAAAATCAGACTTCCGGGTAAACCACTTCGAAGACCAATCTTTGCTGACCTGGAGACGGTAAGAGATGGGATTAACTTTCTGACCCATATTACTTTTTCTCCTTCTTAGCTTCTGTCTTAGCCTTAGATTCCTTAGCCTTCTTTGGCTTAGTATCGTCAGCCTTCTCAGCAGCCTTCTTAACCTTTTCTTCGCCTGCGACCTCAACAAATATGTTGGACGAAATCTTCTCATAAGGTAATGCTCTACCGCGCGAGGCCGGCTTATAGCGGCGCATTCTCGTACCAGTAGTGACAAAAATCCTCGCAATCCTAATGGTTTTCGGATCAATCGAAACCTTAGAATTGTTTAATAGATTCGCATTTGCTGATTCGATAGCCTTCAGCACGGCTCTTGCAGCTCTGCGTGGTGTATGTTCTAAAATCACCACCGCGTCAGCTACATAACGATCTCTTACCAAGGAAGCAACAACGTTTGTCTTCCTAGGCTGAGAATCGATACCTTTTTCGAATGCATGTGCAAAATATGTTTCCGCCATAGTTTATGCCTTTCCTTTCGCGGCCGCAGCTTCTGCAGCTTTCTTACCGCCGTGGCGCTTAAACTTACGGGTTGGCACGAACTCGCCCAGCTTATGACCTACCATATTCTCCGAAATAAAGACTGGTACATGGACCTTGCCATTGTGCACAGCAATCGTCCGACCCACCATCTCTGGAGAAATCGTGGACTGTCTTGCCCAAGTCTTGATTATGGTGCGATCTTCAGCAGTCAAAGCGGCAATCTTTTTCGCGAGTTTATAGTCCACAAACGGGCCTTTCTTAAGACTCCTCGACATTATTTCCTCTTTCCTTCGTGGCGACTGCGCACGATCATTTTATTAGTTTTCTTATTGTGACGAGTACGATACCCAAGCGTGAGCTGGCCCCAAGGCGTACGTGGCGCCTTACCAGCACCGTGACGACCACCGTCACCACCACCGTGTGGGTGATCCGTAGCGTTCATCACAACACCTCTGACGGTCGGGCGAATACCCTTGCGACGACGTCGGCCTGCCGCACCAATCTTGATGTTCTGATGTTGGACATTGGATACAGTACCAATTGAAGCCATACAGCTAGCCAGTACCTTGCGTACTTCACCTGATGGCATTCTAAGAGTGGCATAGCCATCTTCCTTTGCCATTAGCTGCGCTGAAGCACCTGCTGCACGCACCATTTGTGCGCCTTTACCAGGCGTCAATTCAATCGCGTATACGAATGTACCAACTGGGATGTTTTCAAGTGGCATTCTTGATGAATCTTCTACCTCAACCTCTTTACCAGATTTGAAACTCGTACCCTTGGTCATTTTGGTATCAGCCAGCACATAGTAATATATGCCATTTTCATCCTTCACTCTCGCAATTCTTGCTGAGCGATTTGGATCGTATTCAATCTCTTCTACCGTAAAGGTTAAATTCTCCGGTAGTTTATAGGTCACGATACGATAGTGACGCTTTACCCCGCCACCACGATGGCGTACCGTAATACGACCTTGATTATTCTTACCAGCCTGTTGTTTCTTGGCGTGAACTAGAGACTTCATCGGTTTTTTGGTCGTAATCTGATCAAAATCCTGTGTCGTCTTCTGCCTCTGCGCCGGTGTCATCGGCCGATATGCTTTAATTGCCATTATTTATTCTCCTTCCCTGCATTCTTGTCCGCCTTTTTAGCCTCTTTTTCAGCTTTTTTGACTTCCTTTGCGCTGGTTTCGTTTTCAGGCTCATCGAATACCTTGATTGAATCACCTTGCTTTAATCTCACATAAGCAAACTTCTTATCTTGGCGATGTGTAATGCCAGGATAAGCGTGCTTACCTTTGCTATACTTTGTCTTCTTACCGTTACGAATGAGCGTACGCACATCAGTTACGGTCACATTGAATTCTTTCTCTACCATCCGAGCGATTTCCTGCTTGCCCATAGATTTCTTCACTGGGAAAACATAAATCCGGTTGGTTTGCTCAAGATAGCTTTTCTCAGTAGCCCTTGGCTCTAAGAGATGAAGCTGGATGTTGGTATTATCTTCTTTTGCCATCTTACTTCTCCTCTCCCATTAACCATGCATCAATCATAGGTAATGATTTTTCGCTTATTACAATCTGATCGGCATTCATGATGTCAAAT
The DNA here is from genome assembly GCA_947302765.1 of uncultured Candidatus Saccharibacteria bacterium. Classification (GTDB taxonomy): domain Bacteria; phylum Patescibacteriota; class Saccharimonadia; order Saccharimonadales; family Saccharimonadaceae; genus Nanosyncoccus. The sequence goes on from CAMYWN010000027.1 coordinate 3,221, forward strand.
ACATTCAGATAAGTTGGGCGAACTACCTTCAAAGTCGGAACATTCGATGTAGCGCGCAGCACTAAATCATCTTTAACGCTCACCACAAGCAACGTATTCTTGTTCATATCCAGCTTGTTCTTATTAAAGAATTCAACAGTTTCTTTAACTTTACCGTTAGGACAAGCAAAAGTATCTACCACAAAGACTTTCTTGTCTTTGTTTTGCATACTAAGGGCTTGGCGAACCGCAATCCTCTTAGAACCTTTCGACAACTTCTTTGTGAAGTTCTCGTTCCCGGTGCGACCAAATGCCACACCACCATGGCGCCAAATCGGGTTACGAGTCGAGCCAAAACGTGCCCTACCAGTACCTTTTTGCTTCCATGGTTTCTTACCACCACCGCGTACTTCGCCGCGCTTCAATGTTTTAGCGTGCGAAGAGCGAGAGTTAGCAAGATAACTATCATAAGCGAGCTTGACGAGCTCATGATTCTCTACGGAGAGTCCAAATACATCTTTATTTAGTGTTGTCATATTAGTCCTTTCCCTCTACGCTTACGATACCTTTGTTTGGACCAGGCACTGCACCTTTTAGTCCAATCAAATTCTTCTCTACGTCGATATAAGCAACCGTCAAATTCTTGACCGTTACCCTGTCGTGACCCATTCGACCTGGCATCTTCTTACCCTTGAAAACTTTCTGTGGGTACATAGAACCAATCGAGCCTACTCGACGAATATTTCCCTTGAAACCGTGCGTATTGCGCGATTCGTTAAAATTGTGGCGCTTCACCGTACCAGCATAGCCCTTACCCTTGCTAGTGCCAGTCACTGCTACCTTATCTCCTAGTTTGAAACTTTCGACGGTGAGATTATCGCCGAGCTTCAATCCCTCAGGAAATTCCTCAACGCGAAATTCCATCAGGACCTTAGGATTTATATTTTCTCCGGCCTTCTTCACGTGGCCAGAAACCGACTTGCTCAGATTCTTACCCTGACCATATCCCACCTGCACAGCATTATAACCATCGGTCTCGACGGTCTTTATCTGAGTCACTGTGCAAGGGCCAGCTTGGAGGATAGTGACAGGAGTCACTACGCCATCTTCGCCGATGATCTGGGTCATACCAATCTTGGTGCCGAGAATGACTTGCATCCTATTCCTTTCGTTTAATATTGTTTTAGAGTTTTACCCCTGTACATCGGGTAAAACTATCTATTCCTGCCTCTAGCAGGTGGGCTAGATTGTTTTACCTCTGTACACCAAGTAAAACAATCTATCTGCAACTCTACCACTCTACGGATAAATTTGCATTATTAAAACTAGACTTTTAGGCTGGTTTCCCTCAATATCCCCAAGAATATCGACAGGACCTCTCCTTATGTCTAGATAACTACCTCATTATAACACACTTTTCGTTATCTGAGAAGATATTTTATCTCAAATCTCGCATGCAATAAACCTAGACTCGCGCGATTAAATAGCCAAACCGGCCCCGCAAAAAGGCCCGCGATTTTCGCGAGCCATTAATTATTTCTGCAAGGCGCCTAAATGCCTTCAGCCAGGTCTTCGTGCTGCCAGCTGCGCCCAGTCATCTCTACCTCCGAAGAAGATGTCGAGATCGAGCGTCTCTCGCTTGCCCATTCCGCAGGTTCCATACTGAAACATTGCGACATGGCCAACCCACTGACCCATGCTTCTAAGGGACAGTCTCCCATCGTCTTCCCCGTAGGAGGCCACCCAAATCTTATATCCCCCGTCAATCACGGAAGACCAGTCCAGGTGTGTGGCTACATAGGAGTCCATATGAATCAGCGGTTTCACGCCACTAACTCTTTCGAATTCCTCCAGCCAGAGCCTCGCCCACTCGGGGTTCAGGCTTTCATGGTTCCCGGGTTCGAAGTCCAGGATCATAATAGCCTCGCCGAGATACCCTTCGACCATAAGTTTGCAGAAACCAGCGTATTCCACCGGATCCAGTTCAGTCGGATCACCCCAGAAGTAAACTCCGAGCAGTAGTCCCCGCTTCTTGGCGTACTGATACGCCGGGTCGCAGCAACGGTCAACTTCATAACCCTTAGTTGCCCGCATCACAGCAAAATCGCAAGCAGCCCCACGCGAGTTAATTGCTTCGATATAATCCTGATACAAGCTGATATCGATGCCGTGCAGCCTCTCCAGCTTCTCAACCGGCTCAGCATAAGCTGTGCCAGTTTCTTCTTTCATAGACAGCCGCCCAATCCAGACGCCAAGCAGCGTTGAAACAAAAAACACGGCAAGAATTACAAAGAGCCAAACATCAGTCTTCTTCTTAATGTTCTTGTTCTTTTTCTTCATTTTTCCCTCCCTTAAAACTGAAAAACACTCTAATTCTACTATTATATCACACTTTACTAGAAAAGTCAATTTTCAGATGGGCATCCGAATAGACACTAATAAACACATTATTTATGAAGTCAATTCTCTAGATAGGCGTCAATAAACTCTTCAATTTTCCCATCCAAAACGCCATCCGTATCAGCCGTCTCATACCCCGTCCGCGTATCTTTTACCAAACGATATGGCTGCAGTACATAATTCCTAATCTGTTGCCCCCAACCCGCCGATTCTCCAGCTCTAAGCTCCCCAATCGTCGCCGCATGCTGTTCTAATTGCATCTGCACTAGTTTACCTCTTAAGATTTCCATCGCCTTCTCTTTGTTCTGAAGCTGCGAACGCTCGTTTTGAATCGCTACTACGGTATTTGTAGGGATATGTGTAATCCTCACCGCTGAGTTTGTCGTATTTACCGACTGCCCACCATGACCACCACTATGATACACGTCAATTCTCAAATCCTTATCGTCAATCAGGACCTCTGTATCTGCTTCAATCACTGGCAACACTTCCACCAACGCAAAAGATGTTTGCCTCAAATTATTTGCGTTAAACGGCGAGAGTCGCACCAGTCTATGTACTCCATGCTCCGATTTCAAATAGCCATAAACATTCGTGCCATCTATTTCGTAAACAGCAGTTTTTATCCCAGCCTCTTCTCCTTCTACTCTCTCTACAACCGTCGCTTTCCAACCCTTCTTTTCAAAAAACCTTAGATACATCCGCTCTAGCATCCCCGCCCAATCCATCGCTTCAGTACCTCCCGCTCCGGAAGTAATCCTAAGAATTGCGTTATTGCCATCGTATTTACCCCGAAATCTGAGCGCCTTTTTTAGCTCGCCAAGCTTTGCCTCCATCGCGCCAATCTGTTCACTAAACTCATCCTTTAAATCTTCACCAGATATTTCCATAAGCTCCCCAAGATCCTGTATCTGGGTCCTAAGCAGCTCATACGGAGCAGTCTCATCTTGTAGTTTTTTCAATTTTTGATTGGCTTCTGTGGCGTACTTTACATCCTTCCAAATTTCCGGTTCCGCCACTTCCTGCTCAAGTCGTTTGATTTCCGCAAGTTTCGTTTCTATTTCTAATTTCTGGTATGTTTGCAAAAACTCTTTCTCGAGTTCACGAAGCTTCTTCTGTAATTCCTGCATAGCGCTATTATACCATTACTGAAGACGGCTTTCTATAATCTACTCCATTCCAGAATTGTCACAATACAACCATTCTGGATAGCTTTATTATATATTTACTCAATCAACCACAATTGCTAATGCGCGCTAAAGGACTTTTTCAACCTATACACACCTTAGCATAAAAATCCCCCAACCATAATGGTTGGGGGGGGTAAGGTTCTGGCAAAAGCTTTTTACTCTTCCGTCGTCTCCGGGTCGAAGTCTACCGGCTGTCCTTCCTCATCCTCACAGTCGCCATTGACCCATTCATCAAGCGCACCAACCTGATCCAACAGGTTCCCGTATGCGCCCCAATCGTCATCCGAGAGAGATGCGCCTACAAGCATCTTCTTTGCTGCAATGATTGACCTTGCGGCATCATTCATGTGCTCAGCAAAAGTCGGCTCATCCACCTCGCCGTAGTCAACACGACTTACCGGAAGATAGCATTCGACGAGCGGCCCCCCACTCGGGCTGAAACTGATATGGATCCCGGTGCATCCGAGGCTGAATACCTCGAGAGCCGAAGCAGAGATTGCCTCCGCAATGTCTCTTTCGATTTTTACAATTTCCTGATTTGCTGCCATGATTTTTTCCTCCTTTGTTTTTTTAAGTGCAGTATCATGACTCTTCTGCAACTCGTTCTAGGCATTTCCTATAAATAACGCCCCGAACGAGTTGCAGAATCGCAGCTTACTTACGACCTATGGTAAAGTACTATTGTGCACATTAGATAAAGCATTCGCACAAACAACCCACATGTCTACATAATATCACATGTTAATGAATTTGTCAATAGGGATCATTGACATAAAAATCCCTCCCCTCTAATCCTCATGGCATCAAGACCGCACTCTCGCATATGTTCGCCAGAAAGCAAAAAGGCAGGGCCATACCTTTTTGCCCTACCTATCTATATGAAATTTTACGACACTCTCTTAGATTTCATCGCTTTCTGAATGTCATAAAATGTGTATTTTTCCAGCGGAGGCATTTCAATCAAATCATCTTCCGAGACAATAACTACCTCTGTCTCGTAAGCGTCATCAAGGATTCGCCTCTCAAACGGATTGTCCGGCTCTCTCACTCCGCCATAGTAATCAATTGGCGCGGAGGAATAGTAATCCCATTTGCCATCTCCGTCAAAATCGCAGACAGAGTGTGTCAGCGTCGAAGCCATAATCCGCTCCTGCTCCCAGGTTACGATAACGCCTACGACATTATATCGCTGCGGCATAAGAGGCTTCAACATATTCACCGCCCTCATCTCTACCCGAGCAGCATAAAGCTTCCTCCATAGCCCGTTATCGTCGAGACGCCTCCGAAGTTCAGTGTCCTCGTATGAGAACGTACGGGTTCCACCATACCTGACGTCTTGAATCACGAAGGTGATCTTCATCGGAGCCCTCCCCCAAACCGTCTGAGAAACAAGCCGCGCCATCACAGAAAACTGCCCGATATTCTCGATATTACTCTCGGAGAGTGCCACCGACACCGCCGACAAATCTTTATTAAAGTCGCTGTCATGATAAAGAGGCGTATCTGAATAGTAGCCAATGCCTCGAATAGTATCGTCATACTTATCTTCCACACCTTGTGCAAAGGCGTAAAACGTCTCTCCAACACTACAGCCAGAAAGACAAAATACTACGACAAAGATTATTATAACCAAAAAAAGATTTTTCCTCATTCTGCTTTCCCCCTTTTCTTTTTTGCTGGCCCTTTTAATGTACTCCTCTTATAATAGCACATTTCTTCAGTTTAGTCAATACCCTTAGCACATTCGTCCCTGTTATATTGCCCGTACACCCGAAAATATCAACATTTACTCCTATACCTACGCTTCTTTTCACGAGAATCAGCATCCACCCCTATATCCCCTTAATTTCCACAAAAATTGAACTGGGTTATCCAGTTCAATTTTGCGATAATTTAGCTTTTAGC
>CAMYWN010000028.1 GCA_947302765.1 uncultured Candidatus Saccharibacteria bacterium
CAGCGACAAGCCCAAGAGCAGATTCTACTAACCCTTTGTTTTCGTCGACAAAAGATGTTATTTTTTGTAGTTCTTTGCTATACTGGTCCATATATTTCTACATCTCCTTTACCAAAGATTTAATAAAATCCTGTTCATCGGGCGTGATGTCATATCGTTCAAATAGTCGTTCATCTGTCCATTCTTGGTCCATTGGCAAATCAGGAACAAAAGCATAACAACTCGATGTTATATTTTGGGTCAGTTTTCGTAATGATAATAAGAATCTAAAAAACCTAGTCCTAGCATATTTTGACATATTAATAGCTTGTGTCTCGTTGGAATAGGAATCAATAACTAAATAAGTCTCAGTGCAAGCACTGGGTGGCTTTGCAATAATCGGCTTAGAAATCACGGAGTCAGGATACGAGCCAATTCCATGCGCTTTTGAGATTAGGACCTTATATTTGTCTATGAGTGCAACGTTTTTTTGTATTAGAGTCCTCGACAAAAATCCTTCTTGTCGATTTGCATATATTTTAACTTTGTCAGGATTATCGATTTCGTCCAAATCTATCTTTCCAGTAAGTGAAAAGGGGTTCCTACTTGTAACTTTTTCACTTAACGTCGCTTCATTAAATGATTGTACCTTTCGCAGTATGGGTATTGCTTTATTCCATCTAATAAATACATCATATTCCGATAGTGGACGCGTCATCGATGATTGCGGCCTTGTTGCATAATTCAACTTCAGACCCGCCAACTATTCGCTTTGTCTTAGCTTATTTCTTTTTCCCATCATCATGTATACATTGGCATCCCTTGATTAGTCCAGCGATTTAGTAAACCAATGCGAATTGCGATCTCTTTTACCCTATGTTCGTCCTTCTTGGATTTAAGCTCACCCGTAAAGGCCTTTTTTAGTCTATACATGGCTGTCTCCGCTAAACTTCTCTTGTGATACCCACTCATTTCTTTCCATATTTCTCTCCCGTAGATCATACATCTCCCTACATATCCATTTCTGGTTTCCCAGCCAGATTCTTCAACCAATTGATCGCCTTTGAGCTTGCCATGCCATACGGCGTTAGTTGGTGGTGGAGCTAGTAAACCAATCTTGCCGAGTTCTGGTTTCTTATCATCTATGTAATTAGATTCTACGATCTTATATAACTCATTTGAATCATAGGCCCCATCGCCAATCATTTGTTTGATGAGTATACCGCTACTCTTAGCCTGTGCGAGTATGGCGGGTAGCTCTTTCTCATCTGCAACTGATTCACTAGTTACTTCAAAAGCAACTATTTGTTCGGAGTCATAATCATAACCTACATGGAGCTTAGCCCACCCACGACGCTTATCTCTACCATGCTTATGGTCTTTCCATTCTCCTTCGCCACAAGTCTTTAGGCCGGTACTATCTACGAGGAGGTAGATAGGTCCAGCGATACGCTTCGGCTCTAGGTTAAGATTATAATCAATTCTGGACATCCTTTTGTTCAGAGTAGTATAATCCGGTACCTTAACCGACAGTTTGGCTAAACGAACTATGAAGCTAACAAGGCCCGCCGTCTGCCGAAATGGTCCACCAATAAATTCTCGGATTTCTAATATTACCTTAATGAGCAAATCCGAATATAGTTTTGGGCGGCCAGGTTTACCAGTCCTTTCTACTGGAGTAAGTAGTGCATCTTCTATCGCAATATAAAAATCGCCCCTATTTACTAGGGACTTATTATAAGCCGTCCAGTTTTTGATACGGTTTTTATGAGATTTCTGATGAGTTTTATTTGATTTAGTGTTATTATCTTTATGAGTGATGTTTTTGTTTGTTTTCATAATATAAATATAGCATCACTCTTTTTGTTTGTGAATTATGCAACAAGGCCATGATTGCTCATCTCTCACTATCGTCGTAATCTTACAGTTTCCATGATATTGTTCATCACGTATAAAATATAAGACACCTCCTTCAACTGATACCCCTGGGAAACAATCGCTCGCGTCCGGATAATCGTACAACTCTTTTATACGATTATCATTTAACATCTCTTCTCTAAAATCATCTAGCCCTTTTCCTCCAACAAACCATCTAGCCGGGATAATAAAAGCTACATACCTAGTGCTTAGCTTTTTTGCCTGGCGAACAAAATATTGATAAATTGGCATTGCTGACGAGCCAGTACCCCCACCATCACTTAGCTGATACGGCGGATTCCCCACAATTACATCAAATTTCATATTCTTGACCTCCTCTGGTGTTAAATGGATAAAGTTATAAGCATGACGTTCACGCGATTCGTCACGGTCCAGTTCGCTCCCCTCTTTATTCCCACAATAAATGCACGTACCGTTCTTATAGGTGTGCGCTCGATTATCATACGAAATATTGCCGTTTGCCGTTTCGAACTTCGCGATTGACTTTTCTCCATTCGCATTTTTAGAAGTATAGAGGCTCCGCCGACTCATTAACGCGGTAAGATCCGTCAGTGCAATCCCATACAACATGTTATGGAAAATGTGTTCACGGCGTTCTTCTTCATCTGAGAACTCATCACGTAGCCCTACCATTAATCTCTTTGCGATTTGTCGTAGGAATATGCCAGTCTTACAAGCCGGGTCCAGCCATTTTAGCGAAGAGTCTCGCCATATTTCCTCTGGAAATAAATCCAGCATCTTGTCCACCAAATCCGGCGGCGTAAACACTTCGTCGCTGGATAGATTCGCGATGCAATCCAGAATATCTGGCACGTGCCCACCCTTTATCAATCGCGTAAATAAGTTGACATCCTTTTTCTCATTCTGCATGAGCCATCTCCCTATATGATACCGTGGGGTATTCTTTAATTATTGATTCGATCCCAAGCTCCATGTCTGTCAGCGCATATACGCGCCGCTTAAACAGACCTTTCGCCGGCGTAGAATATTCCGTGAAAAAAATCTTATCTGTACCGTTCAACATGTCCCCGACAATCAAATTCGTATTCATAATTTCATCCATAGCGAGCAAAAACTCCTTCGAAGTTCTCTTTGGCAAGAAATCAAAAATCACACCGCGCATGCGTTTTTTGCATTCTGCGATGTTATCCTCGGCAATATCTACGCCGTAAATTGTCGAAAGAACCTTTAGTATCGAAAACTCCCGGTTCTTCGGATGCCACTCTTGCCTGTCCTGTTTCAGATGTTCCAGCCGCTGTCTCAATATCGCTTCAAGGAAGTTCCCGTTCCCACAAGCTGGCTCCAAGAATCGCCAATATCGATTCGAAGTCGCTTGAGTAAGCGCCAAGATATTATTAACCTCCCGTTCAGCAGTAAAAACCTCGCCCCGATTCCGCACGCGGTCTCGCGACTTAATACCTTTCTTAACAGAAAAACTCTTCCGTGAAGAAGAGCTTTCTACAACTTTTTGATTCTTTTGGGGCATTGCAGAAAACTTCTTTCTGCAATACACCTACCTATTAAAAATCCAGGTGGTATATATCTACCCACTATCCAAACCCGACTGAATGAGACAAAAAACGGGGCCCCATTCCGGATGCAATACACCAACATTAGAATCAAATCCGCAGTCGGGCCGAAATGAGTACCCCGTTTTATAGATTTGATTCGAATGCCAGTGCATTGCACAGATTTTTAATGTTGATGTATTGCCCCTTAATTATACCACATATCACTTATGATTAAAACCATGACCACTTCGGTAAAAATGAAAGCCATACTCGTCAGGATTCGACAAACTACCTTACGACATTTTATATGTATCATTACCCAACAGTTTCATCTCTCGCCCGCTCAACGAAGCCAATTGTTTTTTTACCATCTCACGTAACAGCACCAATCTCTCACTTTGAGTTTTGTCGTGACCGATTAGTATCGCATTATAGCTCTCAAGATTCGCTAAAACCAATAGCTAACCTATCGAAGCATAATCTCGAATATTTCCACTCTTCCCTTTATTATTTTCTCGCCATTCCTTTGCCGTCATGTCAAATAATGATACATTCAATAAATCACCTTCACTCGCGTAAGTAAAATGTATCTGTTGTGAAGTTAATTCAGGAGGTATCAGGTTCTTCTTTATCGCATCAGTATGTACACGATAATTCAGCTTACTAATCTCTCGTTTAAAATTTGGATTATGTAATTCTTCCCACGCAGCCAAAAACTCAATCGTGTGCCTATTCTTCATCCAGTTTTGGATAATAAAACGCGGGTCATCTTTATTTCGATTACCCTAATTGTAATTTCTTATTCCCCATCATCCTCTCCACCACTCCTCGCATCGCGTCCTTCACAAATCCATCTTCAATTTCATGAATCAACATCAGTTTTCGACCGGCATCTTTAGAAGAAGCGCCGCATTGATAGATTCGTTCACTCTTTAACCCGGAATCAAGCATTATAAACCTATCGTGAATTTTCCCTTCAGTCGTTACGAAATCAATTTCTAGCTCCGGAAACTCTTGCCGAAAATCATCATAATCACTTTGATGTAAATAATGTCCCAGATTGTCACTAAAAATCGTTATCTTCACCCCAGCCCGCACCTCTTGCAATAGTCGTAGACTTCGAATATTAATATAATTATCCACTATCACAATACTCTTCTTCGCTTGCCTGTAAATATCAATAAATGTCTCGGCAGCTTTCGCTGGCTGTTCGTTAAACGACAAAAATTCTCTCGACTCAATCAGTTTATCGTAATCCAAGAAAACTGGCGGAATCTCCGAACGTTTCACCATCTCGCTAATCTTGGTTGAATTATCCCGAATTTCACCATCCATCTTCCGTATCTCGTCCTGAAGCTCCATAATCGTCTTGGCATTATCGGTAGTAACCGACATCATTTTCAAAAATTCCCGATATGAAATCGTGTCCTGACTTTCTAAGATATAATCCTTCATTTTCTTAAAAGTCATAATCAGCGCCCGACTCTGTTTCACTGCTAACTCACCCCGAAGCACAGTCATTAACATATATACACCCTGCTCGGTAAATACAAACGGTAGCTTTCTTGCACCGCCCCAACTTGATATCACATTTTGTGATATCAAGACATTTTCCAGCTCATCCTTAGTCAATTGGAACATAAAATCATCACCCTCAAATTTTTCAATATTCCTTGAAACCTGCTGATTAAACGCACTAGTCGTATACCCATAAATCTCCGCCAAATCATAGTCTAGCATCACCTGTTTCCCACGAATCGTATAAATCTTATCTCTTAACACTTCGTTATTAATAATTGCTACATTTCCGCTGTCATTACCATCCTTTCCATTTTGCTTTTTAGTCATTTTAGACCTCCTTTTAAGATTTATTATTTACACCCACCCGATATTCCTACTTTGGTCTGACCCAATTCGCTCTCACCACACCACAATCCCCTTCTTAATCCTCATCAATAAAATCCGCCGCCGATTATACTTCAAAATCTTCACATGTTCCTTCGGCAGCATACTGCCCTTTGCTTCGTTACAAGCCTTATGAGCCAGTTGATAGTTCTCTAGCGTGTTCTTCCCACCTTTCGCCAGCGGCACAATGTGGTCTATAGTTAGGTCATCCAAATCCTTAATCTTACGCCCACAAATCGCACACCTCCGTCCGTCACGCCACAATAACTCCAGTTTAGCTTTTGTTCTCGCTCGACTAGTTTTGGTTGTCATTTTACCTCCTTAGCTCAATCGCTACTTCGTCAAACTTTTCCGCTCCCGGCATCAGGTCACGCATCCTTCTCGATAGAACTTGTTTAGATATTTTGAAAGATTTTCGTAACTTGCTCAATGTGTCACTAAATTCTTTGTGTTCTTTACTCCAACAGTTTCTCACGAAGCTACCTTCAAATTCTGCATTTAGTGCCGCAATCAATTCTTCTTCTGGTGCTAATAAACTGCCTGCAAAATAATTCGCCTGAAATTCGACATAGTTTAGATTTGACACAAGGCATTGCCATTCTTCTAGGCTGCCCAGCTCGCAAGGATAATATACTTGATGTAATACATAATGTCCTAATTCGTGCGCTACGCTAAATCTATATCTTGCGCTCTCTTTTTTGTAGCCAGCTAAATCTACATAGATGGTTTTAAAATCCACTGCTAAATACGCCTCGGCGCCGACTTCTTCGGACAAACCGCGCACTGGCACAACCGCGATGCCTAGATAGTCACAGATCGCTTCTATATTAATCGGAAAGCAGCCATCCCAACATTCATTAAGAAGTTCTTCTGCTTTCTGCGCTATCTCATCTATTCCCAGATACGGAATTTGGCCAGAATACCTCACATTTTCTTCACCTAAATAATTCATGATTACTTCTCCTCTCCGGAATCCTTGATTAAATCAAGTAACCGCTGGAGTTCGTCTTCATCCATCTCTTTACTACGAATCGCTCGATAAAAAGCTGGCAGTACTTTTGCGACTCTCGCATCGTCATGTAAATCCGCTGGCAGTTCGTTCTTGGCTACTGCAGCGAGATCCATAAATTCCTGCCATTCGTCCGTATTTCTTTTAATACCAAGCGCTAAAGCTAATTTTTCAAGCTTTTTAGAATCTCTCGGCGGCAAAGTTATGCCATTTTCCAATCTTGATATGTACGCTAAATCTAATCCGGACTTCTTTGCAAACTCCCGCACCGTACCATTCTTCATTCGCTTCTTTTTGAATAGTTCGTGAAATTTCATAGGCCTCCTGTTGTTGTAAATATACAACTAATTATAGTCTAGTTGTATTTGTTTGTCAACAATTTTACATACCTCAGGCCTTGTTGTATAATTAATAATTCAAGACGGCAACCCCCTCTCTTTTGTATTATTAACTTGCTAGTTCGTATTTTGGTAATCCAATTCTATTGAAGTTGTTTATTATTTTCGCTCTTAGGCATTGTTCTGTAAACTGAGTGTCTGTATCCTAATACCAATATAATCATCAATAATACTGACTACGAAATTTTTATGAAAACATGCGGCCCCACAAGCAAGAATCTAAAAATAGCAGACATACACGTAATAGCCCTTGCAATACAAAAATGATAACGCATCAACATCGGAAAGATAGATTCTATACCATCATTAGGTTTAGTATGACCAGTATTAAATGTTTGATGATAGTAAAGACAATAGTATATACTCAGGTATAAGTTATGGGATTCTTGCCGAAGTGTTGCAAATCTAGATCTACTAACCTATGGTATAATTCATAACATGGATACTGCTAGTTTTAAACAACAAATCGATGAGGATATAAAACTAATTCAAGAGGATTACGTTAAGAATAATCCATTACTTGAAAAGAACGAGTATGCTTTTAATTATTGGGTTTTAACGAAGCTTTTTGGTGTAGATGAGGAAGTTGTCGAAGACAATATTACAGAATACTCTGATGACGGCTGTGACTGTTTCGTGTTCTATGAGGAGTCTAAAGAATTTTTTATCATTCAGAATAAGTATTATACTGCCACGAAACTCGACGAGGGATATGTAAAAAAAGATTTTTTCTACGGTCCCCTACCGGCACTTGAACAGGGTAACTATAAGCGTTCGAAGAAACTGCAAGAAATCTTTAATAAATATAAAAACGACGATGGATTTAAAATATACCTAAACCTTTATGTCACAAATAACAACGTCGATGATTCATTACGAACAGCCTTTAAAGAGTTTAACTACCCCTCCAACACTATAAAATGCTATATTGAGTTTAATTTGTATTGTCTTGATGATATAAAGAATTTATATTATGAAGACCGTAAAGAAGAAACTAAAAACTTCGATTGTGTCTTTTCGACGAAGAATGATGGAACGGTGTTAAACATAGACAAAGAAGCCTATCATCTGCCAAGTTTAATTGATGCAAAATATATCTTAACGCCAGTCCGTCGTATATACGAG
>CAMYWN010000029.1 GCA_947302765.1 uncultured Candidatus Saccharibacteria bacterium
TAGGCCACTCAAACGGTGGTAGGATTTTATTAAACCTTTGTGCTAAGAATCCAGAGAAATTAAAGCATCTAATTCTTTTAGATAGCGCCGGCATCTACGAGAACACCTTAAAGAAAAAAGTTGTTAGGGGTGTTGCCAAAATCGGGAAGCCATTAAAAAGGCTTCCGGTTATTGATAAGATTTTCCATAGAGTTACCGGGTCCACTGATTATTCCAACGCTCCCGACAACATGAAGGCTACTCTTGCAAACGTATTAAATTCCGACCGATACCTAGATATTGCTAAGGTAGAAACACCTACCTTGATTCTTTGGGGCAAAAAGGATACCGTCACTCCACCAAGACATGCAACCATGATTTACGAACGCCTGCCAAGGGCAGAGCTGAAGTTTTATCCGGAATGGACGCATGCGCCTTATATTGCCGACCCAGAGGGCTTAGCCCGAGCATTAATTACGTTTTTGAGGAGGGTAAAAAAGTGAAGCATCTCTTTCTAGGTATGGCGGCAAACTATGAAGATGGCGAATGGCTAAGACATCTTTTTACCCGTGGCACCAGACGCGATCTCGCTAGACTAAAGGAGTATTTGTCTAAGCGGTATGACGGAAAGGCCATTCTGTGCAAAAACGGGCGCTCAGCTCTTACCTTGATGTTAGAAGCCTACTTTGAGCCTGGCGATTCTATCTTAGTAAACGGCTTTACCTGTTATGCTGTATACGAAGCAATTAAGGCCGCCAAGATGAAGCCGGTCTTTGTAGATGTTTCTAAGGACACCCTAAACTTCACAACCGAGACGCTAAATGAAGCTTTTTCGAACAGCTCCTCAGCGCGTGGTATTATTATTCAAAATACGCTAGGCAATCCTGTAGATATTTTAGCGGTAGAAGAATTCGCTAAGCGCAATAATCTGACCATCATTGAAGATTTGGCACACTCTGCGGGAGTTCGATATCCTGACGGCCGAGAGGCTGGTACGGTGGGAGTAGCAACGATTTGTTCATTCGGTAAAGAAAAGTCTATTGACACGATTTCTGGTGGCGCCGCCATCATGCGAAGGCCATGTAAGCACGCCATTAAAGCGCCTAGCAAAGTTCCGAAACCCTCCGACCATCTACGGGCGAGGTTTTATCCAATGTTTGGCGCAACTAGTCGAATGTTGTCGTATATTAAGATAGGCGGAGCCTTTATGAGGCTACTAGTTAAGATACATTGGGTAGAAAGGTCTGCAGATAATAAGCTCGATACGACTAGGCGCCCTAGCAAATTTCAAGCAAAGCTAGCCTTAGAACAGTTTGAGAAGCTACGTCGACATGGTGAACCACCCATCCGAGAATTCTGCCTCGTCGAGAATCGAACCACTCTCCTCAAAGAACTGCGCAAAAAGGGATATTTCTTTGACGGCTTTTGGTATGAGAAGCCAGTGTCTCCTGCGAGATATTACCAAAAAGTGCATTTTCCTGAAGAAGCTTGCCCTAATGCAATGTTCGTCGCAGAACATATTATAAATTTACCAAACTATTATACTAGACGCGACTTAAGGCCAGCACTTAAGCTGATAAAAACATATAAGATGGAGGCTATAAAATGACGAGAAATAACAAACAACAAGAGTTACCCGACGGCAAAGAGTGGCAGGATATTATCAAAAAATTCCCTGAAGCGAATTTCCCGCAGTCTCCAGAATATGCCAAGACTAATGACCTCCTCGGAAATAAGGTGATTACCGAGAAGTTCGACGGTAATGGGCATGCAGAGATGTACATCAAAAACGCAAAGCGTGGTCGCTATCTAGAGATACCCTGTGGACCATTAATTGACTGGAGTAATCCGGAGTTGGCGAAAAATGTGATCGAAAAGATCAGACAAATCGCTAGCGCCGAGAAATGTGTTTTTGCGAGGATTCGACCACAGATTAAGAATACGCCTGAGAACATTACCATGATGAGTGACTTAGGTCTCAAAAAGTCCCCAATGCATTTAGCTGCAGAGCATACCGTTATTATAGATTTAACCCAAACAGAAGAAGATTTACTCAAAAACATGCGTCGGCAAACTCGTTATGAAGTAAGGCGAGCCGAAAAGCTCGGCATAAAGGTATCGAGTAGTAACTCTGATGAGATTTTTAAAGAATTTCACCAGATTCAAGTCGAAACTGCAAAAAGGCAGAGCTTCATCCCACCATCGCTAGATGTACTTATGGCCGAGAAGGAGGCCTTTGGAGAAAACATTAGGGTTTATTTTGCAGAAACTGACGAAGGTGAGAAGATTGCTTATGGTCTCATTATCAAAAACGGGAATGAGGGTGATTATTTTGAGGCGGCCTCGACCTTACTGAACCGAAAACTGCCCGGTGCCTATGCTTTGCTGTGGCAAGTCGCAAGGGACTTAAAAAAGGAGGGCTACCAGAGGTTTAATCTATGGGGGATTGCGCCGGCTGGACAGCCTAATCACCGTTATGCTGGCGTGACAACTTTCAAAACCGGTTTTGGGGGCGAGGTAGTCGAATTTATCCCCGCACACGACATTGTGATTTCTAAAATTGGGTATCTAAAGGACCTTGTCATAGAAAAGGCAAGAAAGAAGAGGAGGCATCTGTGATTGATGCAACTTCTCGCAAGCTTTGGGACGGATTCATTCAGTCGCATCCGGAATCGAATTTTCTACAGTCGTGGGATTTTTATGAGTTTCATGCTGCGCGTGGCAAGAAGGTCGTGCGGAGGCTGGCTTACGATGGTGACATAATCGTGGGGGCATATGCGGGAGTAGTCGAGACAGCCAAGCGGGGGCGCTATATGGCGATTGCCGGCGGACCAATACTGGATTGGACGAATAAAAAGTTGGTAAAGACAGTATTCGGAGATATTAAAACAGAAGGAAAGAAGGCCGGATGCGTGTTTGTAAGAGTAAGGCCGCAACTAGAATTATCGGACAAATCGCTTGCATTAATGAATGAACTGGGCCTAAAACGGGCGCCGATGTATTTATCAGTGGAGTTTGCCGGGGTTTTGGATTTAGCAAAATCTGAGGAGGAGATTCTAGCAGGCGCATCACAGGGTTTTCGGCGGAAACTCCGTAAAGCGATGAAGAACGATATTAAAATCTCAGCAGAAACTAGTGACGAGGCAATCAAGGAGTTTTGCCGACTCGAAAAACTGCATGCCGAAAGGCAAAAATATGTGGCATTTTCTGGCGAATTTTTGCGGAAGCAATTTGAAGCTTTCCGCGAAGGCGGGGAAGTGATTATCTATACCGCTCGCAAAGATGGTGAGACTTTGGCGCAAAACTTTATGGTTTTCTATGGGCCTGAGGCAAGCTACCATTACGGAGTGTCGTCGGAACTCGGTACCAAATATTCCGCGGCGCCTCTACTCCATATGGAGGCAATGAAAGAAGCGAGGAAGCGGGGCTGTATTCGCTATAATTTATGGGGGATTGTAGAGCCCAATGAAACTTCGCATCGGTTTTACGGCGTTTCGGAGTTCAAGCGTTCGTTTGGTTGCACAGAATTACGTTACACGCCGGCCCATGATATGATTTTGAAACCTTTGGCGTATCAAAAAACAAAGATAGTGGAAACTGCTCGTAAGAAAATCCGACATGTCTAGGAACCTTCGAATATATACAAAGAGGTTTGTCCTCCTTAATTCAATACTTTGGACATGATATAATATTTGCAATATGTCAAGGAATCATCTGTTGTCGCAACACTTCTTAAGAAATCCGCGGTTGGCGTTGATTCTGATCGGACATTCGAATCTTCGTAAACGAGATACAGTGGTGGAAATTGGCGCGGGGTCAGGGGTGATTACTTCGGCACTGGCGCGCAGAGTCGCGAAGGTAATTGCGGTGGAGCCGGACAAGGAGGCGGTGGATAAGTTACGTGGGCATTTAGCAAGACAGGGGTGCGAAAATGTAGAAGTGATAGTGAAAGATTTTATGGATTACGAATTACCTAGCGAAACATACAAGGTGTTCGCAAACCCGCCGTTTCATCTATCGTCGGCGATTTTACATAAGTTGATTGGGAGTCCAAACCCACCGGAGGCGATTTACTTGATTCTACAGAAACAGTTTGCGCTGAAGCTGCTAAACAATGATAGACATTACACTTCGCAGCTGGGGTTGGCTTTGACGCGGGATTATACGACGCGAATTCGGTTACCGCTAAAACCTACCGATTTCACACCACCGCCAGCAGTGCCGACGGTACTATTTGAGGCGAAAAGAATTAATCCGTGCGTCAAGCATTCTTAATAAGCGCAGATTAGGAAAAGGAATCCGGCGAAGCTAGTCAATGAGCATCGCCGTCAGTTAATGAAGGGTTTTCGACAAAGTAAGCTAATAGGCGCCGCCGTCGTACCAACCTTCTTCGTAGGCGTCATCAATGATGTCGCGACAAACTGAATCGCAAGAGTCGGGGTAAATGACAGAGGCGCCGTAGTGTCCGTATTCACGGTCGTAGAGGCCGGCGGAATAGCTGTCGTCTTCTAGCTCGTCCCAGCAAACGCCGTATTCTTCGTGGTAACAGGAAGGTGCTGTATTGTTGGTCGGTGCTGGGGTTGTAGGTGGAGTGGTGGTTGACTGTGATGGTGTTGATTGAGGCGGGGTTTGCTCTGTGGGCGTTGGCTCTGGTTCTGCGGGCGTGGTGGCTGGCGTTGGCTCTAGTTCCACTGGAGCCGCGTGGTACTCCGTATTTTTGGTACTCTTTTCCTGAGTCGATGACTCTTCGGTAGCTTCTGACTGCGACTCGGAATAATGGTTATGGATTACCATAAAAATTGGCGCTAGCATCATAAAGAAGAACAATGCAAGAAAGCTAAGCTCGATATACACACTGGCATTACTTAGTGTTGTTTTCTTTTTCATAGTATTATTATAACCTTTTGGCTAAGGATTAAGCAAAAACTATTGTGGTATGTTTTGGCTTTCCGGGGGTTGTGATTTTGAGTTTAGCGTGCTAGAGTGGCGCTGGGTTGGCTTCGGGGTTTAGTGGGGTGTAAAACAGCGGGAGTTGCCATAGCAGCTCGTGCGGGTGTGGAGCTTCAATAAACCGCTATTCCAGATATGCCAGAAGTTCAGAAAGGAGGCAGATGGGGATAAAGTTTTCGCTATGGCGGATTCAAATGACCGTAAAGCTCTCATTACGGCGATGTAGCCGAAGAAAAAATTCAAATCGCTAGAACAGCGATTTGAACTAACCCTTTTAAGCATAGTTTCTGGAGCTATGCTCTTCTGTTTTTATTCTAGTGCTTAAATAGAGCCTTGTCAAGCGATTGACTTGTGTGGTTGGGGGGAGTATTATAAGGTGAAAAGTTGGAATTATTGCATGATTAAGCATTTTTTAGGGTAATGACGATTCGGGTTTATAGGATATAGCAGTCTGTCATTAGATCATCTATTTCTTCGAGTGTTTTTCCGTCGAAAGCTTTTACGGATAGCACTCCCTGTGGATTATTACAGTGCGCAATGATTCTTCCATCGTCGCTTCCAGAGGTTGTGAATTTTCAGATATCAAAACTATCATCTTGGTAATTCGTGGATTCGATATGATAACGATGATTGTTATAATTGAATTCTATTTCGCCCCTCATGTTTAATGCTTCGAGATACTCTTCTTTGTTGTCGGCCCAATTACTAGTCATAGATTTATCCCTTTCAATAGTGGTTTAAACTTATTAAACAACTTCTGGTTTAATATTTTGTCGTTTGGCAGGGCAATTATGACTGGTTCTTTTTGTCTATTATTACTGTAATAATAAAGATGAAAGATATTGTAAATTAGTATCTATAACACGTTTTTATGAATTGAGCAATGCTGTTTGATTTTGGAAAGTGCTTATGTTATCTGTTTTTTAAAAAAAACAGCTATTGACATTAAGAGGATAACGTTTATAATAGTATTAAGACTTTGCTATATAGAGTGGCAGGAGTCAACCTGGCGTGCATGCGTCAGACTTAATGTACTTTTTTAAAAAAGCAACTGGATGACTTGCTTTAAATATAGGTAGAGAGAGAATAATTGAGTTTGACAGTGGACGTTAGGATTAAAAAACTTCTTTTTGACCTATACGAAAAGCAAGTTTTTTGTGAAATGAAATTGGCGATTTGCCAGAAAGGAGAAAAAATATCAAAGAAGTAATAATCAAAAAAGCACGCCTATGACTACTTGCGATAATGATAGGCGCACTCGAAACATAGAAAATGCTAACTGGCTTTTTCTATAAGTCATATTATAGCATTTTCTCAAGATTAATGCAAATTTTAAGACGAAAGGAGCTATTATGGCTTTAAAAAACAGATTAATAATAAACGATGGGTTTAGTCCTGAACTTGCCGAAGGTGCAAAATTTGAAGGTGTATTTGAGATTCCAGTTATTGAGGCAACTAGAGGAATAAAGATTCCAAAGTATTTGGTTCCGTTTTCGGAAAGAAATAAAGTTGCGAAACCGACTGAGGCGTTTATAGTTTTTTATGAACATGATGATAAATTTGCGGATATGATTAGAAACCCTAACAAATACATTGGTGATCTTGCTAGGTTTGCTGGCATTATCTCGCCGGATAATTCGTTATACCGCGATATGCCGCTTGCGTGTCAAATAGGTAATATATACCGCAATCGTTTAATTGGCAGTTATTTGCAAAGAAAAGGAATAGCGGTCATAGGCAACTGTAGATGGGGAGACGAAAGAACATATTTGATAGATTTACTTAGCGAGCCAGTTGCGTTTGTGGGTTTGCCTAAAAGTAGTATTGTGGCGATTGGTACATATGGATGTATTCAAGGCAGGACTAATAAGAGTCATTTCAGACGAGGTTTAGAAGCTATGCTTGATTATCTTAAACCCAAGGTCGTCTTAGTATACGGACTAATGCCCGATGAAATATTTAGCAAATTTAAGGGTAGGACGAGATTCGTTGGCTTTAGCGACTGGATTAGTATATGTCATAAGGAGAATGGAAAATGGGTAGCGGAGTAAGTGGGAGATATTCTGGCACTAGAGGGTCAAGTGAAGCGAAAAATGGCGTTACATATAATACTGCCGGTTCTAGTAGTGTCAAGAAGGTTAATATTGTTACTAATGGCTCGATGCACAGTGTACCGAAAACCTATAAGCCAAATTCGGTTTTTCGAAATAGTGGTAAAAATGGACTTATTAGTGAAAGATATTATAATAATAAAGGAGAGCCGTATCTAGATATTGACTATACGAATCACGGTAATACGAAAACACACCCGATTGTACCTCATCAACATAGCATATATTATAATAATGGTTTGCTCGAAAGAGAGGAACCAGGAAGGAGAATAAAATGAAAATTGCAACATTGAAAGAATTATTAGAACATGGTCATGAAATAGAATTCGATTATAAAGAAAAAAGGTATTCTTTTACGTTCGGCGAAAATGAGAAAGGAAAAATCGTTATCGCGTTTTGCGAGTTTTATAAAGATGATATTGAATCTGAAGATATTGATGAAATACTTAGTTCAACTTACAACGGTATGAAGGTCGCTGATATTATCGAGGAATTGGACGAAAAAGAAGTAGATATATTTTGATATAGTAGAGTGACTTAAACTAGTGGTCTAAGATTGCTCATCCATGAAAGTATGGGTTTTGTGTGCTATAATTGAGGCGGAACCTACAATTAGTTATAAGTTTTAACTTTGCGTTTTTATAGAAAACAAAGTGTAGCTCGTAATTATCGGCTATGGTTTTCTGTAGAA
>CAMYWN010000030.1 GCA_947302765.1 uncultured Candidatus Saccharibacteria bacterium
CTTACCATTTATTATACGGAAAGCCATTGGATGAGTCAATAGCCAATGGTTATATCTTTTGACCATTGGTTTTGGTGCTACCGGCGAAGAGGCGAGTGGAAATTATGCGCATAATGAAACGAAGGATGTAGAAAAGTGCAATTGATGCGGCTACGGTTATTGTAGTCGTAATGAACCCTTCTTGGGTGAGAAAGACGAAATCGAAAAAGTGATGCGCAAAAGGAATTAGGAAAGCAGCCGTAACGATGCCAATAATCGAAAATAGAAGAGCCGAACGAAGGACAGTGAGTGGCTTTGATATTTGATAGATAAGTATGAGATCGACAGAAAAAGTAACAAAGACGGCCGTGGTTGCGAGGTCGTAGTTGGGGAATATTTGACAGTGCGCCAGAATCGATATGACAAGCATCGAAATGGAGACGGTGAGGCCAACCGGTACAGAGTATTCAATAATGTTCTTCGCGAAGCGGTTCTTGATACGCTCAGTGTTGTGTTCTAGGGATAAAATGAGACCCGGAAAGCCGATGCAGGCGAAATTTAAGAGTGACATTTCGATGGGTGAGGAAAAGGGATACTTAATGGGGACAAAGATGAAGATGACCGCTAGAATACTGGCGTAAACAGTCTTAGCCAAGAAAAGCGTAGTGGAACGCTCAAGATTGTTGATAGACTGGCGGCCTTCGTCGATGATAGACGGGACAGCCTCAAACCCAGAGTCGAGTAAAACAAGTTTGGCGCTACGTCTGGCGGCGTCAGCGCCATCACCGATAGCGATAGAAACATCTGCTTCTTTCATGGCTAGGATATCATTGACCCCATCGCCGGTCATGGCGACGGTCCTTCCCTCCTTTTTTAGTGCTTCAATGAGAGATTTCTTCTCGGCCGGCTTGACGCGAGTAAAGATAGTGTATTCCTGCACGAGCTTGTTGTAGTCGGGGGACTTTATGGTCGAGAGATCTACGACTTGGTCGGCATGACGTACTCCTGTTTGGGTGGCAATTTTCTGAACGGTTTTTAGGCTGTCACCGGAGATAATTTTGACATCGACGTCGTTCTTGTAGAAATAATCGATGATTTCTTTGGCGTCTGGGCGAAGCTCGTCTTCTAACTGGACGATACCGAGAAGCGTTTCTTTGGGCTGACTTGTCGAAGTGTTATCCTTTTTGATGACAGAGAGAGTGCGATAGCTAGCGGAGGAATGGTTTTTGACGGCATGAATAATTGACTGGTTCTTGGTGATGAACTCAGCTGCGCCCATGAGATAGGTGGAACGCTTAGTCTTGACGCCGGAGCATTTGCGCTCTGATGAAAATGGGATGATTTCGAGAATTTGCTCTGTAGGCTCATATTTGGTGGTTTTAAGCAGTTTTTCTTTCAAGGCGGTACTTGTGGCGTTATTGGCCGTGTCGGTGCTCAGAATAAGCTTTAGCGCGTCTTCTAGGGCATTTTTATCGTAGGGTTCTATTGGAATTAGCTTTTTGACCTTCATCTTGCCGGTAGTCAATGTACCAGTCTTATCTAACGCGATAGTATCAACACGGGCAAGGGTTTCGATAGAGTAGAGGTCTTGGACCAAGATTTTTTTCTTACTAAGGCGTACGGCGGCGAGCGCCAGAATTGAGCTAGTTAGGAGAATGAGGCCTTCTGGGATCATGTTAATAAGCGAAGCTACTGTACTGGTAACGGCTAGCTCCGTAGTAGTACCTTCGACCCGAAAACGACTAAAAAGAAGTAGTGCCCCAATTGGAATGAGCCCGAAAGAAATAACCTTAACAATGTTGTTCATCAGCTTAAACAGTTTTGAATCGGCAGTTTTAATAGTATGGGCGCTTGATTCGATTTTACTGAGCTGGCTATCTGCTCCGACCGCCGTCGCCTCGGCTTTACATGTACCGGAGACAACAAAAGAACCAGAGATAAGCTTATCGCCTGGCGATTTTTTGACATTGTCTTGCTCTCCGGTTACGAATGATTCGTTGACTTCTATCTCGCCCTCTAGTACCTTGCTGTCAACTAGGATTTGATCGCCTAGTGCGAGAATCATGAGGTCGCCTTCGACAAGCTGATCCTGATTAACCTGGTAAGCCTTCCCTTCCCTGATAACTGTTGGCTTTTGTTCGGAGATGAGACGCATTTTGTCGACGACTTTTTTAGCCCTTAGCTCATTGATGATACTAATTAAGGTATTTGCAATTGCGATTAGGATAAACATAAGATTTTTGTAGGAGCCGACCAGGATAATCATGATAGCTAAAACTAAGTTCACCAGATTGAAGATAGTGAGAGTATTTTTTAGGATGATTTTACTAGCAGAGTTCTGTTTTTTGGTGTGAGACTGGTTAACTTTCCCAGCCTCGGTGCGAGAGGCAACTTGTTGCTTAGTGAGACCCGTGAGTTTCATATTTAGAATTATAGCACTTGGTTATTTGATTTTGGTGAGGAGTCGATGCAAACGATAAACGAACGGATTAACTGGTGCTTCGTACGCACCGATTAGCTCGACCACACGGCCATATTTTGCACCAAAGCCTTTTTTGAATTTATAGATGCCGTAACCTGGCTGGTTGGGGTCCGGTAGCCCCTGAATACCATAAAAATTATATCTCTTAAAGCGGTGCTCAATGGCGTATTTAATCATATACCACTGAATAGCATATTGAGCATTGTATTCTTTCATGTAGGCCTCGTCGCTACCCGAGAATAGATAAATTACCTCGTCGCCATATAGCATAAACATGCCGGCGGAGATGATTTTATCGTCTATCTCTGCTACGACGTATTTGACTTGGTTTTGTCTCGCGAAAAGATCGTACATGTTTTCGTAATAGTCTAGAGTCCTATCCACAAAATGACGACGCTCTGAGGTAGATTCGGTGATTTTTTTAAATTCGGGCAGTTCTTTTTTGCCTAGTTCCCTGACTTTGATGCCCTTTTTGGCAGTACGACTAACTAGGTTTCGAGTATTTTGCTTAAAGCTCGCAAAAATCTCCTCTGCGGATTTACCCTCTATATCTAATGTAAACATATATTTTGGGTTATCAGGGTGCACTTCTTTGAAGCCGATTGATGTTAGGTTGGAGATGGCCTTCTGATGATTGAAACCACCTTCAGTGATATTGCCGTCACGGTCACGCTCGATTAAGGCATAATACGGCTCAATATGCAAAACATAACCGTTATGAGACTTAGCATAAGCTATTAATTTTTTGAAGAAGAATTTAACGAGATTTGTGTCTTCGTAATCTAACAGGGGTCCACCAGGGGTATAAAATACAGATTTTCCTAGAAAAGCTGGCTTTGCGGTGACCAGAGAAGCGGCTATTAGTTTGTGCTTTTCTTCGACGCCAAGATAGTAAACTGTCCAGCCATTTTTTTCGCGAAGTGTTGCAATTTCTGTGGTTTGAAAGAAAGATTTGTCAGGATGACGCGTAGCGAATTTTTTGAACGTTTCTGGTTCTAGAGTGATGAACTTCATTTTGTGATGACCTTTCTTTTGATTCTATTTAAGCCTCGAAGCATCTTATAGCTCTCATATTTAGCAAGATTTAGGGGCAAATCGTAGGTGCCTAGGTAGTGTCTAGGTTCGCCATGGAACGTCTTTTTGAAGCTAGTGAAGGCAGCCCAGGGGTGATCGTCTGGAGCACCTTCGGGAGCAATGCCCCAAAAATCGAAGAATTTGAGGCCTTTCTCTCTAGCGTCTTTGATTAACTCTATCGTAAGAATACCCGTGGCATGTAAATGGCGGCCTAAATCCGACTGAGCACCCTGCATATTATAACGCGTAGTTTGGTCATCGAATACTAGGCCGGCGGCGACGATTTCTGGCTTACCTGGTAATTTATCGTGAATCGTGAGCATCTCATCATTTTTATATTCTTCTGCGCCCCGATTGTGGTATTCGGCTAGGTATAGAGTAGCAAAAGGCTGGGAAAGCTCGGTTTTAAGATAGCTTTCAGGAAACGTATTAATTCCCTTTTCCCTTGCGAGAGCATTCTGGAGCCTGATGAGATGCTTGATCTCTTCTGGATTCTTGGTTTTCTTTATGGTTAGGCCTTTTCGTTCTGCTGTTTTATGGTAACGCAATAATCTATTTGGTAATCTGGTGTTAAAAATGTCATCGGCACCAGAAAGGTCCAGAATCCAGGTATCTTTTGGGTTCAACTCCTTAGACTGATTGGCGTTTTTAGGTAAGTAGGGACCAAATTCTGTCTTCTGAGGTTCAATTCTAATAAAAATTGATCTGTTATCCTTGGCTATTTTATTCAGTGAATCGAGCGCTTGACAAAATGAGCTTTTTTCATTTGCTACAGGCCCGTAGGGGCAATAGAGATAATTCCCTACTGGAGTTTTTTTAACGATTGCGAGAAATTGGAAGTTGGCTCTTTTTTGAAAAATTACTTTTTCGCCTAGTTCTCTCTGTAATTCCACCCATGCTTCTGACTGTGTTATCGATATTTCCATTTTTTTATTATATTATCTTCTAATTTGCTTTCACACGAAAAAATTTGACAGCCCAAACTCTGCATTTTCTTTATGCAAAAACACGACTTTTAGTCGCAATCAGCGATTAATTGTCTCCATAGTTTTAGCCCCTCTAGTGTCTCTCCTAATCTTATGCGTGGTTGCTAAAACTTCTCCCAACTGCAGATGGCTGCAATTGTTATTTTGATTTTAGCGCAGGCGGTTTCGGATGTCAAGTGCGGTTGCTAGCTCGCATGGTTGCTAACATTACAGGGAATTATGGCTGATTTTTCTTGTGCTTTGGTGGAAAACGTTTGTGCATATGTGCTTTTTGCTTGTGCAAAAACCGCTTGGTGGTTCTATTTTGCCTACGTTGAATTATGGTAAAATGGCGCTATGGCCTATATCAGGAAATTTAAAACGACTTCTGGTGCTACTGGCGTGCAAGTCTGCTATAAAGAAGGGAATCGCGTAGTTAAAACCGTGCACGTAGGATCCGCCTCGTCAGATAAGGCATTAGCTCGACTACTCCGCGAAGCGCAGGGAATCATTGATCAGGAAAAAGGAGAAGAATTGTTTAATCTCAAAAAGTATAATAAGAAATAAGAATAAAGAAATAAGAATGTGCGGCATATATACACTTCGGTGGAGCGCTTTTAGTAGTTTCAACCTTCATTCGATTCAATAGACAAGAATCACGTTCCTTTTACGATTAAGCCTTAATTGACAATGGGGAATCGTTTGACAGATTATTGTTTTGCATGTATAATATTTATGTTGGTTTGGTTTGCACGTTTGGAGGAAAAGAGATGAATAATAACGCGAATAACCCATTTATCAAAGATGGATTTAAGTATTCTACGGAACCTACTCATATTTGTCACCTAGAGCTGGAGATCCTGACAAATGATTATTACCCTGAGTTATTGAAAGAAGCTGCTAATACGTATGACGACTTTGACGCGCGGATCAGCCTCATTTGCCAGTATTCGGTCATGAGGCATGAGCCCGATATTGCGCTTTCGGCAGTTCCAGAAGAGCGCCGAGATACAGGAAAACTGGTTATAGAATACGATGTAATTGCTGACGCAGTAGGTTTCTCTAGCTATATGAGGAACAAGATAAGTAATGAATTTCGAATGGTTGCATACAATCTTGCTGCTCATATTAATACCATGATTGTCAAACTCCAGATTGACGACAGAAGTGAATTCTACTATCGATAAACATTGCTTAGGGGGCGCATTTAATGCGCCCTTTTTAAGTTCAAATTAAGTAGATCTATTTAAATAGTTTACGGTTTAGAGACAGGGAATCGACAAAATCCGTGACAATCTTAATGTCGGAAATAACTTTGGCGTTTTCTTTGGCTTCGTCAATGGGACGAAACGGATGAGGTGGTTCGAAAGAGTCCTTACCGTTGCTTAGCCCGATGATTAATTGGTTATTCACGAATAGGAAGGCAATTCTGCTGCCGTGTTTTACCGTGATATCTTCTATCGTGGCGATAGTCTTAGGGTCTAGAAGATAGAACGCCTCGAAGCCATCTTCGGCGTAGGCTTTGATGAGCTTATTAAATGTCGGCGATTCGGTGGCGAATTTCTCGAGTTTGCGGCCAGTCTTCTTGTCTCTCCCTGACTTTTTGAAGGCTGCGAATTTTTTTCCTACTAGTGCGAGCTTGAAATTGAATTCCTTAGGGAACTCAAAAACCATAAAGCGGCCTTTAAAAATAGTGTAGTACTGTGTGTCGCCATCGGAGTCGGTGTCTTCTACCTCGATGTGGACATCGGCTTGACAAAATGCAACGTTTTTAAATCTAGCCCTCACGTAATCGTTAGAGCGGTATCGGTCACCCGTATTAATCATGCCGGTATTATAGAGAAATGAAGAGGGAAGACCGAGCTCGTGAGAGTATTCTAGATTCGAGAAAACGGCACGAAGGTTGCGTTCGATGAAATATTCTTTGTAGGCTTTGCGATAATTGGCGCGTACTTTGCGGTTAAGGAGTGAAACGATTGTAAATACAGTAATAAATGTGAAGAACATACACGCTATTAGAACCAAAGTCGCTTCCTGGATAGTAGCACCGCTGAATATAATTGCTATAATCAGCAAACCGAGAATAGCTATTGTGGTGATAAGAGTTTGCTTCTTAACTTTTGCAAGATAATCTTGGCGCGCGGTTTCAACGTCCTGGTAAGTCATGGTTTAATTATATCATGGTTACGGAGACAGATAAACTAAGGGGTTTCCAGGCTCCCTCTTGACTATTTGTTAAAAGTGTGTTATAATGTCAGGTGAAACTAGATTTTTCTATTTTAGCAAATTAACTGGATGGTGTTTGTTACTACGCCAGTAT
The DNA here is from genome assembly GCA_947302765.1 of uncultured Candidatus Saccharibacteria bacterium. GTDB lineage: Bacteria > Patescibacteriota > Saccharimonadia > Saccharimonadales > Saccharimonadaceae > Nanosyncoccus. Next base: position 6,821 of record CAMYWN010000030.1, read on the forward strand.
TCTCGGGTTGATTTGCGAACAGAAGGAGGTATCATATGGAAAAATATGAATCTTTCGAAACGGCTATGAACGAGGTCATTGATATGTTCCGCGATGTGTTCACTGGGACACAAAGCAAGCAGTCTATATCTGTTTGTTTTCCTCGTGACGGGATGAGTATGGGCGAGATTCTCGATCGCTGCAACTCTGAAATGGGTAATGCAGCTATGGATTCCGTCTACGGGCTTAGCACGGAAGGGAACTTGATTGTACTATCTATCGAGCCGGCCCCGATTGAAAGTAGCTGCATTAGAATAGGAAAGGAGGGTGTGCGACTAACTATCCCAATCCTTTTCCGGCGATATTATCTGCTCCCCAACCTCGATGACGGTGCAGTGCTGACAGAGGACGAATTCGAAGAAAAGGCTTCGTCCTTGTTGGCTACATACTCCGAGTCGGAGTTTGAGGAGAAGCTTGAGGAGGAGCGGTCGGCATTAGATGGTGAGGACAATGAGCCCGAGTCTGACGAATATGATCTCGTCTTCGGGGATTGGGGTGATGACTACTATGACCCCCGCTACGATTTTTAAATAGCCTACTGGACTAGCGGTTTTCTTCGAGAATCTGCTGCATAGTAGCGGGTCGAGCTCAGGGATTCTCGCCCTTAACAAACAAACATTCGTCCATAGAACCGTGGCTTTCTAGGTCACGGTTTTCTGTTGCTACTTAAAGAACTAGATAAGATTAAACTGGGCTTTGAGGCGGGCGATGAGGGCCTCTTTTTCTTTGATTTGGTCCTTGGTTTCTTTGACGAGGTGCGCCGGGGCTTTGTTTACGTAGTTAGGATTACTCATGCGGAGATTTAG
>CAMYWN010000031.1 GCA_947302765.1 uncultured Candidatus Saccharibacteria bacterium
ATCTCTCTAGCGTGTCCGCCCTCACCGACCAAAGAGACAACCAAACCTATGCTATTGCTAAACTAGCTGATGGTAAATGCTGGATGATAGAAAACTTAAGACTAGACAGCCAATACACAGTAGGAAACAACCAAACTAACCCATCAGTCACTAATGCCTCCCTATCCCAAGGCTATAATTCTAGCTTCATAGGTCTAGCTGGGCCAGAGACTGCTGACTTCACGGACTCCACTACACCAAACAGCCTATACACTACCGAAACTGGTGTAGAAGGTAAGAATACTATTTCGGGCGACTCCACTTATTTAGGCTACAGATTCCCGCGCTACAATAACAATAACACTAGCCAACGGGCAGCAAACACCACTAATACTGACGTAAATACTTATAGTTACGGTAACTACTACAATTGGGCAGCAGTAATTGCCGATACTACACACTATAATGATGGAACCCATAACACTACATCCATCTGTCCTAAAGGATGGATTATACCACAAAACGATAACACTAGTGCTGGATTTGCTAAACTAGATATAGATATGGGCGGCACAGGAGCAACCCAATCTACTGCCGAAGCTTCCAATAGATGGCGCAAATATCCTACTAACTTCCTCTACTCTGGCAGCTTCGATACTTCGTCAGCTAACAGTAGGGGTAGCTACGGCTTCTATTGGTCCTCCACGGCGTACTATGCTAGAAGTTCGTACGATCTGTACCTGGCTAGTACGAGCTTCTATCCAGGTACGGATAACTACTTTAAGTACAGCGGCGGCACTACTAGGTGCGTACTCGGCCCTTAGCTGCCCCTCCGTTAGTGTTGTATTCCTGAAATTAGGGTAAGCGGTTTAAAATCTCCCCCGTGAGGCTTCAAGCCTCGAGGGGAGAAATTGGACTACTTTGCCCTGGGGCACCAACTCCGGTAAGGAGCCAAACGATCTAAAATCTGCTATAATTAATCCAAGTAGTGTTCTAAACACAGGTTGGAGGAAAATGAGTAGAGAAATCCAAATATACAAAGTAGCAAACGGCGATGTCGTCTTCAATCTCGATACGGCCGCAGATACTCTCTGGGCGACCGAAGACCAGGTCGCACGGCTTTTTAGTGTCGACCGCTCGGTTATTAATCGCCACATCCGTAATATCTATCGCGACGGCGAACTAAATGAAAGCAAGACCTCCAAGGAGGTGTTTATGGTGCGCTCGGAAGGGAACCGGGAAGTCCGCCGCAAAGTCAAAATGTACAATCTTGATACTATTATTTCGGTTGGCTATCGTGTCAATTCTAAAAAAGCCACCGACTTTCGTATCTGGTCGACTAAGGTTCTCCATCGTTACGTGGTCGACGGCGCCGCCATCAATGAACGTCGCCTTGAAGAGTTAGACGTCCAAAAATTGCACGAAATTGAAGGTGCATTAGGTATCGTTAAGCGCCTTGTTGCCTCCTCTAGCCTTTCGGCCGACGAAGCTGGCGGAGTTCTCGAAGTCATCACTAAATACAGCCCCAGCTTCAAGGCCCTGCAGGAGTTCGACGAGGGCTACATCTCTTTCTCTAAGAGTAAGAAAGCCACAAAAACCATCACCAAAGAGCATAGCCTCGAAATCATTCAGGAACTCAAAAAATCCATCGGCGGGGATGAGCTATTTGGCAAACTGCGCGGCAGCGCCTTTGATTCATCACTTAGCGCTATCTCTCAGACTTTTGACAGCAAGGACGTCTACCCCACTATCTCCGAAAAAGCCGCAAACCTACTCTATCTCATCATTAAAGATCACCCATTTTACGATGGAAACAAGCGTATCGGCGCGTTACTTTTTGTGGTTTTTCTCACCATCAACGATTTCCAGCTCTCCAAAAACGGCGAAACTAAAATCTCGGACCGCGCCCTCACCGCACTAGCCCTTCTCATCGCTGAATCAAATCCCAAAGAAAAACCCCTGCTCATCGCCCTCATTTGCAAGCTACTAGAAGACTAGCTCCCCTACAATAAATGTCTATCACAACAAAATCCCCCACTAAGGCCCATCTTAGTGGGGGTCATCTTCTATTATTAGTGAGCGTAAGCGATGTTTTGCTCCATGGCTTGAGTCTCGAGCGCTACTAATCTCTCAGCGTCGTTAATAGCTGAGTTTACACAGTGTTTAACGCGCGCATGCTCTTCGGCTTTTTTGGCATCGTTCCAACGATCTAGTGTACCTACGAGATAGCCAGTGATTCGGCGGAGTCTCTCGAATTTACCTTCTTCAAACCACTCTGCGTGATCATTAAAATATTCTTTCATAGCCTCATCACCGGCCTTTGCGCCAATGAGCTTCATCCCAGCCTCTACAAGGCACGAAACGTGCATTGTTTCATATTGATCAAATTCATCCAGCACCTCTTTTGCTTCCTTCTCAGAAACCTTTGCATACTTTGCGAGCGAAGCAAGAAACCTTTTCATATCGAAATTTTCGACTTCTTCGGCACTTTTGTATAAAATTTTCTTCATTTTGTCCCTTTCTATTAGACGAACTTTACTCCGTCCTTTTCATTTATAAGCATTACCTAAAAATCATTATAAACCCCACATATAGCGTACGTCAAGACCTTTTTCACGCTAAATGTAGTGTTTTTCCACAATCTCGCAATTCTTCAGAGTAGTCGCAAAAACCGCATCAGTTGCTATCGACGTAGTAGTTGGCACCCTTGAAGACATCTTATTTTTAGGGTATAATAGCAGACGAAATATGCCAGGTTGGAATGTGCATCTAGAGGCCGGGAATCGGCTTGCTGATCGACTCGAACTTCCTCAAAAGTCGCGGAAGGAGTTTTTGCTTGGCTGCTTACTTCCCGATATCAACAATGGTTACATTAATCACGTTAAAGTCAAAAAGCACCACTGCGAGACCCACTACGCCTTCGACCATAAAAGCTCTCTCAATTTCTATGCCGAGAATAAAGCGGAAGTCGATGCTAGGGAACCAATCTTTTTAGGCTATCTGTTCCATCTTTATGCCGACGGCTATTTTAATTATAATTTCTTTCGTGCTATTAATGAGTCCTCACGATGGTCTCATCTTAGCCCTGACGAAAAACAGGATATCAAACATCATGATTTTTGGCTTTACGACTCAAAGTTCCATCACTCTCTTCAAATCAAAGATCCTTCCGAAACCGAGCAGCTCGCTTGTCTAGCCAATACCATTAATGCCGCCGACATTGAGCCATCCGATATCACTGATATAGAGAAGATTCTCAAATATGAGCTAAATACCTCTGTCGTAGACGAGCCTTATCAGTTCTATACTGAGCAACGTCTAGAAGCCCTTATTGAGTCAACTATCCAAAGCTTTAGCCACGATTATTTCGGGGAATCTTATGCCTGAGTTACCCGAAGTCGAGACTATTCGGCGCGGCCTGTCAAAGTTTATTATGAAGGCCAAACTTCAGAAAACCGAAATCATTTGCCCCAAATCTTTTATTGGTACGCCTGTGACTGGGCAAATCGTACAAATCAGGCGTTTTGGCAAGGCCCTAGTCTTAGATTTAGATAATCACTATTCTCTGTTAATCCATCTACGGATGACCGGGCAGCTAATCTATGATCCCAAGGTAAAACCCACGCACGACGGAGACATTCCTCGTCGCTATGCCGCGGGCCATCCTAGTGACAATTTTGTTGCAAAACTACCCAACAAGCAGACTCGCGTCATACTTAGATTTGATCACGGCACGCTCTATTTTAACGACCAAAGAAAATTTGGTTTCATTAAGGTTCTCCCCACAAGCGCAGTCGAGCAAGATAGTTTTATCCAGAAACTCGCCAAAGAACCCTGGGAGATGACCGCCAGGGAATTATACGACAAATTCCAGAAACATCCGAATTCTAATATCAAAGCCACCATTCTCGACCAAACTATCATTTGCGGGTTAGGAAATATTTATGCGGATGAATCTTTATTTGTCTCAGGAATTCATCCTCTGAGAAAAGCTGGAAGTCTCACAATGGAAGAAACCGAAAATTTATTAGCCGCCGCAAGGCATGTCATGGACGAATCTATCGCCTCAGGTGGCTCTACTATGGCGACCTACGTTAAAGCCGATGGTACCAAAGGAGATTATCTCGAACAGTTTGCTCAAGTATTTCGTCGAGAAAATCAACCCTGTCCAAAATGCGGAAGTAACATCGTCAAAATCAAAGTAGCTGGGCGAGGTACACACCTTTGTCCTCATTGTCAGAGGCTATCGGATGATTAAAGTTTTCACAGGCGACGATCGCATCAAAGCTAAACAAGAGGTTGTACGCTTCCTCGGCCCAGACTACGAAGTTTTCGATGGGCCAGATCTTCTAGAGGACGACTTGTTAAATATTTTTCTCGGTAGTTCATTGCTTGTGCCACAGCGCTCGATATTAATCCGAGACCTCAGTAAGAACAAAACTCTTTTCGACAAACTCCCGAATTATTTAGACACCCCGCACAAAATAGTTATTCTAGAAACCAAAATCGATAAGCGCTCCACTGTTTACAAGGTTTTGAAAGAAAAAAACCTTCTCCAGGATTTCCCAATCAGTCAGAATGCTGATTATAAAAAGGCCATCAGTATCTTTCCGACTGCGAAGCGCGATGGTCGTAAAGCGGTCGCAATGCTCGAAGAAATCAAAACCCAAGAAGATCCGATTATGTTTTTTGGGCTTTTAGTGTCGAGCGCATTAAAAGACTACAATAGAAACCAGGGAATCAAAGAAAAAAGAGTACTAAAACTTCTTAGCCAGTTAGACCTCAAAATCAAGTCTAGTTCTCTAGATCCTTGGCTGATTATCGAATCGTTTCTTATCCAAGTTTCCCATCTTTAATGCCTCAAAAAATCGGCAAGATATTTTTGCCGATTTTTTAGAGCTTGTTAAGCCTTAGCTTCCTTCAATATTTTGTGAAGTTTGGCCTTACGACGCGAAGCGGTATTCTTCTTGAGTAAATCTTTCTTGACGGCCTTATCGTACTCAGACTGAGCCTTCGCCAAAGTCTCCTTGCTTGGGTTTGCTTTAAACGCCTTCAAAGCATTCTTGATATCTTTCTTAATCTCTTGATTGTGCTTAGTGCGCTTGTCGGCTTGTCTTGCAGCTTTTTTAGCAGATTTGATAATCGGCATTTTTTTCCTATATAGATTAAAAATTAATAACTTTTCCACATTATACCGCAAATCAGTAAAATTGTAAACACCTCCAACCAATCACCTCCAACCAACCAAGAGCAGTCGCCATACACTATATTGATTCGTTATGCTTTTTCACGGTGTTATCATGTAGTAACGGCATATCCATATCTTTTATTGCAATAACTTTTAGCTTATGTTAATATGTAAATAGAAAGGTAAATATGCCAAACGATAATTCATCCACTACGAAACAAGATAATTTAACAGGATATACTAATCCGAGTCCATCCACCTCGCAAGACTCTGTTGCAATACCACTTGACGAACCAGACAAAGCCGAGTCTGATGCTCCTAGTCTATCACTGAACCAGTCTGACGACTCGGCGCCTATCCCTAGCATCTATCCTGAAGTAGCGAGGCGTATTAGTGAGTCCAAAAATGTCTTAATTGCTCTTTCGAGTAACCCGTCAGTGGACGAGTTGGCCACAGCTATAGGTTTAAGTATATATCTTGACAAGCTTGGCAAGCGCGCCACGGCTATTTATTCCGGTAAAACCCCAAATGCCCTTGAGTTTTTGAAGCCAGAAAACACTTTCGAACCAAGTGCCGACACCTTGCAGGATTTTGTCATTGCACTCAGTAAAGAAAAAGCCGATCATCTTCGTTATAAGCTTGACGGCAACTTCGTTAAAATTTATATTACACCGTATCGCAGTCGTATCAGTGAAGATGATTTGGAATTTTCCTATGGCGATTATAATGTTGACCTAGTTTTTGCGCTTGATGTTGCGAGCGGTGCCGACCTAGACTCCGCACTTAGAGAACACGGTCGTATTATGCATGATGCTGCAATTATTAATGTCACTACGGGTAGTCCTAACAAATTCGGCGAAATCGAATGGAGTGACAGGAGCGCCAGTTCTATCTCAGAAATGATTGCAAAAATGCTCTACACCGTAGATAGTGATGTCAAAATCGGCAGAGAAGAAGCTACGGCATTTCTCACTGGTATTATCGCTGCAACGAACCGCTTTTCGGATGCTAATACCACTCCAGAAACGATGCGAATTGCGTCTCTACTGATGGAATCCGGTGCCAACCAACAGTTAGTTTCCAGAAACATCACTCCGGACGTTAGTAACAAATTAATCGGTCTCAGCAATAATTATAATTCTCGTACAAAAAAGGATCCTACTAATCTTAGTGTTGGCCATAAAGGTTTCATTGAGGACGAAGAAAAGCCAAAAGAACCCGTTAGGCGAGATTTTTCATCTACTAGCGATAAACCAACCGCCCCAGATAAGCCAACCATTTTCGAAGAATCAACCTCTCCAGACAACTCAACTATCCCAAAAGAATCAACCTCTCCAGACAACTCAACTATCCCAAAAGAATCAACCTCTCTGGACAACTCAACTATCCCAGAAAAACCGACCACCCTGGACAAGCCTACTGTTCCAGAGAAGCCTATTATCCCTGACGATTTGAAAGCCGTCGCAGAAAGCTTATCGCACGCTGGCGCCGAAACTATGCCGGAGCTACCAGAGGAGCCTCTTAAAATCGAGAGCAACGAATCGGTTTCTCTTGAAGGCTTAGAGCCAAAACCTCAAGCTCCTTCTCTGGAAAAGCCTAAGGATACCGTTCCCGCTACACCAGTTTCTCCGCTCAGCGATTTTACCCATGCGGCAAAACCCTTAGAGGTTTTCAAAGCTCCATCTAATGCTCCTTCCATAAATGAAGACAGTGATAAGAAGGACAGCTCCATTAATCATCCCGAGGTCGAACACTCGTCTCTGCCTCTAGTAGAAGACCACCCTATTAATCCTGCAGCCTTTAATGTTCCAAATGTGCCTACGCGGCCAGAAATTAATGGGGTCCCAGATATTAGTTATATGCCGATGCCCGGAGACGAAGTTTTACCACCACCTCCTACCCCTCCTATCGATCAGGTTAGCCTAGATAACCCAGTGCCTCCATCTATCACGCCATCCAACCCGGCCCCTACTAAGCCAACCGAAACCGTTGCGCCCGCGCCTAACACTACAGAGTTCTCGCTTCCGTCATCGGATTCATCTCCTTTGCCAAAGGATGGTTCTACGTCAACCCCTCTCGGCAATCAACCAGCTATGCAAGACCAAGTTTATGTTCCTCAGGCTTCTGATCCTGGCGCGTTCAAGATACCAGGCTTTCACAGCTAATCCTTATAGTAAAAATAGTTCTACCCGAAGGTAGAGCTATTTTTAGTTACGAAAAATCTTGAAAGTTTTTGTGAAACAAAAA
>CAMYWN010000032.1 GCA_947302765.1 uncultured Candidatus Saccharibacteria bacterium
TTTATGGGGAATTTGCTCCTCGCACCAACGGTAGTAGCGGCGTGGTTGTATATCGAGAAACAGACCAAGAGAAAACCAGAACGGGAGCACTCACGCGATAGTCATTTTCACAACGGGCCAGGCGGGCTCGCCCTGGTATTTCAGTACCAGTTTCTCGCCCGTGGCCGTTGTAAAAATGACAACGGTTCGTGCTTTTTATGTTCTCGTTTTCTCTTGGTCTGTTTCTTCATTATAACCGCGACGCTGTTTTTGACGTTTTCGAGAGGGGCGATTTATGCGTTCGTGGTGGGGATGCTGTTTTTGTCGGGGTTTTTGGTGTTTTGGGAGAGGAAGGAGATGCGACGCGAGATTTGGCGCCGTGTGAGGCTGGTATGGGGGGTGATAGTTCTCTCTTTTCTGTTTATATTGAATTTACAAGGTATGATGGCGGCGGTGTCGCCAACAAATGATACATATTTTAGTGGGATTTCTAAAGTAGTGAATCAATTAACTCTTGGGGTGATAGATATCAGTGGTGGAGACGAGGCAAAAATTGGGGCTGATGCTTCGGAGGAAAACGAGGCGTTGGAATCTGGAGAAGACGAGCTAAAGTCTAGAGGTGATGAGATTAAAATACCTACAAATGGTAACTCTAGGGTTAGTGATACTAGTAATATGTCGGGAGAAGGTGGTAAAGAAGATATTTCACAGAGTGACATGATAGGTGGCGGAGAGGGGATAAACGGGGTTTTATGGGATGATATGGTGGAGAAAAAAAATGGAACGGAGTCGGTATTTGATGGATACGTGGAGGAGTCTACTGGTATAAGGGTGCGACTAAATGATGCGGCGATACAGATTTGGTCTAAGAACCTGAAAAATGCGGTACTAGGTGTGGGGCTAGGCGGAGCGGGGCAAGCTCTATATAATGATGGATTGTCGCCGGCGCCGAAGGAAATTATCCAAAATGAGTATTTTAGTCTTTTACTTGAAACTGGGGTGGTGGGCGTGGCTCTAGGAGTTTTGATGGTGACGATATTTATAAGGAAAATGATTCGGGGTGAAAATGCAGGGATGGTTTTGACGCTGATGGTAGCCTATGGTGTTTCCCTGATGTTTTTCTCTGGGTTGCCGAATGCGTTACATATTTATTTGTTACCGATGGCGATATATGTCATTTATAGTAGTCGGGAAGTGGAAGTTTAAGAAGTTTTTATTTCTAGACTAGATTGTCTGTTCTAGTTTGGTCTGCAGTTCCTTGGCTAGAGTAGTGATGGCGGATTCGTCGTCCCCCCACATAGTGATGCGGATGAGTGGTTCGGTGCCGGAAGGGCGAACGAGGAGGCGACCGTTTAGGGGTTCTAATTTCTTACTATATTCTAGGAGGAGGTTTTTGGCGGAATCAGAGCTTTTGAGGGCTTGTTTTTGCTCGGCAGTGGCGGGCATATTGAGGATAACCTGAGGAGATTTGGTGAAAACCGAGGCGAGGGAATCGAGGGATTTTTGGGAATTTGTGATAGTTCTTGCGACCATGAGGCTGGTCAGAATGCCGTCACCGGTAGGTTCGTTTGGTAAAATAATGTGACCGGATTGTTCCCCGCCGAGTTTGATACCGTATTGGCGCATAGCGGCGGCAACATTGGAATCGCCGACTGGAGTGATTTCGGCTTTGATGTTGTTGTCCTTGGCCCAGTTGAGGAGACCTTGGTTCGCCATAACGGTGATAGCGATTTGGTCGAGGGAGAGGAAATCGGCGAGGATGGCGATGATTTGGTCGCCATCTACGACGTTTGACTTGCTGTCGATAAGAAGGCAACGATCGCCGTCGCCATCGTAAGCGATGCCGAAATCTAAGCTATTCTCTGCTACGAGCTTCTGGAGGGATTCGAGATGGGTGCTACCACAGTTTTGGTTGATTGTAGTATTGTAATGAGAGTCTGCATTAATGAGATAGGTCTTAGCGCCAAGTTCTTTGAAAACACTGTCGCCGATGACGCTAGTGGCGCCGTTGGCACAGTCGATGCCGATTTTGAGATTTGAAAAGTCAATGTCGCCGATGTAGTTTTTGAGGTGGGTTTTGTATAAGTTTAGGGCTTCATCGTGGAGATTTTCTCTTAAAGTAGTGGAGACTGGCTGGTAAGTATAGTCTGAGTCGAGGGCGGTTTCGATGGCGAGGCAGCCTTCCTCGCAAAGTTTCTGGCCGGTGGTTCTGCCACGCTCGAAGATTTTGATGCCGTTGTCGGTGTAGGGGTTGTGAGAAGCGGTGACGTCGATAGCAAAATCGAAACCCATCTGATAAAAGCAGTAATTGATGGCAGGAGTGGGGAGGACGCCAACACTGGCATACTCGAGCCCAAAGGTTTCACAGGCGGTTTCTAGGTCGGTGAGAATCCACTCGGACGATTCGCGAGTGTCGCCGCCGAGTAGGATTTTGATATCTGTGCCGGCGTAGTCGGATAGGCCTTTGATGATTTTGGCTAAGAACTCGGTAGTGAATTCCTCAGCTTTTTTGCGGATACCATCGGTACCAAAGTATTTCATAATAAACTCCTTAATACTTTTATAGTTAAAACAATATCTTCCGTGGTGCTGCCGCGAGAGAGGTCGGCGAGGGGCATTTCGAAACCTTGGATAATGGGGCCGGCGCAGGTGAAGCCGGCGAATTGCTCGAGAGACTTGTAGAGGATGTTGCCGGAATTGAGGTCTGGTACGATGAGAACATTAGCAGTACCTTTTATAGGAGAGTCTGGAACCTTTTTGGCGGCGACACGTGGATTGATTGCTGCGTCGAGTTGCATTTCCCCATCGATGAGATAGTCAGGATGGTTTTGATGGATTTTTTCGATTGTATAGTAGATTTTTTCGAGGTCGGGGTTTTTGCCGCCAGAGCCATGGGTAGAGTAGGAAAGCATGGCGATTCTAGGAGTCTCGCCGGTGTATGCTCTAAACGTAATAGCGGTGTCTTTTACGGTAGTGTAGAGTTGCTCCTTGGTGGGGAGTTTGTTGACGCCGCCATCAGCGAGCGCAAAAACCGTGTTGCTTTTTTGGCAGATAAAGCAACTGGAGAAAAAATCGGACTTGAGTGGGAGGTGGTTTTTATAAGCGATGAGAACGTCGCGTGAGGGATAATCGAGGCCGGAGAGCATGGAATCGGCGACGCCAGATGCAAGTTGCTTGGCGGCTTCGCCGAGACTAGTGGCGGGGAGGAAATCGATATCTGGGAAAGATTTGATGGCTTCTATAGCAATGGGGTTAGTTGCAATTTCTGGAAAGATGATTTTCATGGGACAATTATAGCATAGTGTGGGTGGTTTGATGGACACAAAGAGCTCTGGACACAAAGAGTCCTGAACACAAAGAGCCCTGAACACAAAGAGCCCTTGACGGTACATCCATAATGCTGTAATATATAAACATAAGAACAAACTATCTTTAGAAGGATATGCATGAAGAAAACACAACGACCTAAACAAAAAATTAATTTTTATGTAGCTTCGCTCATGCTTGTTGGTGCTACTGTTATGCTTGGTACTATCCTATCTTCTCACACCGTCTCCGCCAACGATAACACTTCTGTAGTAGATCAAATCAACATCACCGTCCCGGTCTCCTGCACTATGTCTGGTACTGGCATGGATTCACATAATGCCGAGATCAACAATGGCCAATATAACTCTAACGTTGGTACTACTACCCTCAAAGCCTTCTGTAATGATAATGAAGGTTTCTCCATCTATGCTGTAGGATACACTGATAATGAAATAGGAAAGAATGTACTAACTAATTCCACCCTAGGATCAACCCACGATATAGTAACCGGTACAGCAATATCAGGAAACACCAGTAACTGGGCCATGAAACTAGCCACAGTATCAAACCCTACCCCCACCTATCCTATCATCATCATGGGAAGTACTGATGATACAGAAAAACAAGCAGGAGACCCAGACTACTCTACTTTCCAGAACGTACCATCTTCCTACGCTAAAGTAGCAAAGAGAGAATCATCTACCGACGTAGGAACAAATGCAGAAGGAGCTACACTCACTACCACCTACCAAGCCTACATTTCTCCCACCCAAGCTGCTGGTACCTATACAGGACAAGTTAAATACACTATGGTACACCCGATAGATGGAGGGGAGCCATTATTTTCGCAGCCTAGTGCAGCTGGCAAGATTTGCTACTACGCTAACTCTAGCTCCGCAGAAGGTACGATGGGGTGCCAAGAAGTAGGGGATTCAGATACTTCTGCTAAGCTCTTCGCTTCTAACTTCTCTAGAACTGGTTATGACGTGAATCCCTAAATTACTCCCATTATCTTCCCAACTTGGTAACCGAGCAAGTTTCTGAGATAGTTGAGAAGGTACCCTTTTATGCTTCTGGGGAATGATGTAACTAGATTGAGGTGGTTCTTTAGATAATCAAATACACATTCTATTTTCTCTCGGGCCTTTAGTAAATCTATTTCAATATTTAGGGCCAGCCTTTTGTTTTGCTTAGGGTGTGGTGGAGCTAGGATGAAACACTTGTGGTCTCGCCACATATGTCTCCTCATTACATCCGCATTATAGCTTCCATCTCCTATAGCTATATCAGTATTATCGTCTACTAACTTAGGTATCTGCTGAGAGTCTGCCGCATTGGCCGGGGTAAACCAAATAGCAGCTAGATTACCTTTTTCATCTATTGCGGCATGTAGCTTAAAACCGTACCACCATCCCTGATGATTCTTGCCCCAGTCTGCATAGCCTTTGGCCACCTTATGGCTATCTGCTCTACATCTCCTACATACTGGTAGCATAGTAGAGTCTATAAATCTAAGACTGGCGTCAGATACCAGAAGCTCTTTTAATAATCGTTCCATATGTGGTATGGCCCTGTGACAACATTCAACAAATTTAGAATAACAGGGTAATTTAAAATCATCGTTGTGGTTGGTAATGGCCCACTTCCAAATACCCTTCAATAATCTCTGTGGGGCAGTAAGGTTAGAAAAGAGTAGTATTGTAATAATCTCTGATACAGATAGTGCTGCCGGTCTACCTACTTTGCGATTACTGCTACGACTACCTTTGATGACAGATTTACTAGAGTAGCGTAACTCTTTTGGTAAAGAATCATCTACCCAGACAAAGATATCTATGATATTATGTTTTTGTAATATACGCATATGTTTATTTCCTTATTTGTTTAGTGGTATTTACAATATAAGCATAACATATGCGTATTTTTTATCTATTGATAATTTAGGGATTCACGTGTTATGGTTTTGCTGGCTGGAGTGATAGATTTGATTATACCACTAATAGTGACGCTCACTTCTATGGACCAAATGAGGATATTTCATTTGCTGCAGGACAATACACTGGTAATAACCCTGGTTTGTCACTCTATGCGGTCTGGGTAAAGTCAGAAGGTAACTTCCAAGATTCTAATAAGACAGCTAGTGTCTGCAACAATCTAACTCAAGCTTCGGTTAGTGGTACTAGAACTCTATCTAGTATCTCTGCCCTTACTGATACGCGAGACAACCAAACCTACGCTATCGCGAAACTAGCCGATGGTAACTGCTGGATGATAGAAAACCTAAGGCTCGCTGATACCCACCAAGAAGGCGTAAATACAGTACCTACCACACTGACTACACTTAACACTAATAATCCGTTAAATGATAACGACCTAACTAACCCTACCGTCACTCTAAAACATAACTATTCAGATACAGAGACTTATAATACTCTATTTGCTACATCGAAATCATCGACTAGTTGGTGTACTGCTGATTCGGCCGCCTGCGATGACCAATCCAGGATCAGGACTGACAATACTGCTAGCCGAGCAACCTATACTTCTGGGCAAACTATGTCTACTGATGCCAATCTTTATTCGTATGGCAACTATTACAACTGGTACTCTGCTACAGCAGGTAGAGGTACCTACGCATTTGGTACCAATAACGACAGCGCCGCTGGCGACCTTTGCCCAGCTAACTGGAGACTACCAAAGGGTGGCAATAAGACTAGAATAGAATCAGATGATGATAACGATTTCTGGAATCTAGTAGTAGATGCTCTAAATAGCGGCGTAGTCCCAGCTAAATATGCTAGTAGTAACTATCCGAATTATTACGGAGCTGAAGAAGCTGGTCCAGTAGATGCTCTTACTCGTACCTGGCCTAACAACTTTGTCCATTCCAGCTACGTGTATGGTGCCTCGATTACAAATCGTGGCTTGAACGGCCACTATTGGTCGTCTACAGCCAACTCGGCCTACAACGCTTACGTCCTGTACTTCGTCGGCTCAAGCGTCAACCTAGGGACGAGCAGCAGCAACAAGCACAGCGGGTTGACTATCCGCTGTGTGGTATCGCCTAGCGCGTAGCGCAGTGGTTAGTTCGTTTCCTTCAGGGCTCTTGGAACACTGCGCGAAGTGAATATAGAACGTGAGTAGGCGTCTGTTCAAGATGGTAAAAGTAGGAGGCGGAACAAGCTGAGCGCTGGGTAGAAAATTTCCGGCCATCAAAGCCACTCTCAAAACCCCACAATAATACCACCAGGCTCCAGAACAACCCTTCCTTGCCGGCTCTGCTGATAAGGCCCATTTATATATGTCGTCGGAGGTCGCTATAAAAGGGTTAATAGAGGGTTAATAGACATTTTGCTCTTCTTCAAAATTGGATGATTGGATTTGGGCTTTAATAATTGCAATTTTGGTCCACAGGGTTGTTTAGGTTATCTCTGTTGGGGGATTTTTCCTCAAACTAGTCACCCACCCATGTATGACTAAATATCTTTATCTCTGGGCTTATACCAGATTTATGCTGTTAAAAATAAGCCCCTGTTCTGGGGGCTTATTTTGTGGTCGTTTCGAGGGTGGCTATTTGTCTACCACTTCGCCTTCGATGGGTTCGTCCTTGTCGGAAGACTTGGAGCCAGATGATTTGCTTGAATCATCAGACCTGGCGTCTTCGGAAGCGGATTGATAGAGTTTTGCGCCGATAGGCATGATTTTGTCGGAAAGCTCTTTGGCGGCCTCTTCGTACTTATCCTTGTCGGCATCGGCGTCGTCTAAGACTTTTTTGGCTTCTTCGACGGCCTTTTTGATAGTCTCTTTGTCCTCGTCGTTGATTTTGTCTTTGTATTCAGAAGGCATCTTTTCGGCCTGGTAAACAGCGTTTTCTAAGTGGTTTTTAGCGTCGATGGAGTCTTTCTTTTTCTTGTCTTCTTCGGCGTGGGCTTCGGCTTCTTTTTGGGCTTTTTCGATGTCTTCTTTGCTCATGTTGCCAGAGTTTTGGATAGTGATGGATTGCTCTTTACCAGTTCCCTTATCCTTCGCGGTGACATTGAGGATGCCGTTGGCGTCTAGATTGA
>CAMYWN010000033.1 GCA_947302765.1 uncultured Candidatus Saccharibacteria bacterium
GTCTTGTTACATATCGTGAGAGAATTGAACGTTTCGCTACAATTTTAATCGCGCTGATCATTGTCGCTACCGGTATTCACATCATTATGGAATCAATTGAAACTCTCCAAGAAGGCGAAGAGCCCGAGTTTTCAGTACCAACCATCATTATTCTCGTCATTTCAATTCTCTTAAAATATTTTCTAGCATGGTGGCTGAAGGGGGTTGGTAAATCACAAAAATCTACCGTCCTAGTCGCCTCGGGTGCCGAAACCATGAACGACATGTGGATTTCCGTTACTGTACTTACTTCTACAATCCTTTTTCTGCTATGGCATATCAATCTAGAGTCCTACATAAGTATTTTGATTTCGTTTATTATTATTAAGATTGGGCTTGAGTTTATTTTCCCAAACATTACGAGGCACCACCACCATCATCTAGAAACCAGCCGCGAACACCAACTGAAGAAGCATTCTTGAACAGACGCTTTCGTGTCAAGACAATTCTTCCGGGGTCTTTATTGTAAGATGTTCTTTCAGCCTCCTATTTCCGCCAATCTTAAACGCAACCTTACAACCATCATCTGGAAGAATGGCGTGAGCGTGCAATCTCTTGAGCGAAGCTCCAGACAAAGCAGGGTCTCCATAACGCATACAGAAGGCACCGCCGATAACTCCATACTCATTTTTTAGTCTAACTAGAACGGTTTGCAAGTCAAACCACATCTCTGGCGTCAAATCGACTAAGTCATATACTGGTCGTTTTATCACAATCAAAAACTGTTTTTTTGTTCCTTCGTATGGAAACTTGTTCCAAGAAACCGACCAATAATCAGTCTCGAAGGCAATATCGTTTTCTATGTACTTCGGGTCAAGCGGATCCTTATCTGAATACTCGTCACGCATCATAATGTCAAGCTGCTCTTGCTCGCGTGAATTTGGCGGATAGATATACTTATATACATTGTAATCTATCTCGTTAGCAGAGTTTCCATCTACCTTACTATTAAGTTTTTTATCTTCACTCATAAATCTCTTTCCTATTGGCTATCACTTATTATTTAGGATTTTTTATTAGCATCATAATCCGCTGGATTAATCTTTATCGTCTTAACACCATTTGCATCCGCCAGAGCATGCGACCTCTGCGACCAATGCCGCTCCTCGTGATCCTCCAGATAATAAATCTTCTTAATGCCCTTCTGAATTAAAATTTTCATACATTTATCGCACGGAAACAAAGAAATATAGAGCGGAGAGTCAAGATTCTCCACCTCCCCCATCTTTTTCAAAAGATTAACTTCCGCATGCTCCGTTGCCGCATAATAAAGCTCTGTACGGTTAACGATATCATACATCGGCAAGTTGAAATCTGACTTATTCGTCCCACTATAGTATCGTCCATTATATCTACACACAGCCGCAACAGGGCATACCCAGTCTGTAGACTCGTTAATTACGTCAAAAATCCTTGCCAGCATTCCGGTTGGCTCTTTCGGAATATTAAGACGCGCTCGCATATCTTCGACTGTCTTTGCGATTTTCTCGTCCAAGTTCTCGATGCGGTTCCTCTGTGCCGAAATAGTAATCTTACGAATCTTGTCAGAAGTGGAAGATTTAGACTGCCTTGGCAAAACCGCCAACTTCCCACAGTACGTTCGCAACTTGGCCCACTCATCATCAGAGTAGTTTTCTTTTACCACTACAAGCACATCTGGGCAAATTGCCTTAATCGTTCCCCATTTAGGATCATTTACCTGCTTAATAATGATGCCATCCACAAACCCTAACAAATTGATAAAATCATACCTTTCCCCCTCTGGGATAATCGGCCGACCACTCCCTTTTCTTTTGCGAATCTTTTCGTCACTGTCGAGAGCTACGATTAGGAAATCGCAAAGCGATTTTGCCTTCAAAAGATACCTCAGATGCCCCAGATGGAACAAATCATAAGAGCCTTGTACTAAACCGATAGTCTTCCCTTGTAGCCTAGCAGCTGCTATATTTCTAGCTAAAGTTTCGTCTAGCACGGTTTTTTCTTTTGCTGGGATATCGCCTGGCAACTTGTGATTAAACGTCTCTACAGAAGCCGCCCCATCAGTAGTATTATGTATAGAAATATCTTTCACCGGATCAACCCCAGAAAGTTTATAAATAGATGTCGTTTCGTCTTTCATGCTAGATAGTCACCGGTATGCCCTTAATCTTGTCGTGAGGATGATAATCGGAGAGCTCAAAATCGTCAGGACGATAATCAAAAATGCTATCATGAGAATTAGTGATTTTGATTGTCGGAAAAGCTCTTGACTCGCGCCCTAAGATTTCATCTACCCAAGGCAGCTGATTCTCGTAGATATGTGCGTCCGAAATCATATGAACAAACTCGTTTGGCTCCAACCCAAGAACCTCGCCCATGGCAAGCAGCAAACAAGAGTACTGTGCCCAGTTCGATGGACAACCAATTAAGATATCACAGCTTCTCTGGAACATCACCATATTGAGCTTGCCGTTTAATACTCTAAAATGAATCCACCCATGGCATGGCACAACGACTACTTTTTGAGTATGATCTTTATTGCGAATCGTGTATTGCGGAATCCAAGGCGAAATAAAATGCGCTTTTAGCTCCGGGCGCTCTTTGATCTGCTTGATAATCTCGGCAAATTGATTAAACCCCTTGCCGTCGACAGTTGGAAAATTCGCAAACGCAGCGCCATAAGAGCCTGGCCCTAGGTCGCCGGTCTCGAGACCGCGTTTTTTACATTTTTCCTCAGTGGCCCAAAATTTCCACCATTTACACCCAAATTCCTCAAGCTCGGACTGAGTATGCGCACCGTTGATGAACGCCAGTAGCTCTCCCACGGCAGTTTTCCAAAAAGCTGAAATGTCACGTTCAGTTATAATCGGCGCACCATTTTTTAAGATATTGAATCTTACGGGAGTTGCGCCAAGATAATCGATCGTTCGTACTTCGTTGCCATCTTTATCAACCATCGGAGATGGCCCCCAAGTGCCATGGTCCAAAACCTCACGAATTAGATTCTTGTATTGCTCATCCGGCACCCGCTCCGCATAATCGGTATATTTCATTTGACCTCCTTTTCATCAGATTATACCGAAGCCACTCCAAAAAAACAACATTGACAAAATCTATATCATATGCTAAAATAAAGATTCGTACCTTTATAACAACCCACTAGCAAAGGAGGGAAAAATGAACTGCAGGGAGTGTAATTTAAAAGAAGCGTTGGAAGAAATGAAGAAAGGGGATTGGAAGAAGCTCGCTCAAGTACTTGATAACTTGACAGAAGATACAGCTACTGCAATGTTGAAACCTTGTGCTGCGTCTTACGTCACAAAGATCATTGAAACTGCGAAAGACTATTTAGTAGAGAACAATGGGAGAGAGCTCCTTAAACTCGACGGGGTGGACGCAATTATAGAAAAGTTCAGTCCCTACGTAGAGATGGGATCTTTTGCAAAAAAACTCCGAGCTATTCAAGTGGATACAAGAGGAGAGCTCTCCATCAGGCCATCGCACCTGTCTGCCTGCATCGAAGGCAAAAAAGGAGCATTTAAAGCTCTGTCAAAAAATGAAGTATGTGCTTTTCTGCGAGCTATTGCGGATGGTGAATTCATTCTCAAGAATCGTCGGCTAAACAAAGAAATAATCACGCAATTAATCGAGCAGGAGTATTATACTCGAGAACAGGTGCTCGAGGCGATGTCGAAGGCTGACTTATATACGGCTCCGGGCATCGCTGTGATCGGGATCGGTGCAGGACCCAAAGCAAGTCTCCTTGAGTTTCTTACGGCAATTACATTGGCAGAAGACGGTAACATTTGATATAAAGAATCAACCGAGTCTGCCGCACATTGACAGGCCGCCTAAACTAGGCGGCCTTTTTCAATTCTCAGAGTAAAATTTTATGATTAAAACATCGGCTCGACAGCAAAAAGCCAGGCCTTAGCTGGGTAAATTGGGACTACAACGTTTTAGCTGAAACGAAATAGTGCTCATCCGTATTGGCAGCCTTCTAGGTATAGTATTCTTCCCGAGCAGCCTTGACAAAAAACATAAAGTATGGTAAGATATAAACTATATCATGGAACCTTACAAATTATGCAAAAAAGGGGGTAAGCAGATGGATAACATTTTGGAGATACAAGAAGCAGTAAAGGATGGTGACTTCGCGCCGCTAAAAGAATTACTTGACAGGGTGTTAAGTAATGACTATCCCATTGAAGTATCGTTTTACGGCGCCGTAATTTGGCGGACACTTCTTCGGCTTGTTAAAAGAGATTTGGAGAAACATGCATTTGGCTCTGACATGATAGTAGATGACTTGATAAAAGTGACTACACGGCTAGTCGACCAAAACAGGCTGGCCGGAATCATAATATCTAAAATGGGTAATCCCCCAGTGACGGCGGAGAAGATCCGTATCGTAATCACGAGAGAAACATTTGACTATCGTGATTTCGACGATATTTTAGGCCTAATCTCGCTGGGCTATGTAGTCGTGCAATACAGGATGTTTGAAGATATCGTCGGCAGCATCCTGCAAAGCGGGAAAATCTCCCGCGCAGAAATGCTCGAGCTCCTCTCGGAAGATGGGCTAATCAAGATCGAGCGAGGAGAAAAGATTACAATTTAAACTAAATCAGGCCACCCTTACGGGCGGCCTTTTTCATGAGATTCTTAAGATTAGCAGACAAAGCATGAAAGTAAACACACAATACTTGACTAAACATTAGATATATTATATACTAGAAATTAGTAACAAGGAAATCTGCAAAAGGACCTACGCACATTAAGGAGGAAACATGGACAAAGAATTATTGCCGAAGTTAGAGAATGCAATCCGTAATTACGAAATCGATTATCAATTAGGAGCCCTGCTTGAAAATCATGGGTTAAAACGCCTTAGTACAGCCAATAATCCAGAACAGTTTTATGTAATTATGAAGACTCTTGAAATTACTGCAGACCTCTTCGGGTATATTAACACCATGGGTGGTGATGAGGTGGCAGAAGCGGAATTCAAGTCTAAAAGAGACGTATCCGCTCTAGCATTTGCCTACGGACTAACCTTCGATGAATTAATTACCGACCTAATCGATACGGTGCTAAGCTACACTGTGGGGGTGATAGACCTCCTATCGCTTGCCCACCGGCTAGATTTTAACACATCGCCAAGCATACTATCAGAAAACAGCAATATCGTCGAATGGATCGAAGCAAGGTTAAACGAGCAGAAAAGATGCACCATGATCAGTGAGTTATCCGAAGAGTATGGGGCGGTCGGCCTCGAAGTGCTTGTAAGGCTCTACATAGATCAAAGGGTCACAATAGAACCAAGCGACATCAAAACAATTATCATAGACTTGATATATGATTGCGAAGTACCTAGAAGTCTAATCTTCTCGGCAATGAGGTTCAGCTTAATACGAGAGGGCTAACTTTTCTCAGAAATAATAAAGCCCATCAAATCCGCACAATTTGCCCAACGATCCCCGCTCTAAAGCAAAGAGCGGGGATTTTGCATTTTGAGGTGTCGAGAGTTGTCCCCCTAGGAATTTGACAAATATAGGCATACATTGTACTATATAGCTAGTAGTTAATCTTTATAACTATGCAAATTACAAGAAAGGAGAAAATATGTTGCATCAACCTAAACATGTTCCACCCGAATATGTAAGACAAAGCAGTAAAAAGGAACGCCTACATGCTTCGGGTATCCCACTATTTAAAATCCAGTCCGCCGTCTTAAGCTTCAACTGTAAGGGTCACCTCTCTGAGTTATTTTGTGACAAGTTATCACTTAAGAGAAACGGCAAATACTCGCGCGAGGAGAAATACATAGTCGAGCAGATTCTTTGTTTAACATCGAAGTTATACACGTATGTCGAAATCGCTGGGCAAAATGCTATCTGCGAAAAACTTGCAAAACAATTCCCGGAAGTTTCCAACAAATGGGTAAATGAAGAAGAAAGGAGGAAGTGGATTGAAAGCGTAATTGAGCGACCATTCGAAACAGTCCTTTCGCAAACCGCAAGTTATATCGACCTAAACTTATTGCTAGAAGTACTCGAAGACAAAGAACCACCATATTCAACTACCCTTATTGATATAGACGATGCAGTAATTGACAAGATTATCGAAAGCTTGTCGCACAGCATAAACAACGACAGAATGTGGGTAGCCCCAAAAGAAGTTCGAGCATGTATCAAAGAAAACACAGAGCAAGTTATTGAGAGAGTATTTAGAAAGTGTCGTGAAACCGAAATAGACGCACGAAACTATTATGATAACGCAACACTTAAAGCAGCCACGATAACTTGTTACGGCTTCCGGAGCCTAGGCGCTATCGCAGTACTGCGAGCCATTAGGAGTGATGATCGTATTAACCTTACACCCGCACAAAAACATGAGCTAATTGTTATAATGTCACGATATTGTGGCTATTCTAAAAGAGATATTTTAGATATAATGCGAAATAGCCTATGCAGTGCGACCAAGGAATGCTCTGACCATCAGGACAATCCGGAAGAAGAACAAAGTGACTACGACACAATGCTTGCCCATATAGTCACAACGTTAAACGCGGAGAATAAGCTAAAAGAGCTCCTTGCAGAGGATGAGATAACAGAGTACCCAGAAGGAACCGAGTTCACCGGTCCAAGTAAAACGGTGCAATATTGGTCCCTCAAACGTCTTCTCGAATACGCTTCAGAGTTTTATTTCGTATCAGAAACCGAGGGGAGAAGCGAGATTATCAAGAACCTCCAGCTTCAAGCCAACCTTGGACAGATTGGCGCAGAAACTATCGATGAGGATGCCTTTACGGAGTTCTTCAGTGAAATACTTCGCTATACGGCAGGTTACGTCGATATGAAAAAATTCCTCGAAACGTTATTGCCAAAAGATCGGGCGAAACAATCGAAAGACAAAATTACGTTATTTAATTGGAGCATAAAAAACTCCGATATTAAAGACGTCATTGAAATTCACCTAGAGGAATGCAAAAGAGATGCAGTGTACGATATCTATGCCGCAATAAATAAGGGTACAATCGAATTAAGTACAGATGTGAATGCGCTGATCATTACCTGTCTCCATACAAAGTGTAATTATCCGATTAGTGCACTACTAAGGTTAATGAATATCAATCTAAAATCTCCTTACAGAAGATCGGGTTCATAAAACCAACAAGGCCTCAGTTAAACTGGGGCTTTTTCTATTAAAGCCATAACAAAAAATCGAGTAAATTGCAAAAATGTGGGTATTTACACCTCTGTTCTTCCAGAGAGAAAAAT
>CAMYWN010000034.1 GCA_947302765.1 uncultured Candidatus Saccharibacteria bacterium
ATTTCCATATCTTACTATTATATCACCTATTTAACATTTTTAAATAGCTTTCTCTTGAGGTAATCAATAATCGGTTTAGACTCCTTCAGGTTTAAGAAATAGCTAGCAACGATATATGAGGCTACAGATAGCGCAGAAATCACTAGAAACTTTGGAATAGTAATCACAAGCGAATTGTCGGTAGCCATTAGAGGGATGAATTTAGTCATCGAAAACGCCATCATTCCAGCTACAACCGTAGCAACTCCCATACGCGCAAATGCTCGCCAAAAGCCTTCGTCTAGGAGCTGATTATTCGACCGCTTTTGTAAGATATATAGCA
Source organism: uncultured Candidatus Saccharibacteria bacterium (assembly GCA_947302765.1). GTDB lineage: Bacteria > Patescibacteriota > Saccharimonadia > Saccharimonadales > Saccharimonadaceae > Nanosyncoccus. Next base: position 323 of record CAMYWN010000034.1, read on the forward strand.
AAACGATAATTTCTACTAAGGCACCAATCGATTGTGCTAAGCCTAGGCCATCCACCCCCCATCCCATGACAAAGAACCATACCGACAAAGCAATCGTGAGCCCAATTGCAAAAATTGAGACAACGAAGGGTGTCTTTGTATCCTGAAAAGCATAGAACCCCCTAGACGCGATATGAAAAACTGACCGCGCAAAGACTGCGAGGCACAGAGTCCCAAGAATCGAAGCAATGGTGCCATTGCTGTCGTTATTACCAATGTTCGAAATAAAGCTTACCACGTAGCCCCGTGTAAAGAAAGCTATTACCGCAATCGGTAAAGAAATCCAAACAATCGTTCTGAGTGCTCGCCGGAAAGTTTGATAGAACTCGCTATCGTCCCCGCTGCCCAGCTCCTCGGTTAACTTAGGGAAAAAAGCCGTAGAAATGGCCACACCAATCAGATTGATTGGCATTTGATGTAGAGAAGAAGCCTGATTAAAAGACCTTACTGCACCTGGGCCCATTCTTGAAGACAGGTTAGTATTCACAATCCCATTAATGTAATCGATTCCCTGATCCAAGGACCGAGCCGGTAAAAGTTGCAGAATCGAACGAAATCCTTGGTTTTTCCAATTGATTTTAAAACTGTAGTCCATACCGAGACCAAACAGACCAATCAATGAAACGATTAGTTGCAATACCGCGCCAAGAATCACGCCGAGCGCTACGCCCATGATGCCACCTTCGAATAGTTGTACACCGAATATGTTGATACCACCCGTGAACCAAGTGATACCAATCATGATGCCGATATTATAAATAGCTGGCGCAAAAGCATAAAAGATAAACCGTCCGACCGCCTGCTGGATCGAAGTAATTACTGTGGCAATACTGAACAAGAATGGGTTAATTGCAATCACTCTCGTCATATTAATAGCCAGAATCATACCAGATTCGTCTAGTCCTGGGCTAACAATATAGCGGATTAGCGGGTCGGCAAAAACCATGATTAAAACACTGGTAACTAAAGTTAAAATAGCCAAAAGATTCAGGAGGCTAGAAGAAAGCTCCCAAGCAGATTTTTTGTTGCCAGTCGCGAGGCGCTGATTAAAAACTGGGATAAAAGAAACCGCAAGAGCTCCAGAAGTTAGGATAAAAAACATAAAGTCAGGAATCGTGAATGCGGCCGTATACGCATCAATCCCCGTCGGATATGTGCCAAGGTAATAAGAATTTAGTAGACGATCACGGAAAAGACCAAGTAGCGCCGAAATCAGTGTCGAACTCGCCAGGACAATTGCAGCGGATTTGACTGAAAGCTTCATATTTGCGAGCGCCACAACCGATTTAAACTTAAACTTTCGCATATATAATATAATATCATAAGCAAACGCGATAATCGTGGCTAAATTATTGCATTTATGCATTTTAGTGTATAATATTATGCATGACAAAGAAAAAATCTGAGAGGATTTTGCCGTCTGAGTCCAAGCGAGTCAAAAAATCCTCAAAAAAAACTGCGAAAAACAATCTGAGTCTTTACACGAGCTTATCGTATAGGCGCCGTGCAAAGAAAGAAGCTAGCGCTAGACGTCGTGCCGAAGAGTTAGCTAAGCTACCTAAAGAGCCGGTCAAGCGATTCTTTGCTAGGCTTCATCCAAAGCGAGTCTTTAAATGGTGGTTTTCTTGGCGCGGACAAAAGGCTATTTTGAAGTTTTTTGCCGCCTCGTTTCTTATTCTGATTATTCTTATCGGCGGACTTTTCCTTTACTACAAGAAGGATCTTGACGAAATCCGCCTTGATGAGATGTCGATTTCTGAGACCGTTAACACATACCTCGACCGTAACGGTGAACTTTTGTGGAAAGATACCGGTAACGAGGATTACCGACTAGTCGTGGATGCTGAGGATATTTCAGAGTATATGTACAAAGCCACAGTAGCTATCGAGGACAGAAACTTCTATAATCACCCAGGAGTTGATTTCGGAGCATTAGTACGCGCTACTTTCTCTACTCTATCTGGGCATGGCGTGCAGGGTGGTTCTACATTGACGCAGCAGTTGATCAAACAGGTTTATTTCTCGGACGAAGCGGCTAGCGCGGATCGTGGCGGCCTGACCCGCAAGATCAAAGAGTTAATTCTTGCAATCGAGCTAGAACGGATGTATTCGAAGGATCAAATTCTGACCATGTATCTAAACCAATCCCCTTATGGTGGTAGAAGAAACGGTGTAGAATCTGCTGCAAAGACTTACTTTGGTAAATCTGCCAAAGATTTAACCCTGGCCGAGTCAGCATTACTCGCCGCTATTCCAAACAACCCTGGCGTCTTGAACCCATACAATACCTACGGCAACGAAATGCTTATCGCGCGTCAGCATAAAGTACTCGACGATATGGCTTCGATTGGTTACATTACCGAGGAAGAAGCCGCGGAGGCTAAGGAGATACCAATCCTTGATACCATTAAGCCAGAGTCCAGTCAGTACGCCGATATGAAAGCGCCCCACTTTGTCCTTGAAGTTAAGAAACAGCTTGAGGAGAAATACGGTATCTCAACGATGCGCTCAGGCGGATGGACTATTAAGACTACTCTAGACTCAAGAGCGCAGAAAATCGCCGAAGATGCCGTTGCGGCTGGCGCTCAACATACCTATAAGAATAATAGTGACGATATCGCAATCGTCTCGCTCGACGTCGAGACTTCACAGGTCATCGCCATGGTTGGATCGATTGACTTTTTTAATACTTCTTATGGCGAACTTAATGCCACGACCGATTCACTCATCGAGCCGGGTTCCTCCATCAAACCCATTCTCGATTATTCCCCACTCTTTATGCAAAGAGAAGGTATTAATTATGGTCCAGGCTCCATCTTAAAAGACGAAAATATCAATAGATTATATTGCGCCGGCTATTCGGGAAGTTGTTCACTAACGAATGCCACGGGGTCTTTCTATGGTAATGTAACTATCCGGTTCTCCCTCGGCCATTCGCTCAACATCGCCGCAGTTAAGGCTCTTTACATTAATGGTATTGATAACTCCCTTGAAGTCGCGCGTGCACTTGGCGACAAATCCTACTGTGAAGGTCGCGACAGTTACGGGCTATCCATTGCTATTGGATCGGGGTGTGGCGTTAAGATGGTAGAACACGCAAACGCTTATGCCTCTATCGCCCGGGGTGGCTCGTATAAAGACATCTCTTATGTACTAGAAATTAAGAACTCATCCGGAGAAATTGTCGAGAGCTGGGAGGATACCGAAGCAAAGCGCGTAGTAGATGAACAAGTTGCTTATATGATTTCCAATATTCTAAGCGACGGCAGTGCGCGCTATAGTATCTATGCGCCAGGTGGTTCGCAGAGCGCTGGCTATGTTATCCCAGGGATTTGGACCGCCACTAAGACTGGTACTACAACTACGACAAACTCCGCAATTACAAAGGATTCAGTTATGGAAAGTTATTCCACGGTAGTCTCTACTCTCGTCTGGAATGGCAACCATGACGGTAGCGGTTTAACTTCTAATACACACGACGTTTGCCGTTATGCGATAGCGGAATATATGAGCCGTATACATAAAGAGGTCTATGAGCCGGACGGCAAATGGCATCCCGGCGACCAGCCGGCCAGACCCGCTGGTATTCAGACCCTTACCGTCAATGGCAAGACCGATATTTGGCCCAGCTGGTTCAATGCTTCCAAAAACTCTGGTGTCACAAAGGAAACGCTCACCTTTAACCGCTATAATCACCTATTAGCTAGCGACTGTACTCCAGAAGAATATAAGATTGCAGTAGAAGTCACCAAAGTAACCGACCCGATGACTGGCAACGAAGTCTATAATGTTCCTGAGCCATACAAGCGCGACCAAAAGGACACATGCGACTACACCCCGCCACAGGTTTCGTTATCGGTGAGTGGCAGTAGCCTATACGCGTCAATCCGCCGAGGCAGTTCAGATATTGCAGGTTACACATTATACGTAAACGGCGTTGAACAAAGCGGCATCTCGCTAGGCGGAGACGGACTAATCAGTGGTTTTACGCTAAAAACCGAAGATACGTCAGTTATCAAGTTCGTAATTACAGACGCCGCCGGTTATTCAGCGACCGCAGAAATCACCGTGAAGGCCGTTACTCCACCCAAGACGGACGAAAAAGAAAAGGCTAAAGATTAGCCCACGAAACGGCCGCACCTATTTGAGGATTTTCGCAAAGATCATTTTACCAGAAGAAGTTTCGTGGAATCTTACAAATTCCACGGTAACTTCTTTTCCGACTTTATTTGAGGCTTTGTCTACTACTACCATTGTTCCGTTAGGAAGATGTCCTATGCCTTGGCCGCGATTTGCGCCCTTTTCGGCGATTCTTAGCTTCATACGCTGTCCTGGCAAAAATTCCGTCCGTACAGCAATCGCTAGGTCATTAATGTTTAGCGCTTGAATTTTTTCCGCCTCCGCCACCTTAATTAGGTTATAGTCTAGGGTCAGGATTGCTCCGCGATTTTTCTTAGCAATTTCTAATAGTTTGTCGTCTACTCCCTGGCCATTTTCGCCGTCATCGACAATCTCGGTATTTACTTCAATTATTCTTTCCAGTTCCGACACATTCTCTAGCCCAGTACGAGCTCGGCTGCGTTTTTCGCTATCTTTTCCGTCTGCAAGCAGCTGTAATTCCTTCAGTACGCTTTTCAATATAACCAAATCGCCTTCTATAAAGCCAGTTCGTGCTACGTTTAGGATTCTCCCATCGATTAGCGCAGAGGTGTCGATATAAATTCTTTTGCGATTCGGTCGACTATAGGCGTGTTTCTTAAAGGACAAAAAAGAAGTCTCCGCAAAAATTGCTAGTGTTATTACTAATAATAAATAATCCATAACTCAATTATTATATCATAAAATAATTATCAGCTGTATGCAAACTTTCAAGGGGCCAGTTTAATCGGAAAACGCCTCTTTGTCTTCTCCGTTTTCGACGGCATATTGGTGATTACTAATTATGGCCTCTTTGTACTTTGAAACTAAATCATCACGTTTACAACACCTGGCAACATCTATGGCTAAATCATATCTCGACGCGGCATTTCTTCTCAGCATTTCAAATGGAGTAGTAGTAGAGCCCTCTTCATAAAACCCGTGCACGCGTAATCTTCCCCTGTATGTATAGTTTTCTAGAATCGTTTCCAAAGTTTCCGGATAGCCATGAAAGTTGGCGAGAATTGGCTTATCCTCGGTAAACAACCTTGCAAAACCGGCAGAACCGAGGCGATTACCGCGCGTCCCGATACTCCGATATGTAAGAGCATTGATGTAGACGAATCGGAGTTTTATCTCCGGAATATCGTTCTTCAAAATTTCGATCGCCTTAATTGCTTCGTGCGCCACAATGTCTCCGCATCCAGCTATCACGAAATCCGGCTCATTATCCGAGTACTCATCAATAATCGCGGCTCCACCATTGTAGTAAAACGATTTAGCTTGTTCGGCGGAGAGATACCTAGGTCGCTCATTTTTGTCAAATGTTGTCAGATTTACAACATTAACGGAGTCTAGCATGAATTCGTATGATTCCTTGGCTGCCATGTCGTCGAGTGGGAAAATACAATTAGCTAGACCAGAAGGGATTGCCAGAAGCGTCGAAATCAAAGCAGGAGACTGATGTGTAAAGCCATTATGGTCTTGTCGCCAACACGTCGATGTCGAAAGCAGGTTGACTGCCGGCATTGGTGCGCGCCATTTTGTGGCGCTCGTTTGTTTAATAAACTTCATTTGTTGCAGAATCTGCGAAGTAATAATGGGGTAAAACGCCTCGTAACTTCCCGTCATGGCGCGCTCTCCGTTTGCTAGGTGTCCAGTCATGACTGAAAAAAGCACATTTTCGGAAAGCATTTCGATAATCCTCCCACCCGATGATTCCGGTAAGTCCCAGGTTTCCTGTGGTAAATCCCCCCACGCTCTTTTTTCCACCTCGAAAACTTTATCGAATTTATTCGATGTGGTTTCGTCTGGAGAGAAGAAATAAAAATGTGGATCTCTCTCTAACGTTGCGGCTAGTAGCTCACCAATTTTTTTTGCGGATGAGCGGAGCTTTTTAGTCGGCCGGTTGACGTGGTTCATCATAACGAAACTCCTTTTGTTTTATCGAACAATTCTCCAAAATGGTAAGAAGAAAGCCAATCTTCCAATTCTTGAAGCTCCTTTTCGTTGGATTTCGGATTTTTAAGGGGAATTTGGTGGGCATCATGATGTCGGTTGGGGCCACCTTCCCCCTTTTCAGTTTGCATAATATATAATGGTGCCTCGATGTTCTCTCTGAGTGCACTTTGGAAGTCTTCGATATTCTCTCCTACCCAACGCGGTGTAAAACTGAAGCCTCGGATTAGTTCATTCAATTCTCTTTCTGACTTGCGGGCATAGATGGAAGGGGCGGAAATTTTGTATCCATTTAGATGCAAAATCGGCAGTACCTGGCCATTGGAGGGTCCACTTAGTAAATTATGAAGATTTAATGAGTCAATCGCCGTGGCCGTTTCTAACTCTCCATCACCTATCAGGACGGCGATGGTCATTTCAGGGTGACCAAGGCATTTTCCGTACGCATTTGCAAGTGCGTAGCCTAGTTCCCCTCCCTCAGTAATTACACCGGGTGTCATCGGGCTAGCATGGCTTGGGAAACCGTCCGGCCAAGAAAAATGACGACAGATGTATTCGAGGCCGGCCTGATTAACTGTGGCACGAGAATCTACTTTTGCCAATTCTCCGTCTAGCCATAAGTTCGCCTGCAGTGCCGGGAACCCATGTCCGGGCCCTAGAACAAAACTAAAATTAGGATCGTCGCCGAAATACGATTTTAGATTAGCATAGGCAAGATTTATGCCGTGGCAGGTTCCCCAATGCCCGAGTAACCGCGGTTTGACGTCATCTTTCGTTAGTTTACGTTCAAGTAAAAAATTATCCTTTAAATAAAGTTGCGCTACGCACA